>JBBDMP010000035.1:0-6921 GCA_040878265.1 Gaiellales bacterium | reverse complement strand
TCACCGAGTCCGGTGAGCGCAAGCCGGCGTTCGACACTTTCCGCGAGCTGGCCGGAGCGAAGTAGAGCCGCTAGCGCGGGAGGCGGACTTCGACGCTGCGGACGCGGTCGCGGCGATCCCAGCGCCCACGGTCGCGGCCGCGACCGCCGTTGAGCCGGTCGGTCGCGCGGTCGCCGTTCGCGAGCAAGAAGTCGCGTCCTCCTCCGCCGAGGAGGCTGTCCCAGCCCCCGCCGCCGACCACGCGGTCGGCTCCCGCTCCTCCGTTGACGATGTCGTTTCCTCCGCCGCCGGTGAGGTTGTCCTTTCCGCTCGAGCCGAGGAGCTGGTCGGCGCCAGGGCCGCCGCTAACCGCGTCGTTCCCTCCCCCGGCGAGAACGATGTCGTCGCCGCCGAGCCCAGCGATGCGGTCGTTGCCGCCGCGGCCACAGATCACGTCGGGACCGGCCGTGCCGAGCAGGGTGTCGGGACCCTCGGTGCCCTCGACGGTGCACGTGGAGCCGGCGACGGGCGGCGGCGCGACGAGCGCACTCGCGTCGGAATCGGCGACGTCGTTTCCGTACGGAGTGGTTACGAAGACCCGAAGCCGCAGGCCCTGGTTGACCTCGACGGAGCTCGGAGTGTAGGTGAGCTCGTTCGCCCCCTGGATGTTCACGCAGCTCGTCGTCACGATCGGGTCGCAGCGCCGCCACTGGTAGGCGAACGTCATCGGCTCAGTACCTTCCCAGGTGCCGCGATCGCCGTTGAGCTGGACGCCGGCGAACGGCTGACCCATGATCCGCGGCCTCGCCGTCATGAGCGGATCCGGGACGAAGTCGAGCCGCAGCCCATTCGTGATCGCGGTCGCACCGCATTTGTCCCAAGCCGTCGCCTGACCCGTCGAACTCGAGTTCTGGACACCCACGGCGGCGTCGCTACCCCCGAGGAACGTGGAGTAGAGCACCGTGACGACGGGCGAGCTCTCCTGGAGGATCACCTCGAACGTTCGTTTCGCGCTATCGCTCACTCGAAACTGCCGCCACTCGACGATGTAGCGGCGGTCGGGAGCGGTTCCCTCAGTCTTCGTGTAGATGCCGTAGTCGGCGCCGACGATCGAGTGCGTACCGGATGCGGTCCAGTACGGCGCCAACATCGGGGCCGCCTGGTTCGGTATCGGCAGCCCACAGGTCTTTGCGGACCCGGAGATCGCGCCGCCCCAGATCAGCCGGCCGTTATAGCACGCCACGAGATCGCTGAAGGTGCCTCCCCCGCGAGGGGTGTCGTAAAGGTCGTGCCTGAAAGGCGGCCCCTGGATCCCGCCGCAGCCGTCTAAGCTGATCTTCTCGACCGTGCCCGGCGTGTAGCCGGACGAAGGAAATGGATACAGCTCGACGATCCGGTAACCCGGGGTCGCAGCGGCACTCGCGGGAACCGCGAGGGCGGCGATGGCAACAAGAAGGACCCCGGCGATCCTCAAGACCTCGAACCAAAGCACATCAACCTCCGTTTTCCAAGCGATGGGTACACTTGCCCGCCGGAATGGCGGACGAGCGTATGAAGCTCAAGGTCAAGGATCGCGAAGCGCGTGGCAGCGCGGCCTCGCGGCGTCTGCGTGCGGGCGGGCTCGTCCCGGGAGTCTTCTACGGGAACGGCAAGGACGCGCATCCGTTCTGCATCGAGGAGCGCGAACTGCGGAAGGCGCTCACGGGCGATCACGGCCTGCACGCGATCCTCGACGTTGTCCTCGAGGGCCAGAGCAGCGCCCACCATGCGGTGCTCAAGGATTACCAGCTCGATGCGACGCGGGGCCGGCTGCTGCACATCGACCTCCAGGAGGTCCGCCTCGACCAGGCCATCCACGCCCAGGTCGTCGTCGAGCTTGTCGGCGAGCCGGCGGGGGTGAAGGAAGGCGGGGTCCTCAGCCAGATCAACCGCGAGGTGAACGTCGAGGCGCTGCCGATGGAAGTGCCGGACCGGCTCGAGCTCGACGTCTCCGCCCTCATGATCGGCGACGCGCTTCGCATCTCGGACCTGCGGGTCCCGGAGGGAGTCAGGCTGCTCGACGATCCGGAGGCCGTCCTAGCGACGGTCACGCCGCCGACGAAGATCGAGGAGCCCGAGGTCGTCGAGGAAGAGCTCGAGGAGGGCGAGGAGGGCCTCGAGGGCGAACTGCCCGAAGGAGAAGGCCCGGAGGGTGCGGCGGCCGAGGGCGCCGAGCCGGAGGCCGACGCCGCCGGCGAGCAGAAGAACACCGAGGACTAGTTGCGCCTCTTCCGTCGGGGCGAGCTGGCCTCGACACTCGACCTGCTCGTGGCGGGCCTCGGCAATCCGGGACGCGAGTACGCCGACACGCGCCACAACGTCGGCTTCCTCGTCGCGGACGAGCTGGCCCGGCGGCACGGCGGCTCGTTCCGGTCGAAGTTCTCGGGGGACCTCGCGGATGTTCGTATCGAAGGACTACGCCTCGCGCTGCTCAAGCCGCAGACCTTCATGAACGAGTCGGGCCGCTCCGTCGGCGCGGCCGCCCGCTTCTACAAGGTCGAGCCCGAGGCACTCGTCGCCGTCCACGACGAGGTCGACCTCGAGCCGGGACGGCTGCAGGTCCGGCTCGGCGGGGGGCTCGCGGGCCACAACGGCCTGCGCTCGGTGGCACAGCACTTCGGGACGCCGGATTTCCTCCGCCTGCGCGTCGGGGTCGGGCGGCCGGAGCGGGGCGACCCGCGGCCGGTGGCGGACTTCGTCCTCTCACCGTTCTCGCCGGAGTTCGACGTCGAGGAGCTCGTCGGCCGAGCAGCTGACGCGGTCGAGACGCTCGCGCTCGAGGGCTTGGAGTCCGCTCAGCAGCGTTTCAACGAGCGGGTATAGCCGACTCGTCCACGCGCAGGCGGACGTAGAGGCCCGTCCCCGTCCGGCCATACTCCACGCGGTAGGCCTGCGGCGGGATTGCCGCCAGCCACGCCGCGTTCGCCTCCCGCCAGGCCGCGAACCGCTCCTCTGCGTCGGGCGGGTCGAAGGAGGCGACGAGCTTCGGCCGTGTGCCGATTCCGAGCAGCTCTCCAGCCACAGCGGAAGTCTAGGTTCCCGCGGCTACGATGAGCCCGCGGAGCCTCGGCTCCGTCGGTCGTCATGGACCAGAAGCTGCCGACACTCGCCGTGCTGGCCCGCGCGCTCGCGGAGGGCGAGCGCCTGCATGCCTTCGCCGCCGAGCCCGCGCCTGCGCGGGTCTCCGAGTCGCTCCTTCCGCTCTTCCTCGCCGCGCTCTATCTGCACCGGGGAGGGCCTCTAACCTGCGTCTTTCCGGAGGATTCCGAGGCGCGGGACGCGGCGGAGGCGGCCGCCTGGTTCCTCGGGGAGGACCATGTCGGACTCCTCGCTTCGCGAGGAGTCCGCTGGGAGAGCGGACTTGCGCCGCCGCCGCACCTCGTCGGCGAGCGTGCTCGAGCCCTCGACGTGCTCGCGGCCGGCGGCCTCGTCTGCGCCTCAGCCGTCGGCGCTACGGAGGGAATCCCCCCGGAGCATGCGCGTCCGGAGCCGGTCCGCATCCGGCCGGGCGACGCGCCGGGGATCGAGGGACTGGTGGAGCGCCTCGCGCTCGCCGGCTACGAACGGGTCGAGCAGGCCCAGGAACGCGGCCAGATGGCCGTCCGCGGCGGACTCGTGGACGTCTTCCCCGCGACCGGGCGGGAGCCCGTCCGGATCGAGCTCTTCGGGGACGAGGTCGAGTCGCTGCGGGCGTTCTCGCCCTTCACGCAGCGGACGCTCCATCCCCTCGACGAGGCGGTCGTCTACCCCGCCGCGGAGCGCCGGCTCGACCTCGTCGAGCCCTGGATCGGTGAGGAGCCGCCTCCTCCGCCGAGGGATCTCGTTTTGCCGGTCAAGCAGGTCGACCTCGTGTGGGAAGCCGACGAGGCGCGAACAGCGGTCTCGGAAGAGCTCGGGGCCGACCTCCGGCTTGGCGACGCGGTCCAGCTCTCCGAGCTGCCGCGCGGGCAGCGCCACTCCTTTGAGGCCCAGCGCCCGGCCGTCGCCGCCCGCGGGCTGGCCGAGGCGGAGCGCGATCTCCTTGCCTTCGTGCGCGGAGGCAACCGCGTCGTCGTCACCTTTGCGCACCGTGGCGAGGCACTCCGAATGAAGGCTCTCCTCCGCCGTCTCGATGCCGAGCTCCTCGAGCCGGGAGACGCGCTGCCGGACGAGCCGCAGCTTTTCTTCGCGGTCGCGCCCGCGCGCAGGGGCGTTCTCCTCCGCGACCTAGGTCTCGTACTCCTCCCGGACACGCAGGTGTTCCGCAAGCGCCCTCCGCGGACCGACGTGCGCATCGGCCGGGCGCTCCAGAGCTTCGCCGACCTGAGGACCGGCGATTACGTCGTGCACGAGGACCACGGGGTGGGCAGGTTGCTCGGTTTCGAGACGAAGACCGTCGCCGGCATCACGCGCGACTACCTCTTCCTCGCCTTCAAGGGGGACGATCGTCTCTACGTTCCGCACGAACAGATCGCGAAGGTCTCGCGCTACGTCGCGGGCAACGGCAATTCGCCGGCGCTCTCGAAGCTCGGCGGGAAGGCGTGGCAGCTCGTCAAGTCGCGGGCGCGCGCGGGCGCGCGCGAGCTCGCCGGCGAGCTGATCGCGCTCTATGCCCGCCGTCAGCGGGCGGAGGGCGTTGCCTACGACACGGACTCGGACCTCGTCGAGCAGCTCGAGGCGAGCTTCCCCTACGAGGAGACACCCGACCAGCAGACCGCCATCGAGGCGGTCAAAGAGGACCTCGAGACACCGCGGCCGATGGACAGGCTCGTCTGCGGCGACGTCGGCTTCGGCAAGACGGAGGTCGGCGTCCGCGCCGCGTTCGCCGTGGCCGTGAACGGAGGGCAAACCCTCCTGCTCGCGCCGACGACCATCCTCGCGCAGCAGCATTGGAACACGTTCCGCGACCGCTATCGGGACCTTCCGCTTCGGGTTGAGATGATTTCTCGTTTCCGGAGGCCGTCGGAGATCAAGGAAGTTCTCCGAGACTTTGCCGAAGGCAAAGTCGAGGTATTGATCGGCACGCACCGAGTGCTGTCCCGGGACGTCGTGGCGAAGAACCTCGGGCTCGTGATCGTGGACGAGGAGCAGCGCTTCGGCGTCGCCCAGAAGGAGCTCCTCCGCCACCTTCGCCTCGAAGTCGACGTGCTCGCCCTCAGTGCGACCCCGATCCCGCGCACGCTGCACATGTCGCTCTCCGGCCTCCGCGACATCAGCGTGATCGAGACGCCCCCGGAGGGGCGCCGCCCGATCCGCACGCACGTCGGCGAGTATGACGAAGACCTTGTGCGGCTCGCGCTGACCCGGGAGGCCGAGCGCGGCGGCCAGTCGTTCTACTTGCACAACAGGGTCGAGACCATCGAGGAGGCGGCCGAGCACCTGCGCCAGCTCTGTCCCGAGCTCCGGTTCATCGTCGTGCACGGGCAGATGGCGGAGCGCGAGCTCGAGGGCCACATGCTGTCGTTCCTCGCGGGCGACGCCGACGTTCTCGTCTCGACGACGATCATCGAGTCCGGGCTCGACATCCCGCAGGCGAACACGCTCGTCGTCGAGCGGGCGGACGCTCTCGGTCTCGCCCAGCTCTACCAGATCCGCGGCCGGGTGGGGCGGAGCGACGTCACCGCCCACGCGTACCTCTTCTATCCCGACGGCCAGGAGCTGACCCCCGAAGCACGGGCTCGGCTGGCCACGCTCGCCGACCACACCGAGCTCGGAGCCGGTTTCGCCATCGCCATGCGCGATCTCGAGATCCGCGGGGCCGGCGACCTACTCGGCGCCGAGCAGTCGGGCCACGTGGCCGCGGTGGGCTTCGAGCTCTACGTCGAGCTGCTCGGCGAGGCGGTCAGCGAGCTCTCAGGGACACGCCGTGCCGCGGCCCGGCCGGTGCGCGTGGACGCCCAGCTAGACGCGTACGTCCCCTCCGACTACGTGCCGGCCGAGGCCGCGAAGATCGACGTCCACCGGCGGCTCGCGCTCGTCGAGTCCGAGGACGAGCTGCGCGAGCTCCGCGCCGCCGTCGAGGACCGCTTCGGGCCTCTGCCCGAGCCCGTGGAAAACCTGTTCGCCATCCAGGAGGTGAAGTTGAAGCTCGCGCGTCTTGGCGCCGACTACCTCGTCTACCGGGGAGGGAGGAGCGTCGTCGGCCCGCTCGTTCTCGGCTCCGCCGAGTTGCGCCAGCTGCGCCGTGCGGCGGACACGGCCGTGTACTCGGGCGACCGGAAGGAGGTCGCCTTGCGAGGCGACGGGTTCGGTCGGGCACTCGGCCTCGTCGATGCTATCCTCGATCTTCGGCTCGCCGCCTAGGAATCCCGATGACCCTCTCGATGCGAAAGTCCATCTCACTGCTTGCGCTCGCCCTCGCGCTGGCTGCCTCCGGCTGCGGCGGGGAGGAGGCCGGCAAGCCTGACGTTCCGGCCACCTCGATCGCGGTGGTCGGCGAGTTCCAGATCGCGAAGACGGAATTCGACCGGCTGATCGAACAGGCGAAGACGAGCTTCGAGGCGCAGGAACAGGACTTCCCCGAGGCCGGAACGCCCGAGTATGAGGACCTCAAGAGCTCGATCGTCAAGAGCCTCGTCGAGGAGGCTCAGTGGGCCCAGGAGGCGGACGAGATGGGGATCAAGGTGACCGACCAGGAGGTCACGAAGCGCCTCGACGAGCTCAAGGAGCAGTTCTTCCAGGGCGACGACTCCAAGTACGAGGAGGAGCTCGAGCGCCAGGGGCTGACGGAGCAGCAGGTCCGCGACGAGATTCGCTCGCGGGTCCTCTCGGAGAAGATCTACAACTCCGTCACCAAAAGCGTCAAGGTGACGGATCCGCAGATCCAGGCTTACTACAAGAAGAACGAGGCGCAGTTCGAGCAGCCGGAATCGCGCGAGGTGCGACACATCCTCGTCAAGTCGAAGGCGAAGGCGCAGGACATCT
>JBBDMP010000034.1:0-6944 GCA_040878265.1 Gaiellales bacterium | reverse complement strand
TGGGCGCCTCGACGGTCCTCTTCCTCTACAACATGATCACGAGCTGGCGCTTCGGCGAGCCCGCGCCCGCGAATCCCTGGCGTTCGCTCACCCTCGAATGGCAGGTGTCCTCCCCGCCGCCCATCTTCAACTTCGACGAGATCCCCCAGGTCGTCGGCGGCCCCTACGAGTACGGCGTGCGCGGGGCTCGCCACGCGGTCTTCAACGGGGAGCGGGCTGAGGCGCCCGAACGCGACAAGGTGGGCGCGGGGTGAGCTCGGACCCGTACGCCGAATCCGCGCCCGCGGGGAAGCCGAGACACGTCCTCGTCCTCGCCAACGAGACGGTAGCCGGGCGGACGCTGCTCGAGGCACTGCGGAAGCGGGCGAAGAAGGGGCCGATCCGGGTCACCGTCGTGAGCCCGCAGCACGAGCCCTCCGCCGGGTTCGTCGTCTACGAGGACAGCCGCCGTTCGGTCGCCGCCCGCCGTCTGCGGCGGACGCTCGACTTCCTGCACGAGGCGGGGATAGCGGCGAGGGGCGCTGTCGTCGATCCCGATCCACTCCAGGCGCTCAAGGACGCCGTTTACGAATACCGCCCGGACGAGGTCATCGTCTCCACTCACCCACCCGAGCGCTCGCGTTGGCTGAAGAAGGGCCTGATCGAAAAGGCGCGCAAAGCGGTGCAAGTGCCGCTCGAGCACGTCGTCGTCGACCTCGACTCGGCGCGGGAGCGCACGCACGTGCTCGTGATCGCCAACCAAACGATGGTGGGCGGGCCGCTCCTCGCGGCCATCCAGGAGCGTGCCCAGGCCGCGCCGGTCGAGTTCACGCTTGTCGCGCCTGCGGACCAGCCCGGCGTCGAGCGGCGGCTCAAGACAGCACTTGCACGTCTGCAGGAAGCCGGCGTCGAGGCCAGCGGGCACATCGGCGATCCCGATCCTGTGAACGCGGCCCTGAACGCGGTACAGGACGAGGCCGTGGACGAGATCATCGTCTCGACGTTTCCCGAGGCGACCTCGGGCTGGCTCCGGCGCGGCGTCGTGGATCGGATCCGCGAGGGGACGAAGCTGCCGGTCGCGCACGTCGTCGTCGCGGCGAGCGAAACGGAGGCCCTGGTCTAGTGGAAGCCCACGCGGCGCATCCTCCCGTGGCGAACAAGAGCTCGCGCGTCGACTCCCGGCTGCTCGGCATCTACATCTTCATCGCCTCCGAGGTGATGCTCTTCGGCTCGTTCTTCACGGCGTACTTCTTCGCGCGGGTCGTGGTCGGGCCGAAGGAGTACACGACGTGGCCGCCCGAGCCGTTCGAGCTGCCCGTTTACCTCGCCCTGCTGAACACGATCATCCTCATGACCTCGAGCTTCACGATGCACTGGGCGCTCCAGTCGATCAAGCGAAACAACCGCGCCGGCCTGATCGCCGGGCTCCTGCTCACGTTCCTGCTCGGCTCGACCTTCCTCCTCATCCAGGCGCGCGAGTACACACGCCTCGGCTTTGGCCCGGACGACCTCGCCTTCGGCTCGACCTTCTACGGGCTCACCGGCCTGCACGGGATGCACGTCTTCGTCGGGCTCAACCTCCTGGCCTACGCGCTCATCCGGGCCGTCCGCGGCCACTACGGCCCGGCGCCGCACGACCATCTCGGCGTCGAGATCCCAGGGATCTATTGGCACTTCGTGGACGTAATGTGGATCGTGGTGTACACCACGGTCTACGTGGTCTAGCTAGCCGGGGAGGCGCGCATGCGCAATCCGTTCCGCTCGGAGGCAGAAGCCTTCAGTTTCGTCATCGTCGCGGCGCTCGTCTTCCTCGTCGTCGCACTCGTAGGTGCGGCCTTCGGCGGCTGGTGGGCGCTCGCCGCCTTCCTCGTCCTCGCCGTCGGCGTTGGTGTCTGGATGCGCTCCGAGCCGAAGGTGCGCGAGCCCGCGGTCTGGTCGCACCGCCCGCACGAACGGCGGCGGATCCTCGTGATCGCGAACGAAACCGTCGCGGGCGAGGCGTTGCGGAGCGAAATCGTCCGGCGGTCGGAGGACGGCGCCGAGGTGCTCGTCGTCTGCCCGGCGCTGAACTCACCTTTGCGCCACTGGGCCTCCGACGACGACCACGCACGAGAGGAGGCGCATGGCCGCCTGGAGGCTTCGCTCTCCGCGCTCGCCGCCGCCGGTGTGGAGGCTCGAGGGGAAGTAGGCGACGCGGATCCGCTGCAGGCGATCGAGGACTGCTGCCGCACGTACGACCCCGACGAGCTGATCATCTCCACGCACCCGCCCGGCCGCTCGAACTGGCTCGAGCGAGGCCTACTCGAGGTCGTGCGGGCCGCCTACGACCTTCCGATCGCGCACGTCGTCGTCGATCTCGAGGCTGAGGCGGCGTCGAGCTCTACGGCGAGGTCGTCGTAGCGGCCGTCGTCTGGCCGCCTGGCTGCTCGGGCGGCGGCATGCCGGCGAAGCGCGCGACGTAGGCGGCGACGTCGACGGCGTCCTGGCCCGTGACGATGTCGGCGGGCATCGGCAGCACGGCCAGGTCGATCTGCTCGAGCGTCACCGCGAAGATCGTCGACTCCTCGAAACCCTCCTCCCGCATGCGCTGGAAGGCGTCGTCAAGGCTCGGCCCGACCTGTGAGACGGTCGCCGCGTCGGCGAGGGTGTGGCAGCCGCCGCAGCTCGGCTTACCGCCGCCGGGGCCCTGGACGAAGAGCGCTTTCCCGTTCGCGACGTCGGCGCCTTCGAACCCGGTCGTCTCCTCGCCCCCGCAGCCCGCGAGCACGAGCGCCGCAACGAGCAGCGAGACCGCGAGGACGCGACCCACCTTCGTCTACGCTGGGGAAGCGGGCTGGCCGACCTGCTCGAGCGCCTCGACGCGCGTCCCGTAGATGGGGAACACCTTGTCCAGGCCCGTAATCTCGAAGATCTTCGTGATGTTCCGGTCGCTGCACACGAGGGCGAGCTGGCCGCCGTTCGGCCGCAGACGCTTGACGCCTCCGACGAGCACCCCGAGAGTCGTCGAGTCGATGAAGGTCGTGTCCGAGAGGTCGACGACGACGTACTTGGCGTCCTGCGCGATCACTTCGAGCAGCTGCTGTTTGAACTCGGGCGCCGTGTAGAGGTCGACCTCGCCCGATAGGGCGATCACGTAGGCGTCGTTCTCGAGCGGCTCCGTCTTGATGTCGAAGTTCAATGCGTCCCCCTGGTCGCTGCCGAGCGCGTACCTTAGCCGCTCTGTTGCTCCTGGTTGGCCTTGAGCAGGTCGATCTGCTGCCGGACGACGTCGGCGCGCGAGTCATCGGGGGCAAGCTCGAGAAACTTCTCGTAGGCGGCGATCGCGGCCTCGATGTCCCCGGAGCCCTGGGACGCGATCCCGAACTGGAGGAAGACGCCCGGGTCCTCGGGCGTAAGCAGGCTGAGCTCCCGCCACGCGGTTGCTTCCTCCCGGGCTGCCCGGAGGGCGCGGCCTTGGGCTTCCGACGCTTTCGCCTGCGCCTCCTGCGCCAACGTCTCGGAGATCCGGTTGCCGGCGACCTCCTGGAAGAAGCCGCCGCCCTCGGTCGGCGCAAGCGTCTCTTGGAGCGAGATCTGCTGCGCTTCGGCGCTCGCGATCTGCGCGGCCTCCCGGGCCAGCCCGGCCTCGGCGCCCCACATGAGGGCGAGCTGGCGTAGGGCCTGAGCGTCACGCGGCTTGCGCGTCGTGTAGCGCTCGAGGACGGCGATCGCCTCCTGCCGCCTGTCGTTCGCCTGCAGGGCGGTGGCGTAGGTGATCTGCGCCTGGACGTCGTTCGGGCGCTCTTGCGCCTCCTTGCGCGCGTCCTCGACCGACTTGATGCCTTCGGGCTCCCGGTTCAGGAAGTCCTGGAGGACGTCTCCGAGGCTCGTGCCGGAGACTCCAGTGCCGACGCCGAAGGCGACGAAGCCGAGCCCGAACGCGATCGCGAGAAAGAGGAAGACCCATTTCGCCCGGCGGCGAAGCCGGGGAAAGAACATCAGGTCTTCGGGGCTCGAACGCGGCTTGCTTCGAGGAGCCTGCGACCGCGGGCGGCGGCGGCGCTGCGTCGAAGCTCGTGCCATTCGCGAAATCCTCCTTGAAAGCCTGGGCTGCGGGCGGCTCGGTACGCTCCGCGGCTGTGGAGGATACCGAGCGCGGGTCGCCCCACTCCTACCCAAAGATCGAGCTGCACGTCCATCTCGAGGCCACGGTCCGCCCCGAGACGCTGCTCGACATCGCCCGGAAGAACGATTACAGGCTCCCCGCCGACACGGTCGAGGGGATCCGTGAGCTCTACCGCTACCGCGACTTCGACCACTTCATCGAGGTCTGGATCCTGACGACGAACGCGCTTCGCCGTGAAGAGGACTTTCGCCGCGTCGTCATCGACTATGCAGCCGAGGCCGCACGTCACGGAGCCGTCTACATCGAAGGCATTTTCTCTCCCATCGAGCGCACCTGGCGCGGAGTCGGATGGGACGAGATATTCAGCGGTTACTGCGACGGCGCCGAGGAGGCGCGCCGGCTCCACGGCGTCGAGGTTCGCCTCACACCGGACATCACCCGCGGCGCTTCGCTCGAGGACGGGGTCGAGACGGTGCGCTACGCCGCCAAGTACGCGTCCCGAAGCATCGTCGGCGTCGGGTTGGGAGGCGAAGAGGCGCTCTATCCGCCGGAGAAGTTCGAGCGGGCGTTCCGGCTCGCTCGCGAAGAGGGCCTCGCGTCGGTACCGCACGCGGGCGAGGTCGTTGGCCCAGCCTCGATCTGGGGAGCCCTTCGAGCGCTGAACGCCGACCGAATTCGGCACGGGATCCGCGCCGTCGAGGATCCGGCGCTCGTCCGTGAGCTCGCCGCGCGGGAGATCGTTCTCGATGTCTGCCCGATCTCGAACCTGCGGACAGGTGCGGTCAGGTCGCTCGAGGAGCATCCGCTCCCCGAGCTCGTCGCAGCCGGAGTGCTGTGCTCGGTCTCAACGGACGATCCGGAGATGTTTGACACGGACTTGACGCGGGAGTACGAGGCGGCGTGCTCCCTCGGCATCCGCCCCGAGACCTTCTTCGAAGCGGGCGTCAAGGGCGCGCTCTGCGACGAGGAGACTCGAGATCGTCTCCGTGAGGTCGCGGAGACGTTCGCTTGGGAGGCGGTCAGCCCGCTGAGCGCTTAGTTCTCGGTACTGGCGAAGGCTTCGCGCCGCGCCGCGATCTGATCGGCCCAGCGGCGCTCGAAGAAGACCGAGACCCAGATGGAGACCTCGAAGAGGAGCAGGATCGGGATCGTCTGCACCGCGGTCGAGACGAAGTCGACGCCCGGCAGCAGCACGCCCGCGATGATGCAGAGCCCGAGGCCGATGCGGCGATTCCGACGGAGCGTGGCCGACGAGGTGATGCCGAGCCGGACGAGCCCGAGGATGAACACAGGCAGCTCGAAGATGATGCCCATGCCGAAGATGCTCGTCGCCGCGAACGAGTAGTACGGGCCGGCGCGGATCTCGTTGCGGTACAGGTCGCTGTCGAAGTCGAGGAGGAAAGGAATCGCCGCGGGCAGCGCGACCCAGTACGCGAAGGCGGCGCCCCCGGCGAAGAGAAGCGACGCGGCGAAGACGAGCCGCACGACGACTGCCTGGCTCGTTTGCTCGAACGCGGGCGCGAGGAAGTTCCAAATCTGCCAGAGGAGGATCGGCAAGGCGATGGCGAGCGCGGCGAGGAACGCGACCTTGAAGGAGGTCGAGAACGCCTCCAAGGGATTGAACGTCACCGGCTCCTTCTTGTCCGGGGGGAGCGGCCGGTTCAGCCACCCGATGATCGTCTTGCGAAAGATCCAGGTGACGGTGAAGGCGGCGGCGACGGCAACGAGGGAGATGACGAGCCGCGACCGAAGCTCGTCCAGGTGCTCGATGAGCGTGACCTGGTCCCCGTGCTGTAGGCGACGCGGCAGGCGCGCCACAGGAGCCTCCTAGCTGGAGACGCGCTCGCTCTGCGGCTGAGACGCGGCCTCTTCCGAGGCCTTCGTCGTCGTCGTGGGCGGCGTCGTCAGCTCGGCGTTGTCCAGCTCGTCGTCGTCCTTGCCGCTCAGCGAATCCTTGAACTCCCGCATTCCGCGGCCCAGGGAGCGGCCCATCTCGGGAAGACGTTTCGGGCCGAAGACGAGCAGAAGCACGAGGATGATGAGAAGGGCGCCCTGCCAGCCGATGTTTCCAGGCATGGGACCGAGGATAGCACGCTGCGAAGGGAAGTCGGCCGGGGGCGAGTCGCTACACTGGACCTAGTCACGAGGGCTCGTCCGGGCCCGCGGGAGAAGCTAGGAGAGGTTGTCACAAGCTTGGCTCTGCTCGAGATCAAGAACCTGCACGTCGCCACCGAGGACGGCACGGAGATCGTCCGCGGCGTCGACCTGAGCGTGAACACAAACGAGGTGCACGCGATCATGGGCCCGAACGGCTCGGGCAAGTCGACCCTCGCCTACGCCCTCATGGGCCATCCCGGCTACGAGATCACCGAGGGCGAGATCCTCCTCGACGGCGAGAACGTCGTCGAGCTGGAGGCGGACGAGCGCGCCCAGCGCGGTCTCTTCCTCGCCTTCCAGTACCCGCACGCGGTTCCCGGCGTGACGGTGGCGAGCTTCCTCCGCTCGGCCCTGAACGCGATCCGCAAGGCGCGCGCGGGCGGCGAGGAGGACCCCGTCAAGATCCCCGAGTTCCGCAAGGAGCTGACGGCGATCATGGCCGAGCTGAAGATCCCCAAGGAGATGGCCGGCCGCTACCTGAACGAGGGGTTCTCGGGCGGCGAGAAGAAGCGCGTCGAGATCCTGCAGATGGCGCTCCTCAAGCCGCGCATCGCAGTCCTCGACGAGACCGACTCGGGGCTCGACATCGACGCGCTCCGCATCGTCGCGCAGGGCGTGCGTAAGCTGGTCGGGCCAGACATGGGCGCCCTCGTGATCACGCACTACCAGCGAATCCTGAGCTACATCAAGCCGGACTTCGTGC
>JBBDMP010000033.1:0-1340 GCA_040878265.1 Gaiellales bacterium | reverse complement strand
CCGCGCGCGAGGACGAGGAACGGATCCTCGAGCTCGAGCGCGAGATCACGGCGAACGGCTCGAACACCTACGAGCTCGGCCAGTTCTGGAGCCAGCTGCGCCTGTGCTTCGACATCGAGGTGCTGCCGGACCAGCTGGAAGAAGCCGGGATCACCTGGAAGTACTACGCGAACGAGAACGCGTGGATGAACGCGCTCCAGATGATCCGCCACGTCCGCTATGGCCCGATGTGGAACAAGGTCGAGCCACCCGAGAACTTCGTTCCCGACGTCCGAGCCGGCGAGATGCCGCAGGTCTCCTGGATCGTCCCGTCGGAGTCCTACAACGAGCATCCCGGTGGTGGGAAGAGCGTGTGCGCTGGGGAGAACTGGACCGTCCACCAGATCAACACGATCATGAAGAGCGAGTACTGGCCCACGACGGCGATCGTGGTCGTGTGGGACGACTTCGGTGGGTTCTACGACCCCGTCGCGCCGCCGCAGACCGACATCATGGGCTTGGGGCCGCGGACGCCGGCGCTGATCATCAGCCCATACACTCGCGGTGGCGACAACCCGGACGGCGGATCCGTCGACGACACGGTGTACGAGTTCAGCTCCGTGCTCGCGTTCATCGAGCAGCTCTTCGGGCTGGAGCCGATGACGCGGCGCGACGCCGACGCCAACCCGCTGCTCGGGGCGTTCGACTTCGAGAACCCGAGGCTCAAGAAGCTCGTGCTGCCCCTCAGGGACGAGTGCCCGTACGGCACGTCGGAGACGCAGTTCGCCGCCGGCTGGCCATTCCTTCGTACGATCGGCACCCTGAAGGGCTGAGTCGAAGGGTCAGCTCTCGTAGCGGCGGGGATCGGGGAACCGGTCGCCGAGGCAGTCGGTGCGGAGCGGGAGCGGGTCGGGCGCGCGGGGCTCCTGCTCGAAGTCGAATGCCGACAGAAGCGGCGTGGCCTCCTGATCTCGGTGCGTGAGCTGCGTGAGCCCCCAGTTATCCTCGACGAAACGCAGGACGCTGGAGAACTCCCCGAGCTCGTGCGTGACGAACCCGCGTTTCGCGTACGGCGAGATGATCAACAGCGGCACGCGGATGCCGAACCCGAAGTCGTCCACCTGCGGCGGAGGGACGTGGTCGTAGAAGCCCCCGTAGTCGTCCCACGTGATGAAGATCGCCGTGTCCTCCCAGTGCGGGCTCTCCATCACCGCGTTGACGACCTCGGTCGTCCAGTTCTCACCGTGACAGAAGCTGTACTCCGGGTGCTCCGACAGCTCGAACCGGGGAGTTACCCACGTGACCGGCGGGAGCAACCCCTCCTCCGCCTGGGGGATGAAGTCGTCGACCGGGAAGACGTG
>JBBDMP010000032.1:3647-7021 GCA_040878265.1 Gaiellales bacterium | reverse complement strand
CGTCTCCTCTACCGTCTCCTCGACCGTTCCGGCGGGATCACCCGTCGCGTCGTCGACCGTTTCGGTGGTGGAGTCCGCGGTGTCCTCGACGGTCTCGACGACGCACGTGGGGTCCAGCACGTCGCAGGCCGCGCGGGCCGGCGCTGGGGCGAACACGACGGAGCACAAAATCACGAGGAAGCTCGCAGCAGCGGCGCGGCCGCCGATGCGCGCGAGGAGTCCGAACCGCGCCGTCGATGTGTTTGCCATGTCCGCTCCTTCTTTCTTCCTCATGGAGCCGGCGCCGAGGCTCGAGCACCGTCGGCGCGGACGGTGCTCGGCCGGTCCTTGGACCAACCGTCGTCGATGTTCGCCGGGATCGCTCCCGGGACGCCCAGGTGGAACCCTTGTGCGAACCGGACGCCGATGGCTCGCAGCGCGGCGATCTCCCCGGCCGTCTCGACGCCCTCGGCGACGATCTTGGCCCCGATCTGCGAGGCGAATGCAGCGAGCGCGGTGACGACGGCGCGACGAACCTCGTCGCCATCGATGTTCCGGATCAGGGTGAGATCGACCTTCACGAGGTCCGGGCACAGCCGGACGATGTGCCGAAGGCTCGCGAACCCGGCCCCGGCATCGTCGACCGCTACGCGCAAGCCCTCGGCGCGAAGCGGCGAGAGCGCCTCCGTCAGGGTGACGTAGTCGTCGACCGGGGCGTGCTCGGTCACCTCGAGCATCAGGCGTTCGAGCGGAACCGACGCGAGCGCTCCGGCGAGCTCGGGTGAGACGATCGTCTCCGGTGAGATGTTCACGCTCAGGTAGCAGGACTCGGGGATGCTCTCGAGGTGCGCGACCGCGGCCTTGATCGCGGCGAGCTCCAACTCGAGGAGCAGGCCCACGGCGGCCGCCTCGGCGAACCATTCGTTCGGAGGACGGGTCGGCCTGGTCGCGATCCTCGCCAGTGCCTCGACCCCGGCGATGGTGCCGTCCTTCAGGTCGACGATCGGCTGGAAGACCATGCTGAGCCGGTTCCCATCGATCACGCGCCGCACGCGTGCATGGCGATCGCGCTGCCGGCGCGAACCCTGCGTGACGCGGTGGAGACCCTCGGCGAGCGCGTGAGCGAGGTCATTCGTCACCATGCCGGACAGCGTGGGTTCCTCGAGGAGGCAGCGGTGGATCGCGTCGACGATCTCCTGCGTCGAGTCGCCCTTGACCACGTAGCCCAGGGCGCCAGCGCGGAGCATCGTGAGGACGGTTGAGGCATCCTCGTGAGCCGAGAGGGCGAGCACTCGTGTGGGCGGTGAACGACGGATGATCTCGCGCGCAGCTCTCGGGCCGCCACCACCGGGCATGCGAACGTCGAGGATGGCGACGTCGGGTTGCTCCCGGGAGGCGAGCTCGATGGCGGTCGACGCGTCGCGCGCCCGCGCTACCACCTCGAGGTCAGGTTCGAGCCCGACGATCGCGGCGAGGGTATCGAGGACGGTCTCCTCGTCGTCGGCGATCAGGATGCTGATGCGCTCCATCCCTACCTCCAAACGTGAAGCCGGCTTCATCTCCCTTGGAAGGGTTATCGGCCGGACGGGTTGCGAAGCCCATGAGTAGTTTCCCGACCAAGAAACCCTGCGGGGTTTCCCGAACGAGCATCGAGCAGGGCCGAGGGCCGTGTCCGCGGTCGGATCGCTTCGATCATCCTCGTTGCTCATCTCCTTCCCGCGCCCTTCGGATCGATCCCCGGCCCGAGATGGGTGGATCTCCGGATCCACCGCGCGCGGTTCATCGGGACATGGACCGCTTGTACGGATGTATCGGCACGGCGGCGATCTCACCGTGTCGTCCGTCCGGGCACTTCGCATGCCACCTTCGACGCAGGCCGGCGGCCCCACGCGGAACACCGCAACAACAGGCGCGGGAACATCGTGCTCCGAAAGAACCATCGTGACGCTCGGGGTTCCCGATTCGGTTCCGTGCGTTCTGCGCGACGACTCATGGTGCAGATGGATCGCTCGCCGCTCCGATCGACGGATGGGAAAGTACGCATCGACCTCGGGCGGATACGACGTCCTGAGAGGCGGACCGGGCCTCGACCGGTTCTCAGGCGGGACCGGCAGGGACCGGTGTGCGGTTCGGGCGGACGAGCGCGCTCGCGGCTGCGAATAGCTCCGGCCACACGCCCGAGTCACTCGGGGAGTTCGAACGGGACCCAGAAATGGATCTCGGTGCCCTGCCCTGGGGCGGACTCGAGCTCCCTCCCACGATCACCACCCGCTCGCGCATCGAGCTGCAAGCTAACGCTCGCAGCTCCTCTTGACCCTCGCGCTGCGGCACAGATCTCGTCCAGGGCCGCCGATCGCTGTGTCGGGGCCGGAGCCGCCGTGCAGCCTATCGTTTCCGGAACCGCCCCTCATGAGATCGTCGTCGGCGCCGCCCTTGACGACGTCCCGGCCCTCGCTGGCCCGGATGATGTCGTCCCCACCGAGACCGCAGATGATGTCATCCCCCGGCGTGCCGACCAGCTCGTCGTCGCCCGGCGTCCCGATCACCTGGTTGCGCGGGTCACCCTCGAAGCCGGGGCAGTGTTCCATCTCCGACCAAGTCTTCGTCACCTCGTCGCTGCAGTTCCCGGCGGGAGCGCCGGCCGGGTCACCCGCCGCCCGTTCGCATTCGTCCACCCCGCCGGTGGTCGGCAGGCTGGCGAGGATCCTCTGGTCGCCGGTCTCCGTGGCGCGCGTGGTCACCTCGGCGCGGGCGCGGCCGTTCGGGTCGGTGGTCGCAGTGAACGTCGACCCACCTGCCCTGAACTCGCCGGGTCCGGTCTCCGTGAACGTGACGACCACGCCCGAGACTGGGTTCCCGAGTCGGTCTCTGACGGTCGCGGTGACCCCGTGAACCGTCCCCGGCGGGTTGGTGTCCATCTCGGGCTCGGCGTCGATGTTCCGTGCGTCCAGCCCTCCTCCCCAGGGCTTCGTCCCGGAGTCGTTGATGCCGCCGATCCGTGCGGTCACGGTCTGGGTACCGGCCTGGGTGGAATGAAGGAAGATGTGCGCGTACTCATCCTGCCCAATCACAACGTCCACGTTGGACCCGAGGTCCTCATGGTTGGCCGCGCCCGAGTCGGCGAAATGGCCGCTGCCGCTGGAGCGGAAGTTGATGGTGCTGCCCTCCAGGACCTCGCCGCCAGCCGTCTCGGCCGAGGCACACACCTCGTGCGTGCTGTCGACCGGGTTCGATGCGGCTGCAGCGTCCCATGCGTTCCCGCCGGTGGTGTCGGTGAAGTCGTCCAGGTTCCCGTTGCAGCCTTCCATGTCGATCTCCACGTCCGCTGCCACGCCGGACTCGGGGATCCACTGTTTTTCCGCGGTGTCCTGAACCTCGCCGGCATCCAGGGCGCC
>JBBDMP010000032.1:0-3547 GCA_040878265.1 Gaiellales bacterium | reverse complement strand
CGGGGATCCACTGTTTTTCCGCGGTGTCCTGAACCTCGCCGGCATCCAGGGCGCCACCGCAATCGTCGTCCTCGGTGACCTGGTCGGTGCAGGCCCTGATCGTGTCGTCGCCAGCGGAGCCGGCCGGGCCGGTATCCATGTAGTTGAGCGTCGCCTTACCGCTGGCGCTTGTGACCGTGTCGTTGGTCGTGACCGTGTTGCGCCCCGTCACCCGCCAGTCGACGTTCACGCCGGACACCGGGTCCCCGGACTGGTCGGTGACGGTCGCGGTTGCTGTGTGGCTGGTCCCCGTCGGGTTGGCTTCGCTGGCCGGCGTGACCGTGATCGTGGTCACCGTCGCTCCTCCCCCGGCCAGCGCTGCGCCGGCCAGAGGGACGATCAGGCCGCAGAGCGTCGCCAGCGCGGTCGCCAGCACCAGCGAGGGCTTGATCGCCCCGTTAGGGGTGCGAGTGTCAGGGATACGCATCTTGCCCTCCTTCCTTCTCCAGCACGGGTCAGGCGCGCGATGCAGGGCATAGGCCTCGGCAGCGGCGATCTTGACCCTACCCCAGTTGGACTCTCTCCGCGTTCAAACGGTTGCGCTGGTTGGAAGGAACCGGCTCCCTGGACTCCCAAGGCCGGTCCTCTCTGACGGCGAACACCACGTCAGTAGAGGCTGCGGAAAGCTCCACCAGGACGCCGCACCTCCCGTCTCGAAGGGGCCGAGACAAAGAGACGGGCGCGGCCGCTCGTGTCAAGGATCAGCCGGAGCTCCGTCAAGGATCAGGGGACGCCGGAATGTCCAGCATCAACCGGAACACGACATGTGAAGTGCCCCCGGGGCGATCCGGACGAAAGGGCCGACCTCTGCCAAGCGCGTTTGCGCAGGTAGAAGCGACGTACCCTCTCGCGTCCCGAGCCCGGTGCGATTGACGACGGCCGAGACGAAGCACCGTGTACGGGGATGTCATGTCATCGCCCTGGATGTTCCGATTCTTCTGTCGAGAGTGAGCGGCACTCGCGACGTCCTGAGAGGCGGCGCGGGTCGTGACCGTTTCTCCGGTGGCCGCGGTCGGGACCGATGCGCGGTTCGACCGAGAGAGAGCGCGCGCGGCTGCGAGTAGCGCTGCCCTCGACGCAGACGGTGTGACCGTCGCCGGGGGCCGACGCACCCGACTCCATACCTCAGCCGGCCGTCAGGATCCGCACGCCACGCTTGCGGAGTTCGGTGATCCACGTCTCGGCGGAAAGCCAGTCGATGGGAGGGACGACACCACGTTCCGGCAGCTTCTCCTCGAGGAGCCGTTGCAGGGCCATCGCACACGGCAGGATCGCCAGGCGCTGGTCGCCGCTGACGGCGGCCACGCTCATGCGCCGCTCGTGCTCCCACAGCTCGACCTGCACGCATCCACCCTCCGATCCGAATCGACCGAACAGCCGAGAGATCGACGAGAGGACACCGGCGACCCGGGACCGCTCTCGATCGCCGAGTCGGGGCCAAAGTGGGCCAACGCCTGAGACGAACAGTCCCGCCGGGCCCCATTCCAGGACCACCCGGAACTCCGCGTCGAGGCCGAGGTCACGTCGAAGGAGCTCCGTGTCCGGGGAACGCCCCAGATACGCGCGCCGGCGGCCGAAAGGAAGATCCACGCGTATCGGGCGGCCGAAGCCGCTCGACAACGCACTCGCGATGGCTCCCGCACCTTTCGCGTTCCGGTTCCCGATGAACAGCGTGACCCGAGCCCTCTCGGCGCCCGGCAGGCGCTCGCGACCCCCGCGTGCGAGGGCTCCGGAGATCGCCGGCACCGTCGACAGGCCGGGCATCACGGCCACGCCGGCGTCGCGCGCGGCGGCATCGAGCGTCGTGTCGTCGAGGAGTGGCACGACCCAGCCCTCGTCGTCGCCGATATCCACCCAATGCGCCCCGGCCCGTACGGCCGCCGAAGGCAACTCATGCGAGAGCTCCTGGAACGGGCCTGCGGCGCAGGCGACCGCCGCGCAGCCGCGCGCGCCGTGCGTCAACGACTCCGGGTCGTCGAGGTCGAGGGCCATCGCGGATGTGCGATCGGTCGCCCCGAGCTCCCGGCAGGCCGCGTCGGCCGCCGCGAGGTCGCGCCCGGCCAGGATGAGATCGACGCCGGTCGTGCTCAGGAGCTCGCGAGCCAGGAGACCTCCGAAGACGCCGGACCCCCCGACGATCAGGACGCGCGGCCGCTCAGCCATCGCCCGGTCAGAGCCGCCCACACGATGAACAGCGGCATCAACGCCGCAGCGCTCGCGAACTGCCCGGCGTTCGATGAGACGAGCGTGGCGACCGAGAGCCACAGCGCCACGGTCCATACCGCCGCCGCGAACCATAGGAGTACCGGCGGGAGGTCACGCCGTCCCGCCACCGTCAGGAGGATCCCACCGACGGCGTACAGACCGTTGCCCAGGTACCCGGTGAGGGCGACGGCGATCGACTCGACCACCGCGTACGTCTCGCCACGAAGACCGGGAGACACCACCGCGAGGATGGTCTCCGCTCCGAGGTCGGCGGCCAGGCCAGCCGCGGCGCAGAGGAGCGCGACTCCACAGAGGATGGGCGCGCGCGCTCGCCAACGTGCGGCAAGGACCACGTAGAACCCCAGCAAGGAGATGGCCGCGAGGTTCCAGACGAGCCAGCCGAGCCGCCAGGCAAGGACGTGGTCGCCGACGTAGGCGATCCGCGCGGACAGGTCGCTCTCCCCGGCAGGGATCCCGTACCTCAGGGCGGCCAGCATCACGACCCCCGCCGCGAGGTTCACCGCGGCCGCGATGTATGCGGCGGTCGCGGCGTGTCGCGGAGTGACGTCGGCCATGCGCAGCTCCAGATCTAGACGAGGCCCCGTGCCGCCCAGGCCAGGGCCGTCAGTGTGAACGGTGGTGTGGGCAGCATCTCTCGACAGCGTTCGCGCAGCTGCGCTCGCCGATCCGCGTCGAGACCAGCCACGTAGACGCCGGCGGGGCCGACGCCGAGGGTGTACGGCTCCCACCACTCCTCGAAGCTCGGATGGTCGACGCTGACGGAGATCGCGCTCTCCTGGATCTCGTTCAGTCCGGCTTCTTGGAACAGCTGCCCGAGGTTGCCCTCGCCCGCACCCGCAAGCCGCGACTCACCTTCGACGTCGGGATCGAGCTCGCGCGCCGCCTGCCAATACAGGCTGAGCGGCCCCCGACCGCCGGCGTGATCCCACACGCATGCCGCGACGACGCCGTCTTTGCGCGTCACTCGCGCCATCTCGCGAAGTCCTCCGACCGGGTGTGTCATGAAGTGAACGACCAGTTGGGCCAAGGCCGCGTCGAACGCTCGATCTTCGAACGGCAGCTCCTCCGCGGCAGCGCGTCGCACGTCCACTCCGGGGTGGCGTTCTCGAGCTGCGGTAACGAAGGGTTCTGAGGGATCGACCGCGGACACGGTGCTCGGTCCCAGCCGCTCGACGAGCTCGGCCGTGAGCGCGCCGGGGCCGCAGCCGACGTCGAGCACTCGCTGACCGGCGTCCACCGCTGCAAGATCGGCGAACTGGGGCGCGAGTGGCGCCGAGTATCG
>JBBDMP010000031.1:0-1349 GCA_040878265.1 Gaiellales bacterium | reverse complement strand
CGCAAGACCTGACTGTGAGAGTGCGCCCGGCTCCGTCTGGGGCAATGACCAGGCTGGCGCCGACCGTGCTCGCTCGTGACCCAAGACCTGACTGACCCCATCTCGGGTGTCCTTGCCGGGGATCTGTCCGAGCGAGTGAGGCCGGTGCCGGCCTGGCGCCCGCTCGTTGGCCTGATCAGAAGCCTGTCCGCCATCCGGCGTGACCCGTCACAGTCCTGTCGCGTGCGGTTTCCCGCCCCAGACCGGCCACCGATCCCGTTCCAACCGGAGGCTGGAGGTGGAAGGCATGCTTGCAGATCAGCTGGACTACGTCGTCGGCGTCGACACGCACCGCGACGCGCACGCGTTCGCTCTCGTTGCCGCTTCGACGGGCGCGCTCGTGCTCGAGGCGGAGCTCGAGGCCGATCGGCGCGGGTACAGGCGCGCGCTCGCGCTCGCCTGCGAACACAGCAGCGGCACGCGCCTGTGGGCAATCGAGGGGACCGGGAGCTACGGCGCCGGCCTCGTCCGCTTCCTCGCCGACCGCGGCGAGCGCGTCGTCGAGGTGGAGCGCCCGCAGCGAGCCGAGCGCAGGAAGGGCAAGAGCGACCGGATCGACGCGCTGCGGGCGGCGCGGAGGGCGCTGGGCGAGGCGAAGCTCGCCGCGCCACGCACGAGCGGCGCGCGCGAGGCACTGCGCGCGCTCGTTACGACCCGTGCGGGTGCCGTCGCAGTGCGCCGCGCGGGGCTCAACCAGCTGCGGGCGCTGATCGTCGTCGCGCCCGAGTCGCTGCGCGCCGAGCTGCGCGAGCTCACGCGGGCGAAGCTGCTCGCACGCTGTGCCCATCTGCGCCCAGCGCGACGAAGCGACCCACAGCTGCAGGGGATGGCGCTCTCGCTGCGCGCCTGCGCTCGCCGCGTCCAGGCCGCAAGCGCGGAGGAGCGCGAGCTCAACCGCGAGATCGTGCGTCTCGTCCGCGAGCTGGCGCCGCAGCTGCTCGCCGAGGCGGGCGTCGGTCCGATCTCGGCCGCGCACGTGATCGTCTCCTGGTCGCACCGGGGCCGCTTCGCCAGCGAGTCCGCTTTCGCCCGCCACGCCGGCGCTGCGCCGATCCCGGCCTCCTCGGGCCAGATCGAGCGCCGCCGGCTCGACCGCGGCGGCGACAGGACGCTCAACTGCGCCCTGCACACGATCATCGTCTCGCGACGCAAGCACGATCCGGCGACGATCGCCTACGTCGAGCGGCGGCTGCGCGAGGGCAAGAGCGTGCGCGAGGCGATCCGCTGCCTCAAGCGCTACCTCGCCCGCCATCTCTTCCGCGTGCTCGAGGCCGGACCTATGGCCGCTTGACTCTCATAGAAGCATCCCC
>JBBDMP010000030.1:0-7073 GCA_040878265.1 Gaiellales bacterium | reverse complement strand
CGTTGTCGGGGTGCGCTGGGTGGATGCGAGGCAAGGACGCAGGGAGCGCTCGTATCGAATGAGATACGGGCGCGACTGAGGACGCCGCCTCGCGCCGCCCAGCGCGGCCCGACGGCATTGCGCTTGTTTCGCTAAGCCCTCCTGCAAAGGAGCCGCGGCGGGCAAAATGCCTGCCATGCCGTTTCTCCGGGGGATAGAGCATCGCATCGAGTCCGTCGTCGAGGGCATGTTCGGGCGGGCTTTCCGCTCGCACGTGCAGCCTGTCGAGCTCGCGCGGAAGCTGGCGAAGGAGATGGACGACCACAAGTCCGTCTCCGTCTCGCGCGTGTACGTGCCGAACGAGTACGTCCTCTACCTGTCGCCGGCCGACCGCGAGCAGTTCGCGGGGTACGAGGAGTCCCTCGTCACCGAGCTCGCGGACTACTTGTCCGAGCACGCTCGCCGGGAGGGCTACTCACTGCTATCCCCCCCGCGCCTCCTGCTCGAGGAGGACGAGGATCTCACCGTCGGCGAGTTCGGCATCGCGACGCGCATGGTGCAAGCACAGCGTCCGAAGGGTGCGGCCCCGCCCGAGCCCACTCCGGCGCCCGCAGGCGAGACAAAGGTGTACAAGGCAGCTCCCGCAGTGACCGCGGCGGTGAGCCCCGACGAAGCGAACGAGCTCGGCCTGGCACACGAGAGGCGGGCCTTCCTTCGAAGCGGAGGCAAGCGGTACGAGGTCAGCTCCTCGCCGCTGGTCATCGGCCGCTCGCGTGAGTGCGACATCACGCTCGACGACCCGAATGTCTCCCGCCGTCACGCCGAGCTGCGGCCGGAGGACGGGGCGCACTGGATCGTCGACCTCGATTCGACGAACGGCATCGAAGTGAACGGAAAGCGCGTCCAGCGCGCCAAACTGGATCACGAGGACGTCGTCGTCATCGGGAAGACGGAGCTCGTCTTCGAGCACGTCGCCTGATGTCGGTAGAGCCCGTCCTCCTCGCTCTCAAGGCCGCCTTCTTCGTTCTCCTCTACCTCTTCATCTGGCGCGTGATCCGCACCGCCGCGCGCGACCTGAGGACCGCTCCCCAGGAGAGCTTCGTGCTCGCGCCGGCCCAGCTCGGCATCGATCCGCCGGCGAGCCCCGGGGGAAGGCTCGTCGTCCAGCGAAGCGACGTGCTCAAGCCGGGTCGCGCCTTCGAGGCCGGCCCGGTACCGATCTCCATCGGCCGCTCGGAGGACAACGACGTCGCTCTCGTGGGGGACGAGTTCGCCTCGTCGCACCATGCGAGGATCGAGGCGAACCGTGAGGGGGTATGGGTGCTCGACCTCAACTCGACGAACGGGACCTTCGTCAACGGCTCTCGCCTCGACGGGCGCAAGCGCCTGCGGGAGGGCGACGTCGTTCAGGTCGGTGAGACGGAGCTGAAACTCGAGCAATGAGACTGCGGGAGACAAGCGGGGTCACGGACGCGGGCCGCAAGCGGCGCCGCAACGAGGACGCCTATGTCCTCGAGCCGCCCCTCTTCGCCGTCGCGGACGGCATGGGCGGCGCGCAGGCAGGCGAGGTCGCGTCGCGGCTTGCGGTCGACGCGTTCCGCGAGTTCCACGAGGCGGACGAGCTCGAGCCCGAGGAACGTGTCACCGCGATCATCCAGGAGGCGAACCGGCGCATCTACGAGCGCGCCCGGGAGGACACAGAGGCCTCGGGAATGGGCACGACCGTCACAGCGGCCCTCGTGGGCGAGAAGTCGGTCTCCTTCGGCCACGTTGGAGACTCACGCGCCTACCGCCTGCGCGGCGGGCGCCTCGAGCAGCTGACCGACGACCACTCGCTCGTGGCCGACCTCGTCCGCGGCGGCCGCCTCACGCCGGAGGAGGCCGACGTCCATCCGCAGCGCTCCGTGATCACCCGCGCGCTCGGGACCGATCCCGAGGTCGACGTCGACGCCTTCACGTTCGAAGCGGAGCCCGGCGACGTCATCCTCCTCTGCTCCGACGGCCTGACGACGATGCTCACCGACGAGGAGATCGTGGCCATCGTCAGCGAGGCGAAGGGTCTCGAGAACGCCGCGAAGCAGCTCGTCAAGGCCGCCAACCGGCGTGGTGGCGAGGACAACGTCACGGTCGTTCTCTTTGCGCTCGAGCCGAGCGAGCCCGAGGCCCTGGAGGACACCGTCGTCGCGGGGGACGGGCGAGGCTCGAAAGACGATCTGGAGGACACGCTCACCGGGCTCGAAGCGCCGACGCTTCCAGCCGCCACGGCCGCGCGCCAGCCCGAGGAGTGGGGCCCGCCGCCGGACCGGCCCGAGCCTCGCGAGGAGGTCGCGTCGAAGCGGCGCCCGCGGTGGGGTCGCCGGATCCTCCTGGGAGCCGTGACCTTGATCGCGGTGATCGGCCTCGCAGCTCTCGCCCTCTGGGCGCTGGGGCGGGCGCACTTCGTCGGCGCCGACGCGGACGGGCGCGTCGCGGTCTACCAAGGGCTTCCGTGGGACCTCGGGGGCGGCCTCCAGCTCTACCGGGAGCGGTACGTGAGCCAGCTCCGCGCGGTGCAACTCAATGAGCAGGAGCGCGCCCGGTTGTTCGACCACGATCTCCTCTCCTACGGCGACGCGCGCGCCGCGCTGGCCCGCTACGAGGTTGAAGGAGTGCCCTAACCCTGACCTATCGGAACAGGGAGCTCGCCAACCTTCTCGTCGTCGGCCTCCTAACGGCCACGGGGTTCACGAGCGTCTACATCGCCAGGCAGGACGCCGTCTCCTCGGTGTCGCTCTCGTACGCGGCTTTCTTCGTCGCCCTCTTCGTCGCTGCGCACATGATCCTGCGCGTCGCGCTCCCGCACGCCGACCCGTATCTCCTCCCGATCGGCGGGCTCCTGACGGCGGTCGGGCTGACGATGATCTACCGGATCGACCCCGACCTCGCCTTCCGGCAGGGGCTCTGGGTCGTGGTCGGGCTCAGCGCTTTCGCCGGCCTGCTCCTCCTCGTCCGTGACCACCGGGAGCTCGACAGCGTCAAGTACATCCTCGGGCTCACGGCGATCGGCCTCCTGATCCTGCCCGCGGTCCCCGGGCTCGGAGAGACGATCAACGGTGCGACCCTCTGGGTCGACCTCGGGCCAATCACGTTCCAGCCCGGCGAGTTCGCCAAGGTGCTGCTCGTCGTCTTCCTGGCCGGGTACCTGCGCGACAACCGGGAGCTGCTCGCGATGGGCACCGGTCGCTACGGGGTCCCCTCACCGAAGCACTTCGGGCCGCTGCTCGTCATCTGGGGCGCCGCGATGCTCGTGCTCTTCCAGACCCGCGACCTCGGCAGCGCGCTCCTCTACTTCGCCATCTTCCTTGCGATGCTCTACGTGGCCATCGGCCGGTGGCCGTACGTGGCCATCGGCCTCGGACTGTTTGCGCTCGGAGCATGGGGCCTTTACCAGGTGACTCCCCACGTGGCCGCACGCGTCTCCATCTGGCTAGATCCCTGGAGCGAGCCGTTCGGGGACGGCTACCAGCTCGTCCAGTCGATCTACGCGATTGCCGGCGGAGGCATCTTCGGCTCCGGGCTGGGTCGCGGGGTCCTGCTCACGCCCGAGGGAAACCCCTACATCCCCGACCTGCAGACGGACTTCATCTACTCCGCGATCGCGCAGGAGCTCGGGCTCGCCGGCGCGGCGGCCGTCGTCCTCCTCTACCTGATCTTCGTCTATCGCGGCTTCAAGATCGCCATGCAGGCGGCCGACGGCTTCTCGAAGCTTCTCGCCGCCGGGCTGACGGCGACGATCGCGATCCAGACGTTCGTCATCGTCGGCGGCGTCAGCGCGCTCATCCCGCTGACCGGCCTCACGCTCCCGTTCGTCTCCTATGGAGGCTCGAGCATCGTCGCCAACTTCCTCCTGCTCGGGCTCCTGCTCATGGTCTCGAACCACGTCAATAGGGAGAACGCGCCGTGAACCCGCAGATCCGCCGCCTCTTCTTCTTCTTCTCGGCGCTCTTCGTGGCCCTGATCAGCATGACGAGCTACTGGCTCTGGAGAGCGCCGGAGCTCGAGGCGCGGCGCGGGAACCCGAATCTGATCGTTCGCCAGCTCACGATCGAGCGCGGGCTGATCTACTCCTCGAACGGCAAGACGCTCCTCGCCCGCAACATCGAGAAGGAGCAGCCGGAGCTCGGCAGCACCTGGTACCTGCGCCGTTACCCGCGCCACCAGCTGACCGCCCACGCGGTCGGCTACTCGACCGTCGAGCGCTCGCGGTCCGGGCTCGAGCAGTCCCTGAACGACTACCTCACCGGCTCCAACCTCGAGCTCGACACGATCGTCGAGTCGACGCTCGACCGCCTGCAGGGAATCACGCAACGAGGAAACAACGTCGTGACGACGCTGAACCTGCTCGGCCAGCGGGCGGCGGTGCGGGGCCTGCAAGGGAGTTGCGGCGGCGTCGTGGCGCTCGAGCCCGCGACGGGAAAGGTGCTCGTCATGGCTTCGAGCCCCGCCTACGACCCGAACCTCGTCGAGGGGCGGTTCGGCCAGATCATCCGGCAAACGGGCCCCTGCCGGCCCGCGTCGCCGCTCCTGAACAGGACCACGCAGGGGCGGTTCATCCCCGGCTCGACTTTCAAGATCGTGACAGCGGCGGCGGCGCTCGACTCGGGCCGGTTCACGCCTTCGAGCCGCTTCGACGACCCCGGCTACTGCATCGAGTACGGAAAGAGGGTCTTCAACTACTCCGACCAGAGCGGGCCAAGCGTCTTCGGCAACGTGGACTTCGGCGACGCGGTCGAGAACTCGATCAACTCGGTCTTCTGCGAAATCGGAAAGCGCCTGGGGCCGCAGCTCGTGATCGAGTACATGAAGCGCTTCGGCTTCTATGACGAGCCCCCGATCGAGCTCCCCTCCGACGAGATCACGCCGAGCGGCCTCTACCGGAGAGGCAAGCTCTACGACCCGAGCGACCCGAATGCGGTCGACCCCGGCCGCCTCGCCTTCGGCCAAGAACGTCTCCAGGTGACTCCGCTGCAGATGGCGCTCGTCGCCGCCGCGGTCGCCAACGACGGGATCGTCATGGAGCCGACGCTCGTCGAGCGGATCGTCTCCCCGGACGGGAAGGTCATCAGCCGCTCGCGGTCGAGCGAGTGGAAGACGGCGATGAGGCCGGAGACGGCAGCCGACCTCACCGCCATGATGACCCGAGTCGTGGAGTCCGGCACGGGGACGTCTGCCCAGATTCCCGGCATCTCGGTGGCGGGCAAGACGGGGACCGCGGAAACGGGGCGGGAGGGACAGAATCACACGTGGTTCATCGCCTTCGCGCCGGCCGAGGCGCCTCGGGTTGCAATCGCCGTCGGGCTCTCGAATCAGGCCGGAACGGGCGGCTCGACGGCCGCGCCGATCGCGCAGGCTGTGATCGCCGCGCTACTCGGGAGAAACGCCTAGGCTAGGCCAACGGCAAATGGCTGTCACCGACACGCTGATCAACACGCTCTTCGACGGCCGCTACCGGATCATTCGCAAGCTCGGCTCCGGCGGCATGGCCAACGTCTACCTGGCGGAAGACGAGGAGCTCGGCCGCCGGGTGGCGATCAAGATCCTCAACGACCGCTACGCGAACGACGAGCTCTTCATCGAGCGCTTCCGCCGCGAGGCCAAGTCGGCCGCGGCCCTGTCGCACCCCAACATCGTCTCCATCTACGACCGCGGCGAGGCCGAGGGCACGTACTACATCGCCATGGAGGTGATCGAGGGACGGAGCCTAAAGGAGCTCATCCTCACGCGCGGCCCCCTGCCGATCACGAATGCGCTCATGTTCGCCCGCGAGATCCTCGACGCGCTCCGCTTCGCGCATCGCCACGGGATCATCCACCGCGACATCAAGCCGCACAACATCCTGATCGGCGAGCGCGTCAAGGTGACGGACTTCGGGATTGCCCGCGCGGGCACCTCGCAGATGACCGAGGCCGGCTCGATCATGGGCACCGCGCAGTACCTCTCGCCCGAGCAGGCACGGGGGGCGCCGGTCACCGCGGCGTCCGACCTCTACTCGGTCGGCATCGTCCTCTACGAGATGCTCACCGGGAAGGTGCCCTTTACCGGGGACTCGCCGATCGAGATCGCCATGAAGCACCTGAACGAGCCGCCCAAGCCGCCCTCGCGGATCCGCCCCGAGATCCCGGAGGAGCTCGATCAGGTCGTCTTGCGAGCCCTGGCAAAGGAGCCCGAGCAGCGCTACCAGACCGCGGAGGAGTTCATCGAAGATCTAACTCGGGTTGAAGCGGGGTTGCCGGTGGCCCCAGAGACAGCCGAGGCCGCGACCGCCGTCATCACGGGCGTGACCGCGCTCCAGACCGGGGCGACCGAGGTCCTCGGCCCAGACGACGCAACGCGCGTCACGGGCCCCCGCCCGTACACGACACGGCGGCCCCCGCCCACGTACCCGCCCTCCTACGGCTACGAGGAGCCCGCCCGCAAGGGCCGCCGTGCCGGGCCCTGGCTCCTCGTCCTCCTGCTCCTGGCCGCGGCCGCGCTGGCCGGCTGGTACGTCTTCACCCAGATCGAGGAGCAGCTCGGCAGCGCGACGGCGGCCGTCCCGCTCGTCGAGCGGCTGCAGGAGGGGCCGGCGATCGCGCAGATCGAGGCGGCCGGCCTCGAGGCGGACGTCATCCGTGCACCATCGACCGAGGGGGTGCCCGCAGGCGAAGTCGGCGACCAGGACCCCGAGGCCGGCGTCCGGATCTCCGAGGGCGACACAGTCACGCTTTACGTCTCCACCGGGCCGCCCAAGACAGTCGTCCCGAACGTTGTCGGCATGACCTTCGACGAGGCAATCCAGGAGCTCGCCGACGCCGACCTCGAGTGGCGGCGGCGAGAGGTCTTCTCCCGGGCACCTGACGGGGAGGTCGTCAAGCAGAACCCCGTACCCCAGGAGGAGGTCGTCGTCGGCACGACGGTCGTCCTCAACGTCTCGAAGGGGCGACAGATGGTCGAGGTCCCGAACGTCCTCGATCAATCGGAGGAGAGTGCGCGCGCCGAGTTGCGGGAGGCGGGCCTCCAAGCCGAAGTCGTCTTCGCGCCCTCGAGCGAGATCGAGGAGGGCAACGTCGCCCTCC
>JBBDMP010000029.1:0-1360 GCA_040878265.1 Gaiellales bacterium | reverse complement strand
GGCTGGAGGTCGGTCAGCGCGTCGAGCTTGTCGGCCAGGTTGGCCGCGGGGCGCTCGGCCCCGTCCGCACCCGGTTCCTCGAGCGCGCGCAGGAGGTCGCTCCGCGTTACGACCCCCACGACTGCGCCGTCCCGCACTACCGGGACGCGACCGGCGGCCGATGAAGCCAGGAGGCGCATGAGCTCCGGGACGGGCGCATCCTCCGAGCACGTGACGACCTCCGAGCTCATCACGCTCTTGACGGGAGCATGCGAGAGCCCGTGCCCGATCGCCTTGTCGAGGTCCTCGCGGGTGACGATGCCGACGAGGCGATCCGCCTCGCCGACCTGGATACCGCTCTGGCGATGGCGCTGGCACAGCACCATCGCGTGAGCCACCGTGTCCTCCGGCGACACGAAGCGGGCCGGGCGCGACATGACGTCGCCCGCGGTGAGACGGCGGCTCACGGCGCCAGGGAGAGCTTCGAGCGCCCGTCGGCGGGCGTCCTCGAGCGATCCCCGATGGATGGCCGAGGCGGCCTGAGCATGCCCGCCGCCGCCGAGGGCGGCTGCAATCGCCGCCGCGTCCAACTCGGTGACTCGCGTGCGCACGACGCAGAAGACGCGCTCGTCCATCTCGACGAGGCAAACCAGCGCCCGGCAGTCCGTCAGGTCGACGATCTTGTGCGCGAGGTTGGAGATGCCGTCGACGTACTCGGGCCACGAGACGGCCGTGACGAGCACCTCGAAGCCCTCCACCCGCTCGATCTCCGCCGCGCCGAGAAGCGCGTCGAGCAGCGCGCGCTCGCCCTCCGCGAGGGGCGCATGCAGGTACTGCGAGACCATGTCCTGGCTCGCCCCGTGGCGCAGGCACCACGTGAGCGCCTCGGCGTCGCGCAGCGTCACGCCCGGATAGCCGAGGGATCCGGTGTCCTCGTGGATGCCGAGCGCGAACACGGTCGCCTCGAGCGGGCTCGGCACGATCTCGCGCTCGGCGAGGATCCCCACCAGCGTCGTCGTGAGGGCGCCGTCGGTCGAGCGCACGACGTTCTCGGGCTTGACCCAGTCCAGTGGCTCGTCCTCGCCGTGGTGGTCGAAGACGACGGTCTCGACCTTGGGATCGCGGGCCACGCGCTCGAAATCGCCCAGACGCTCAGGTGTGGTCGTTTCCACGACGATCAGCCGCTTGATCCGGTCCAGGTCGACCCGCCCAGGCTCGACGATTCCGAGCTCCTCGGCGTGCAGGCGATAGAACTCGCGCACGTTGCGGTTGAGGGAGCCTGAGAGCGCGACGACGGCGCCGGGGTAGAGCTTCCGCGCGGCGAGCATCGCGGCGAAGGCGTCGAAGTCCGTATTCGTGTGCGTGGCGATGACGTCCACGC
>JBBDMP010000028.1:0-7165 GCA_040878265.1 Gaiellales bacterium | reverse complement strand
TTCGTCAACGTCGGCGACCGGATCAAGGTCGACACGCGCGAACACCGCTACATCTCCAGGGCCTGACCGTGCCCGCCCTGGTCGACACCACAATCCGCCTGCTCTCGCAAGAGCCGCTGGCCGCGCGTGTTCAGACCGCGCGGGTACTCGAGCTGGCCGAGCTTCTCGACGGTGCGGGGTTCGCCTATCTCGAGGTCTCGGGCGGGGGCTGCTTCGACTCGGCGGTCCGCCGCGGCGTCGAGAGTCCCTGGGAGCGCATCCGAGCCATCCGAGCGCGCTGCGAGACGCCGCTCGGCATCGCCTTGCGCGGCCGCTTTCTCGTCGGCTCGCGGCCGCTTTCCGAGGACCTCGTCCGCCGTTTCGTCGCGAGTGCGGCCGAGAGCGGCATCGACGTCTTCCGCCTCCACGACCCGCTCAACGACCTCGGGAACCTCCGCGAGGCGGCCGCGGCGATCCGGGACTCAGGCAAGGAGCTCGCCGTCGGCCTCGTGCACAGCCCCGGCCCGAACTCAGAACCGGCCATGCTGCTCGACAAGGCCCATCAGCTCGAGGACCTCGGCGCCACGCGGGTCCTCGTGCACGATCCGGCCGGCTCTCTCCATCCGGCGGGCGCCCGGCAGCTCGTCGAACAAGTGGCCGAGGCGAGCAGCCTTCCGGTCGGGCTTCATTGCCAAGGCGCCGGCGGAGCCGCTCTCGCAGCGTCCATCGAGGCGGTGCGGGCCGGGGCCTCCTGGGTCGCCTGTGCGCTCTACCCTGTCGCACTCTCGCTCCATCGGGTCTCGGCGGAGACGCTCTCCCAGTCGCTCGCCGGGCTGGGGCTCGACTCGGGGGTCGATCTCGAGAAGCTCTGGGAGGGCTCCGAGCTCGTCGACGAGGTGCTCGGGGACGAGCCCGTGCCCCCGCTCTCGCCGCGCGTCGCGGTGCGGGCGGCCGAGCACAGCCTTCCGGCGGGGCTCGTCGCAGAGCTCGAGCTGAGCCTGCGCGCGCACGGCTCAGCCGACCGGCTGGACGAAGTCCTCGGTGAGCTGAACACGATCCGGTCCGAGACGGGCTGGCCGCCGCTCGCTTCTCCGATCGGCCAGGTGCTCGGCTCCCAGGCGCTCCTCCACGTCCTCTCGGCGCAACGCTGGCGCATCGTCGTCGACGAGTTGCGCGACCTCGTGGACGGGCGCTACGGCTCTCCGCCGGGCGACATCGATCCGCTCGTTCGGCGCGCGGTCGACCTCCTCGGCGACGGCCGACCGCGCGGTGAAGACGGGCCGCAGGAGATCGATGAGATCCGCTCGGCCGCGGAGGGGCTTGCGACAAGCGAGGAGGACCTGTTGCTGATCGCGCTCTTCGGAGAGCAAGCGGAACCGCTGCTGCAGGCCATCCGTGCCCGTGGCCACGCCGACGAGTCGCTCTCCGGAGCCGGTCTCGGGCGCAGCGAGACCGACCGCATCAGGGAGCTCATCCGAATCGTGCAGGAATCCGGCATCGGCGAAGTGACGATCGAGGAAGGGGAGACCCGGGTGACGATCCGGCGCGCCGAGGAGGAAGCGCCGCAGGCGCTGAGCGGGGTTGACGCCGCCGGCGCTGAGTCGCCCGCCGGGGTCCCGGAACCGTCGACCGACAGCGTCATCCGCATCGAGGCGCCGATGGTTGGGACGTTCTACCGGGCGCCGCAGCCGGGTGCCGCGCCGTTCGTCCAGGAGGGCGACGCGGTCGAGTTGGGACAGACGCTCTGCATTCTCGAGGCCATGAAGCTCATGAACGAAGTGAAGGCCGAGACGGAGGGGATCGTTCGCAGCATCTGCGTGGAGAACGCTCAGCCGGTGGAGTATGGCCAGCTTCTCTTCGAGCTCGATCCACTCAACGGCCGCCCGCTGGACGCCCTCTAACCATGGCCGAAGTGGTCAGGTCAGCCCGGGGCCGACCGCTCGCCTCCCTCCGCGTCGAGCGTACCGGGGAAAAACGCGCCCGCGGCGCGCGGGACGCCACAAGAGGGAAACCGTGTTCGACCGAATCCTGATCGCAAACCGCGGGGAAGTGGCGGTACGGATCATCCGCGCCTGCCGCGAGCTCGATGTCGAGGCGGTCGCCGTCTACTCGACCGCGGACCGCGACTCCCTCCACGTTCGGCTCGCCGACCACGCGGTGCAGATCGGGCCCCCGCCGGCCGTCGAGAGCTACCTCAACATTCCCTCGCTCGTCGCCGCTGCCGTGACGACCGGCTGCCAGGCCGTGCATCCCGGCTGGGGCTTTCTCGCCGAGAACGCGGCGTTCGCGGCGGCTTGTGAGGACAACAACCTGACGTTCGTCGGCCCGCGCCCCGAATCGATGGAGACCATGGGCGACAAGGTCCGCGCCAAGGAAGCGATGGCCGCGGCCGGCCTGCCGCTCGTGCCCGGCTCCGACGGCCCGGCCGACCTCGCCGAGGCGCGCCGGCTCGCGACTGAGCAGGGCTTCCCCCTCCTCCTGAAGGCGGCGGCGGGCGGCGGTGGGCGCGGCATGCGGCTCGTGTCGGCCGAGGACGATCTCGAGGTGGCTTTCCAAACGGCCTCCGCCGAAGCCGAGGCCGCATTCTCCGACGGCTCCCTCTACGTCGAGAAAGCGCTCGTGGGCGTCCGACATGTCGAGATCCAGGTGCTCGGGGACGGGGAGGGCGGCGTCCTCACGCTCGGCGAGCGCGACTGCTCCATTCAACGCCGGCACCAGAAGCTCGTCGAGGAGGCTCCCTCGCCGGCCGTCTTCCCCGAGCTCCGCGCCGAAATGGAAGACGCGGCGCGCCGCGCCTGCGAGGCGCTCCGCTACGCGGGCGCCGGAACGCTCGAGTTTCTCCTCGACGACGAGGGGAGCTTCTTTTTCATCGAGATGAACACGCGCCTGCAGGTCGAGCACCCTGTGACCGAGCAGCTGACGGGGATCGACCTCGCCCGCGCGCAGCTCACGATCGCCGCCGGCGAGGGCCTGCCCGCGACCGGGCGCGCAGAGCTCCGCGGGCACGCGATCGAGTTCCGCATCAACGCTGAGGATCCGGCGCGCGACTTCCAGCCCGCACCGGGAACCGTCACCCGGTTTCGCCCCCCGCTCGGTCCAGGCGTCCGCGTCGACTCACACGTCTACGACGGCTACGTGATCCCCCCCTTTTACGACTCGCTGGTGGCGAAGGTGGTCGTCTGGGCGGAGGATCGGCCCGCTGCCCTCGCTCGCGCCCGCCGCGCGCTGTCAGAATTCGAGCTGGAGGGCGTGCCCACGACGCACGACCTCGCAGAGGAGATTGTGGGGAGTGAGGAATTCACGACAGGGCGGTACACCACGCGCTTCCTCGAGGAGGCCGCCGGAAGCCTGGCGGCGCTCGGGGCGGCATGACCGGCCGCCGCACGGCCCGGCGCACGGCGCTCTTCCTGCTGTACCAGTGGGACGTGACCGGGCAGCCGCTGACCTCGCTCTACGAGGGCGAGGTCGATGCGTACGCGCGCGAGCTGGCGGAAGAGGTGAGCGCCCATGTCGTGGAGCTCGACGCGCGAATCGGCGAAGCTTCGGAGGACTGGAGGCCCGATCGCCTCGGTGCGCTCGAACGCAACATCCTCAGGATCGCCCTGACCGAGCTGAAGCGCGAAGAGATTCCGCTCGAGGTCGCGATCGACGAGGCGGTGCGGCTGGCGAAGCGCTACGCCTCGGCCGATGCGGCCCGGCTCGTGAACGGCATTCTCGGGCGCGTCGTCCGCGAGGAGCAAAGCAGTGAGCGAGCCTGAGCCCATCGCCCGCCTGCAGGATCTCCTCGCGCGCGTCGAGAAGGCCCGAGCCGAGCTCGAGGCGACCGACGATCCCGAGCGCGCGGTCCAGGTTCTCACCGACCTCGCCGATCTCGCGAAAGAAGTCCAGGCCGAGATCGAGCGGGCTCGCCTGGAGGAGGGCGGCGGTGCGGTCACCTGAAGAGCTCCGCGAGGCCGTTGAGGCCTACCTGGAGAGCCTGCCGCTCGGGCCCGACTTCGGCGAGCTGGAAAAGGCCCTCCGCTACTCGCTCCTGGGCGGAGGCAAGCGGATTCGGCCGGTCCTGTGCCTCGCGACCGGGGAGGCGCTCGGACGCGATGCCGGCGAGCTCTTGCCTGCGGCCTGCGCACTCGAGCTCGTGCACACGTTCAGCCTCGTCCACGACGACCTCCCCGCGCTCGACGACGACGAGCTCCGCCGCGGTCAGCCGAGCGCCCACGTTCGCTTCGGAGAAGGCATCGCCATTCTCGCCGGCGACGCGCTCCTCACGGAGGCCTTCCGGCTGACGCTGAGCTACCCGACCCCGGAGCCTGCGCGCGTCCTCGCAGACGCGACGGCCGGCATGATCGGCGGCCAGTACATCGACATCACGACCGACGGAGATCTCGACGACGACGGCGTCGCCGCGCTGCACGGGCTGAAAACCGGCCGCCTGCTGTCCGCAAGCATCGAGTCTGCCGTCGTCATCGCGGCCCTTCTGCCGGCTGAGCGCGAGCCGTGGCGAGCGTTCGGAAGAGAGCTGGGCCTGCTCTTCCAGATCGTGGACGACATCCTCGATACGACCGGCACGGCCGAGGAGCTCGGCAAGACGCCCGGCAAGGACGAAGCTGCCGGGAAGGTCACCTACGTCTCCCTCTATGGGCTCGACGGAGCGCGCGAGCTGGCGGACGACGCGCGGCTGCGCGTGACTGAGCGGCTCGAAGGGCTGCAGGCCAACACGACCGTCCTCGCCGAGCTCGTCGCCGCCATCAGGGAGCGGCGCGCCTGATGACCCGGTACACGCTCCCGGAGCTCGCCGACCGCGCCGGCATGACCCTGGACGAGGTGCAGGCCTTCATCGAGGCCGGGGTTCTCGAGCCCACGCCGGATCAAACCGTGCCGACGACGGCGCTCAACCGCGTCCGCCTCGCCCACGCCCTCAAGCAGAACATTCCGCTCGACGACCTCGCCCGAGCCATCGAAGCGGACTCGTTGCATTTCCGCTTTGTGGACGCGCTTTTCGCGAACCCGGTTCCGCTCGAGCACCAAACGTACGGCGAGTTCGTCAAGGGGCTCGGCATCTCATTCGACGACCTCGAGCAGCTCTTCGCCATCTGGGAGCTGCCGGCGCCGGCGCCGGCTCAGCGGCTGCGTCGCGACGACCTGCAGATGCTCGAGGCGCTCCGCTTGCTCTCGGAGCGGGGAGTCGACGTTCCCTCGTTCCTCGGCAAGTCGCGCTTCCTGGGCGAGAACATGCGCCGGCTCGCGGCATCGCAGGTGCGCTCGTTCATCACGGAGATGGTCGAGCCGCAGCTGGCTGCCGGGACGCCGATCCTGGAGGTGCTCGAGAAGATCGCGCCAATGAGCGGCGCGATCCAGCCGGCCGGCGAAGAGCTCGTCGGCTGGCTCCACTGGCGGCACTTCGAGGGAGCGGTCGTGCACGAGGCGGTACAGCTCCTCGAGGCCCTCATGGAGCAGGCCGGCTTCGCGCCCTCGCGGCCGGCCCATCCTCCCGCGATCGCCTTCCTCGACGTGGGCGGATACACGCGTCTTCCGGAAGAAGACGTAGCCGACGAAGAAGCCGCGGACCTCGCGGCAGGGCTCACCCGAATCGTCTGGAGCGCCTCGCATGCTCGCGGCGGGCGTCCGGTGAAGTTCCTCGGCGACGGCGTCATGTTCCACTTCGACGAGTCGCGCGGCGCCGTCGTCTCCGCGCTCGAGATTCTGCAGCGCCTCGAGGAAGAGTCGCTGCCGACGGCGCGGGTCGGGATCAACGCCGGCCCAGTCGTCTTTCGCGACGGCGACTACTTCGGCCGCACGGTCAACCTCGCCTCGCGCATCGTGGACTACGCGCGACCGAGGGAGGTTCTCGTGAGCGAGGAGGTCGTCCGCGAGGCGCCGCCCCACGGCGTCGAGTTCGAGTCGATCGGCGACATCGCGCTCAAAGGCTTGCTGGAGCCCATCCCCCTCTACCGGGCGCGGGTGCACGGGTGAGCAGCCTCTCGGCGCAGGAGCTCGCGTGGCAGGCCGGGACGACGCCGGACCAGATCGACCGCCTGGCAGGGCTCGGGATCCTGAAACCGGGGCCGGACGGGGCATTCCGGCCGGCCGACCTCCATCTCGTTCGGCTCGTGCAGGCCATGCTCGACGCAGGCATAGCGCTGGAGGACATGGCGCGGCTCGTGGAGGAGGGCAAGTATTCCTTCGGCTACGTCGAGGACGTCTTCCCCCAGACGGCGCCGCCGTTCCTGGAGCGGACGTACGCCGAGTTCGTTGCCGAAATCGGCCTCTCGATGGAGGTCGTCGACCAGCTCTACACGAACTGGTCGTTGCCGCGACCGGCTCCAGACCAGCGAATCCGGGCCGACGACGCCGACATGCTGCGCGGGCGGGGCCGCCTCGTCACTGAGTTCGGGCTCGACGACGACGCAGTCGTCGCCGCGAGTCGCTTCTTCGGCGAGAACCTCCGGCGCATGGCCGAGGCTCAGGTGCGCTATTTCCGCGAGCGCGTCGTCGAGAAGTTACGGCAGGCTGGGATGTCGTGGCCGGACGTCTTCGACGCCATCGGGCCCATCGCCGGGAGGATGCGTGGAGGTGCGGACGAGCTGAGGGCGCTCCTGTACGAGCGACACTTCGAGGACTACGTCTTCCAGCAGGCGGTCGAGGTCTTCGAGGAAGCGATGGAAGAGGCAGGGTACGGCTCGCTACGCACCGCTCACCCGCCGGCGATCGCCTTCCTCGACATGGGCGGTTTCACGCTGTTGACGCACAAGGCCGGGGACGAAGCGGCTGCCGAGCTGGCAGCGACGCTGACCGGCCTCGTTCGGCAAGCCTCCCAGGAGCACGGAGGCCAGCCGGTCAAGCTGCTGGGGGACGGTGTCATGTTCCACTTCCCGCAGGCCGCTCCGGCCATTGCGTGCGGCCTGGAGCTGATCGAAGCGGCGGAGCGGGAAGGTCTCCCGCCGGCGCGAGTCGGCGTGAACGCCGGGCCGGTCGTTTACCGGGACGGGGATTACTTCGGGCAGACCGTCAACGTCGCTCGCGAATCACCGACTACGCCCGGCCCCGGGAGGTACTGGTGAGCAAGGCCGCGGTCGACGCGCTCGACGACGACCTGCTCGATTTCGAAGAGATCGGCGCGATCGCGCTCAAGGGCGTCCGCGAGCCGGTGGCCCTCTACCGCGCTCTGATTCGGCACAGTTCCGCCGAG
>JBBDMP010000027.1:0-1379 GCA_040878265.1 Gaiellales bacterium | reverse complement strand
GCGGTTCGCGGTTCGCGGTTCGCGGTTCGCGGTTCGCGGTTCGCGGTTCGCGGTTCGCCGTTCGGCGTCGCCGTACCTGACTCGGCCTGTCACGCCGGAGGTCGCGGGTTCGAGTCCCGTCGCTCCCGTCTTCAGCCCTGCTCACGGTGGGCTTCTATCTCCCGTCGCTGACCGTCCTGTTCGAGATCGCTCTCGGTGGCTACACGTCGGCGAACGGGCTGACGCTCATGTACTTGAAGCCGGTGTCGACGGCCAAGGTCACGATCACCGCTTCCGGCCCGAGGCGGTCGGCCAAGCGGTGCGCCCCGACCACGTTCGCCCCGGTCGAGATGCCGGCGAAGATCCCGTCCTCGCGCGCCAGCCGCCGTGTCATCTCGAGCGCTTCGTCGTCGCCGATCGGCTCGACGTGATCGACCTTCTCCGGGTGCCAGTGCGGGACGACGAACCCCGTCCAGCCCTGGATCAGAAACGCTCCGGGCTCTCCGCCGCTGATCGCCGCCGAGCCCGCGGGCTCGTGGGCCTGGATGAAGACGCCGTGGGGCTTCAACGCGTCCGAGACGCCCATCAGCGAGCTGCCCGTGCCGATGCCGTGGCAGAAAGCCGTGACCCGTCCTTCGCTCTGCTCCCAGATCTCGCGCCCGAGCCGCTCGCAATGGTCCGGGATGATGTACGGGTTCTTGAACTGGTCGGTCGCGTAGTGGCCGGGCTCCTTTGCGAGCTCCTCGGCGCGCGCGACCATGTTGTGGATGTCCTGCGACGTAACCTTCGGCGGGCCCTCGACCGAGGGAACGACGTCGAGCTCAGCTCCGAGTGCCCGCATCAGCTGCAAGCGCTCCTCGGTGAAGCAGTCGGCGATCACGATCAGGGCGCGGTACCCCTTCGCGCGGCAGACGAGCGCGAGCGCGGGGCCGGTGCTGCCGCCCGTGTACTCGACGACCGTGTCGCCGGCGGAGATCAAGCCGTCACGTTCCGCCCCGTCGATCATCGCGAGAGCCATCCGGTCCTTCATCGACCCGGTCGGGTTGCGGTACTCGAGCTTCAGCCACAACTCGGCCCCGTCGGGCGGCGCGCAGCGGCGCAAGCGGACCAGCGGTGTATTCCCAATCGCCTCGAGGATCGACTCCACGCGCCCATGATCTCCTAGCCGCTCGGCAGCAGCAAGGCGCTGCCCTGGTCCATGTCGCGCCCGGGCAGCAGAAGGGCAGCAAACGCTCGAAATCGAGCCTATGCAATCTTGCGCAAATCGGGCGCCGGAAGGCCGCAGAGCCCTATGAATAGAGCGATTGCGTGCCCATCGTCGCGAATCGTCGTTTCCGTGGAACAAGCCTGTCCCGCCGGAGGTCGCGGGTTCGGCTGCTCGGACATGTGGTCGGCGCGTG
>JBBDMP010000026.1:0-1399 GCA_040878265.1 Gaiellales bacterium | reverse complement strand
CCTGGCCTCGCATCCGCCCATCGCACCCCGGCGACGAGCCCCATCCTGGAACGAGCTCTTCTAGATTTCGAGCTCGATCGGGACGAGCTCGACCGGGAGGGTCTGCCCGTCGCGTACCGCCGTCACGGTCACCGTCTTGCCGATGAGCTCACCGGCCATCAGGCGCTGGAGGTCATCGACGCCGTTCACCGGTGTGCCGTCGAAGTCGAGGATGAGATCCTCGGCGCGCAACCCCGCCTGGGCGGCCGGGCTCGCCTCGACAACCTCCACGATCTCGATGCCGGTCTCGCGGCCGAGCTCTCGAGCGAGCCGCGGCGGGAGGGGCCGTGAGCCCCCTGCGATCCCGAGGTAGGAGCGGCGGAAGCGGCCCTCGCTCATGAGCGCGCCGACGATCTTCCGCGTCGTCGCGTTGATCGGCACTGCGAGCCCGAGACCGATGCCTGCGACAGCCGTATTGATGCCGACTACTCGGCCGCGACTGTCCGCTAGCGCGCCGCCCGAGTTGCCGGGATTGAGCGCCGCGTCCGTCTGAATCACGTTTTCGATGATCCGCCCGGCCGAGCGCGAGCGGACGGGTAGCGAGCGACCGAGGTGCGAGACGACGCCGGCGGTCACGGAGCTGTCGAACCGGTACGGGTTGCCGATGGCGATGACGAGCTGGCCGACCCGGAGCCGCTCCGCGTCGCCGAGCTCCGCGGGGATCAGATCGGCGTCGTGCGTCCGGAGCACAGCGAGGTCCGAAAGGGGGTCCGAGCCGACGATCTCGACTTCGAACTCGCGGCCGTCCACGAACGAGGCGCGCGCGCCGTCGCAGCCGTCGACGACGTGAGCCGAGGTGAGCATGAAGCCGTCAGGCGTGACGACCACGCCGCTGCCGCTTCCGGCCGCACGGCGTCCGCCGCGAACCAGACGCATGACCTGGAGGTTCCCGACCGACGGCGCCACCCGCTCGGCGACTGCGGTGACGGCCTGGGAATAGGCGTCGAGTGCCTCCTCCTCGGAGACGTCGGGCCCCGAGATGAACGTAAGATCCGCCACGGTTCCAAGCTAGCACCGCGCGCGAGGTCTACCGAGTGGCCGAGATCGAGACGAGTCTGGACGGCGGCGTCCTGACGATCACGTTGAACCGGCCGGACGTGCTGAACGCATTCGGCCGCTCGATGCAGGATGAGTTTCGGTCCGCGCTGCGGGAGGCGCGCGAGCCGGCCGTGCGGGCAGTTGTTCTCACCGGAGCGGGGCGCGGCTTCTGCGTCGGCCAGGACCTGAAGGAGTTTCAGGCAGGCGAGGACATCCCGGAGCAGCTGCGCACGATCTACAACCCGAACATCCGGGCGCTCTACACGCTCGAAAAGCCGGTCGTTGCCGCGGTCAACGGGGCCACAGCGGGCGGCGGCCTCGG
>JBBDMP010000025.1:0-1405 GCA_040878265.1 Gaiellales bacterium | reverse complement strand
GGCGCATGCTCTGAGCACCTCGGTGACCGGCGGGGGAAAGGCCAGGTGCCATCGCCCCTCGAGGGCCGTACTGATACCGCCACCCCCGCCGGCCCTCGGGAGCGCAAAGCGGCGATGGGAAGACGCGCCTCGAGCGCCAGTCAGTAATGAACCGCCACGCGCTTCCGTCACCGGGCAGGCCCCCCGATCGAAGGGAGGTCTGATGTTCGTCGGCATCGACTGGGCCAAGCAGTCCCACGACGTCTGCGTGGTCGATCCCGCCGGCACGATCCGCGAGCGAACCACGGTGGCTCACTCGCAGGAGGGGTTCGACGACCTCGCCAGGCACCTCGCCAGGTGGGCACGTGAGGGAGAGACCCTCGTAGGCATCGAGCGACCCGAGGGTCGCCTCGTCGACCGGATCTTGGAGGCCGGTTACCCGATCGTGCTGATCCCGACCTTCGCGATGAAGGACCTGCGACGTCGCTACGCCGTGGGCGGAGCCAAGTCCGATCCCGGCGATGCCTACGTGATCGCCGACGTGGCGCGCACCGACGGGCATCGCCTTCGGCGCCTGGAGCCGCTGTCCGAGCAGACGCGGGCTCTCCGCTCGGTGGTCCGCGCCCGGGACGATCTCGTCGACCAGCGGGTGGCACTCGGCAACCAGCTCCGGTCCTGTCTGGAGGCCTACTGGCCGGGAGCGGCGGTGATCTTCGCCGACGTCTGCTCGGAGATCTGCCTGGCGTTCCTGGAGCGCTATCCCATACCCGAGTCCGCGGCACGCCTCGGGGAGCTCAGGCTCGGAAGCTTCCTGAAGAAGGCCGGCTACAGCGGCAGGAGACCTGTTGCCGAGCTGCTCGACAGGCTTCGATCGGCGCCGGCGGGAGTCTGCGGCGTCGAAGCGGAGGCCCGAGCCGATGCGGTGCGGGCCATGGTCCGGGTGATGCGATCGCTGAACCGCTCGATCAAGGACCTGGACCGGGCGGTCGTCGCCCACCTCGGAGAGCATCCGGACGCCGAGGTCTTCACGTCGCTGCCACGCTCCGGTCGGATCAACGCCGCCCAGATCCTCGCCGAGTGGGGCGACTGTCGTGAAGCCTACCCCGAGCCCGACGCCGTCTCGATGCTCGGCGGTCTTTGCCCGGTCACCCATGCCTCGGGCAAGCATCGGGACGTCAGCTTCCGGTGGGCCTGCAACAAGCGGATGCGAAAAGCGATCACGACCTTCGCCGACAACTCCCGCCACGCCTCCCCGTGGGCCGCGAACATCTACCGGCGGGCGATCGCCCGAGGGTGCGATCACCCACACGCCGTGAGGATCTTGGCCAGGGCGTGGGTGCGCGTGATCTGGCGCTGTTGGCAGGACCGCACACCATACGACCCGGCCCTTCACCGGGCCGCGGCCCTTCTCGAAGCTGCGTGAGGT
>JBBDMP010000024.1:0-7393 GCA_040878265.1 Gaiellales bacterium | reverse complement strand
ACCTTCTGGCCGTCCTTCGTCTCCACGACCTGCTCGGTCGGGACGACGACGCGCCGGAACCGCGGCTGCTGGTTCATCGAGACAATGCGGTGCTCGAGATTGGCCTTCACCTTGTTCTCGTGGCCCGAGTACGTGTTGATGACGTACCAGCGGAACATCAGATGTTCAGGAGGACGTCGCGGACAAAGCGGCTCAGGACCGCGTCGGCGGCGTAGAGGTAGGCGCCGACGACGGCGACGGCGATGATGACGACGATGGTCGCCGAGAAGAGCTGGCGCTGCCCCGGCCACTCGACCTTCTTCAGCTCGGCTGCCGACTCGGCCACGAAGGCTCGGAAGCCGCCGCGCCGTTCGCGGCGCGCGCCGGTCTGGCTCTTCGGCTGGCCGACCGGCTTGATCTCGCGCCGGCGCGTGCGGGCGCGCTCCGCAGCTCCTGCGGGCTGCTGGAACTCGCGGCGCCTGCGACGAGTGGGTCGGCGTTGAGCCACTAGCGCGTTTCCCTATGAAGGGTATGACGGCCGCACCAGCGGCAGTATTTCTTCACCTCGAAGCGGTCGGGCGTATTCCGCTTCGACTTGTTCGTCTGGTAATTGCGCCGCTTGCACTCGGTGCAGGCGAGCGTGATTCCTACCCGTACTCCTGTAGCCACGTCTGCTTCGTTTCCTTACTCGCGGGACCCCTGAAAGGTAGCGGCGGGAGGACTCGAACCTCCGACACGCGGATTATGATTCCGCTGCTCTAACCAACTGAGCTACGCCGCCCTGCGGTCTCGCAGTGTAGCAGCGGGCGAACCGCCTCATTCCCCCTTCACAAGCTCGATTCCTTCGCCCGCGAGGTCGGCTACGCCGCCGTCGGCGACGTGGAACAGATCTTCGAGGCCGGCGCGCTTGAGGAGCGAAACGGCGATCGAGCTCCGATTCCCTACCGAGCACGCGACGGCCAGCGGCTTTCCGTTGGCGCGGAGCTCGGCGAGGATTCCATCCCGTAACTCGTGGTATGGGACGTGTAGCGACCCCTCGACGTGACCTTCCTCCCACTCGTCGTCTTCGCGCACGTCCAGCAGGCGAACGTCGCCCGCGCGAAGCCGCTCGGCCAGCCCGGACACGTCGATCGCAGCGGTCGAGCCGACCTCGAAGCCGGCCTCCCGCCAGGCTGCGATCCCACCGGCGAGGTGGCCGGCGATCCTGCGGAAGCCGACGGCTTCGAGCATCCGGCCCAGGCGGCGGGCATCCTCGTCGCCCGCGGCAGCGACGACGACCTCGCTCTGAGGGTCGACGACCCAGGCCGCCCGCGTGCCGACGGCGGCTTTGACCATCGTGACGTTGAGCGACCCGGGAACGTGTGCCGCGTCGAACTCGATCGGATCGCGGCCGTCGACCAGCGTGGCGCCCCCGTCCAGGTACTCGCGCACCGGCACGGGTGCGAGCGGCTCGAGCGGGGCGGCCTCCGTCAGAAGCGGGCCCCGGTTCAGCTCGACGATCCTCTTGAAGTTCGGGGGTTGAGGGGCGAGCTTGCCGGTGAGCGCGCGCACGAACTCGTCCTCGTCCTCGGTTCGAAGCAGCCGGTTGAAGCGCCGCTCGAAACCGAGGGTCGAGCCCGGCTTCTCGCTCATTCCGGCGCCGCCGCAGAGCGAGCCGCCGATGTGCCCCGGCCACGCTTCCGCGTAATCGCCGAGCCCGAGCAGCCGGTTCACGGAGCTGAAGAGGCCCCGCGCGCCCTCTTCGGGCTCGACGGCGAGATCGGGCCGCGCGACGTCGCCGATGAAGAGCGAGTCGCCGGTGAGCACGAGCCAGGGCTCATCGGCGCGACTCGCGTCGGCGACGGTGTACGCCAGGTGCTCGGGACGATGGCCGGGGGTCTCGAGGGCCTTGATGCGGACCTCGCCTACCGAGACCGCGTCCCCGTCCGCCAAGGGAATGTGCTCGTACTCGACCCCGGCTTTGTGGGGCGCGTAGAGCGTCGCCCCGGTCGCGGCCGCGAGCCGGCCGTGGCCGGAGACATGATCGGCGTGGTTGTGGGTCTCGAGGATGTGCACGATGCGAAAGCCGTGCTCGTCGGCCAGTCGGAGGTATTCCTCAATCTCCCACTTCGGGTCGACGACGACGGCCTCGCCTCCGTCGGCAATCACATAGGAGGCGCAGCCGAGATCGTCGTTCAGCACCTGGCGGAAGAACACGCCGCGGCATGATACGCCGGTGAAGTTCGACCGCCGGGAGCTCGCAGGAGCGGTGGCAGACCTCGGCGTCCTCGTCCCGATCGCGGTCACGCTCATCGTCGCCAACGGGCTCTCGCCGACGGCCGTCCTGCTGCCGGCGGCACTTCTCTATCTCGTGAATGCGGCGGTCTACGGGCTCCCTCTTCCTGCGCAGCCGCTGAAGGCGTTCGGCGCCATCGCCATCGCCGAGGGCCTCGGCGCCGACGAGATCGCCGCCGGTGCCATCCTGCTCGGCGCCCTCTTCCTGGTGGCCGGCCGACTCGGGCTGCTCGACCTGGCGGCCCGCGCCTTCCCGCGGGTGTTGATCCGAGGCGTGCAGCTCACTGTGGGCCTGCTCTTTCTCGACATCGCCTGGGGTCTCGTCACGGAGCCCCCGAAAGCGTTCGCGAGCTATTCAGTGGAACCCCGCTGGGCCGTGCCTCTCGGTGTCGGAGCGGTCCTGTTTGCGCTCGCGTTCCGACGAATCGGCAGCTCGCTCGTGCTCGTCGGCGCGGGGGCGGTGGTCATGCTCGTCCTCGCCGGCAGCGACATCGCGCTTGGCCCCTCGGGGATCGACTTGCCTTCCTTCGACGCGGCCACGTTCGCCGCGGCCTTCACGGTCCTCGTCCTCCCGCAGGCCCCGCTCTCCTTCGCCAACTCCTGCCTGGCGCCGGCCGACGCCGCCCGCGTGTATTTCGGCGAACGAGCAGCAGGCGTCCGCCCGGGGCGGCTGGCGACCACGTACGGAGCGGTCAACATCCTGGCCGGCGGCATCAGCGGGATGCCGGTCTGCCACGGGGCCGGCGGCCTCACCGCGCACTACTCCTTCGGGGCGCGGACGGCCGGAGCGCCGCTCGTCATGGGCACGGCGCTGCTCGCGCTCGCCCTCGGGGCGGGGGCGGGCCTGGGGGCGCTGCTCGGAGCCTTCCCGCTGCCGATCCTGGCAGGTCTCCTCGCCACGGCGGGAATCCTCCACATCGGCCTCCTGAGGGACCTGCGCGAAGCCCGCCTCCTCGCGCTCGCGCTCGTTGTCGGCACGGTCGGGTTCGCGGTCAACCTCCTCGTCGCTCTGGCCGTAGGGCTGGCGCTCTGGTGGCTGTCGCGAGGCGTCGCCTGGGGACTCCGGGCCGCCACCGCTGCGCGCTAAATGGATCGGACGGGAATAGGCGCGAGTCCTGTACGTTTGCACCCACTAACAAAGCCGCCCGACGAGGAGGTCTCGTGAACGAAGCCGCACCGGATCCCAGGCGCTGGAAGGCGCTCGCAGTGCTCGGCGTCGCCTACCTGATGGTCGTGCTCGACGTGTCGATCGTGAACGTCGCGCTGCCCTCGATCCAGACCGACCTCGGCTTCTCGCCCGAGGATCTTCAGTGGGTCATCAGCGCCTACGCGCTCACGTTCGGCGGCTTCCTGCTCCTCGGCGGCCGCACAGGTGACCTTCTTGGCCGCAAGAAGCTCTTCATGGTCGGCCTCACGCTCTTCTCGATCTTCTCTCTCGTCTGCGGCTTCGCCGTCTCGGCCGCGATGCTGATCGTGGCGCGCGGCGCGCAGGGCCTCGCGGGCGCGATCCTTTCTCCCTCCGTGTTCTCGATCGTCTCGGTGACGTTCAAAGAGGGCGCCGAGCGGAACAAGGCTCTCGGCATCCTCGGGGCGATCGCGGGCTCGGGTGCCGCGATCGGAGTCCTCCTCGGAGGCGTCCTGACCGAGTACATCGGCTGGGAATGGATCTTCTACGTCAACGCGCCGATCGGGCTCGGCACGCTCTACTTCGTGCACCGCTTCGTGGACGAGAGCCGGGCGGAGGGTCTCACGCAGCACTTCGACGCGGCCGGCGCGGTCACCGTGACCTCGAGCCTCGTCCTGCTCGTCTACGGGCTGACCCAGTCACCGAACGTCGGCTGGGGCTCGGCGCAGACGATCGGCGTCCTGCTGGCGTCCGCGATCCTGATGGCGGCCTTCCTCGTCATCGAGACTCGCTCGCGCTCGCCGCTCGTGCCGCTCGGCTTCTTCCGCAGGCGTACTCCGGCAGGCGCAAACCTGATCGGGTTCGGGCTCGGGACGATGATCTTCGGCATGTTCTTCCTGCTCTCGCTGTACATGCAGCAGGTGCTCGGCTACTCGCCGCTCAAGACCGGAGTCGGCTACCTGACCGTCGCGCTCATCGCGATCGTGGCCTCTGGAATGGCCCAGGCGCTCGTCACGCGCCTAGGCGTCAAACCGGTGCTCTCGACTGGCCTGATCATGCTCGGAGTGGGTCTCGTCCTCTTCACGCAGGTCTCCGTGGGCGGCTCGTACGCAGCGGATCTGCTTCCCGGCTTCATCCTCATCGGGCTGGGCCTCGGCTTCGCCTTCGTACCGGTCTCGATCGCCGCCCTGGCCGGCGTGACCGGCAAGGATGCGGGGCTTGCGTCGGGCTTGATCAACACGTCGCAGCAAATCGGCGGAGCGCTCGGCCTGGCGATCATGGTGACGGTGGCTACCTCAAAGACGGGCAATCTGATCGCGGAGGGAGCAGACCAGGCTCAGGCGCTGACGGACGGGTTCAGGCTCGCCTTCTGGGTCGGCGTCGCCTTCGCCGCGATCTCGCTCGTCGCGACGCTCGTCTGGCTCAAGCGCGAGGACCTGGCTCAGGCCGACCCGGAGCCCGCGGGCGCCGAGTCGAGCAGCTAGATGATCAGTCGGACCACCAGCCGGGCGCCATGTCGGCGTCCTGCGACTCGGTCTTGGGGGCGCCGAAGACGATGATCTCGGCGCCCTCGGGCCCGGCCTCGAAGTTCCGGGTCACCTCGCGGGAAACCCGCACGGCGTCCCATTGCCGTAGCTCGACGATCTCGTCGTCGAGCTTGACGCGGCCGCTGCCGCTCACGAGCACGTAGACCTCTTCCTGCTTCTTCTGCTTGTGGCCGAACGGGATGCGGAAGTTCGGCGCGAGGCGTTCGTAGGCGAGGCCCGCGTTCTCGAAGTAGAGCTCGTTGGTGGCGAAGCGCGCCTCTAGGCCCGGCGCCATACCGAACTTCGGAGCCTGGTCCTCGACGTCTTCCTTCAGGTTCTTGATCGTGTAGCCGGCCACCGGCCGGCCAGATTACTGGATCAGGGTGAGCAGCTTGAACATCGGCAGGTACATGGCGATGATGACCACGCCGACCATTAGCCCGACCGCGATCATGAGCAGCGGCTCGAGGATGGAGGTGAGGCTGGCGATCGACGCGTCCACCTCGTCCTCGTAGAAGTCGGCCACCTTGCCGAGCATCTTCTCGAGCTCGCCCGTCTCCTCCCCGACCTTGACCATGTGGGCGATCATCGGCGGGAAGATCGCGAGTTCGGTGAGCGGGATGGCGATCGGAACGCCCTGCTGCACACGCTCGCGCACCTCGTCCGTCGCCCTCTCGATCAGGCTGTTCCCGGAGGTGTTCCCGGTGATCTCGAGCGAGCGGAGGATGTCCACGCCGGCGGCGATCAGGGTCGAAAGCGTGCGCGAAAAGCGCGCCATCCCGATCTTGAGGACGATCGCGCCGATCCCCATCGGGATCCTCATCCGAAACGCGTCCCACACAGGGCGGCCGCTCTCGCTTCTCTTCCACCGGAAGAACCCGAAGGCGGCCCCCCCGAGGGCGGGGAAGATCACGTAGAAGCGCTCGCGCAGGAGGTCGGAGCCGTCGACGACGATCTGCGTCAGCATCGGCAGCTCGCCTCCAAGCGACTCGAAGATGCCGGTGAACACCGGCACGAGGAACATCAGCATCCCGATGAGTACGAGCGTCGCGAAGGTGAGGACGGCGGCCGGGTACATCATCGCCCCCTTCACCCGCCGCTTGATCTTCGTCTCCTTTTCGATCTGATAGGCGACGCGGTCGAGGACGACGTCGAGGACTCCGGCCGCCTCTCCCGCTTCGACCATGGCCACGTAGAGCCTCGAGAAGACGCGCGGGTGGCGGGCCATCGCCTCGGACAGGAGCAGTCCACCCTCGACGTCCGAGCGCAGGTCGGTGACGATCGCCATGAGCTTCTTGTCCTCGGTCTGTTCCTCGAGGATGACGAGCGCGGTCACCACGGAAAGCCCCGCCTCGACCATCGTCGCGAACTGGCGCGAGAAGATCTGGAGCGCTTTCGGCTTGACCTTCGTAATAGCCATGCCGAAGCCCTTCGAGCTTCTCGCCTCCTCGTCCAGAGTCATCGCGAGCAGGCCACGGACGCGCAGCACCTCGCGGGCCGCGTTCTGATCGGACGCGGTGACCTGGCCGTCGAGCTCGACGCCTTCCGCGTTGATCGCCGTGTAGGCGTAGGACGCCATCAGATCGTGAAATCGGCATCCCTCCCACGCGCCTTGAGAGGGAACACGCCTCTGCCGATGAAGTCGAGATGGTCGCTCTGCGGCGAGCGCAGCTTCCCCGTGTCCGTGACGAGCGGGGCTTCGGCATGATCGAGCTCCTCGCGGCGATGACCGTGATGCTCGTCGGCGTCATGTCGCTCTTCGCGCTCTTCCAGGCCGGCATCGTCCAGGTCCGGCGCGCGAGCACGATCACGACAGCCGCCTCGCTTGCGGACGCGGAGATGGAGAAGTTCCGCGCGATCAAGTACGAGACGATCGGGCTCGACGACACACAGGTGGCGGCCACCGACACGACCTACAAGAGCGAGACCGCCTACCGCGCCGATACGGCGCCGGCAACGACGATCACATTGGCCATCGACTCAGTGGCGACGCAGATCACGGTCGCCTCCGCCTCAGGCTTCCCCGCTGCAGCGCCGTTCCTGATCCAGATCGACTCCGAGCGCCTGCTGGTGGAGTCCGGCGCCGGCACGACCACATGGACGGTGAAGCGGGGCGTGGACGCAACTGCCCCCGCAACCCACAGCGGGAGCGCGGTCGTCACCCAGCGCCAGCGGGCACACCTTGCCGCCTGCGGAACCGCTCCCTGTTCGACGATCCTTCCCTCGAAGAACGTCGCGGGCGCCGACGGCGACACGTATCGCGTGGACACTTACATCACCTGGCAGCAGGTCGCCAACGCCGGCGGCGCAGCAACGGGACGCCTGCTCAAGCTCGTCACCCTCGTCGTTCGGGAGAACGACTCGCCTTACCGCACGTGGGCGCGGATCAGCTCTGCCTTCGACGAGTCGACCGGCAAGTAGTTATTAACCGGCGACGCTGACGAGCCGGATGACGTAGCGGGACCCGTCGGTCTCGCTCACGAGGATG
>JBBDMP010000023.1:0-7436 GCA_040878265.1 Gaiellales bacterium | reverse complement strand
TTTTCGGCGCCGGGCGAGAGTGGCGGCGGAGGCGAGGCTGTCGTTCGGCGGCCACGAGAGCCGCGAGGAGCGCACCGACGCCGACGACGATGAACATATCGGCGAGGTTGAACGCGGGCCAGAAACGAAGATCGAGGAAATCGGTCACGTGCCCAAGCCGGATCCGGTCGGTGAGGTTGGCGAGACTGCCTCCGATCAGGAGCCCGAGCGCGACCGGCAGAACCGGATGGCGCGCGCCCGATTTGGCGAAGTAGACGAGCATCCAACCGACGGCGCAGGCGGTCAGGAGCGTCACGAAGGACGCCCAGCTCGAGAAGAGCCCGAAGGCGATTCCGGAGTTGCTCACGTGTCGGATGGACAGCGGGCCCACCACGTGGACGGACTCGCCCAGCCCGAGCTGGCTGACGACGATCTGCTTCGTCAGCTGATCGGCCATGATCGCGGCGCCGGCCACGGCGAGGAGCCCGATCCAGTGAAACGGGCGGGCCGACAGCGACCGCTCGACCATCGAGATGGGGACGCGACCATCCGTCGCCGACCCCACCCGGACGTCGATCAGCCGCGGAGCGGGGTTGACTAACCCCTCTCTTCGAGACGTTTGCAGTCGATACACCTATCCGCGTACGGGATCGCCTCGAGCCGCTCCTCGGAGATCGGCCTGCCGCAGCGCCCGCAAATGCCGTATTTGCCTTCGTCGATCCGTTGCAGCGCGCTCTCGATTGCGCTCAGCACGTGTTCCGAGTTCTCCTCGAGCGTGTAGTCGATCTCGCGCTCGAGGGTGGCCGTCGCCGAGTCGGCGAGGTGGTTGTCGAACGTTTCCTCCTCCGTCTCGTCCTCAAGCGAGCGATGGTTTTGCTCGTGGAGATGAGACACGGTGTGCCGGACCCGCTCCCGCTCTTCGAGCAGCAGCGAGCGGAAGCGCTCGGTGTCGACCTGGGCCACTAACGGAGTATAGCCCGGTGCTTCAGGCGGCCTGGCCGGCCATCTCGGGCCGTGGAGACTCGTCCGTCTCGCCCTCGAGTCGATCGAGCGCGATGAGCAGGAAGGCCCGGTATTCGGCTCTGAGATCGGCCTCGAGGGCCTTCAGCCGTCGGATCTCGGCGTGGGTGCGCTCGCGCTCCGCCTCCGCCTCGCCGGTGATGTCGCGCGCCCGCGACCGTGCATCGGCGATGATGACGTCGGCCTCGCGGCGGGCCTGCCCGCGCACGTCCTCGGCCATCCGCTCGGCGGAGATGAGGGTGTTGCGCAGAGCCTCTTCGGCCTCGCGGTGACGGGCGAGCTCGCCCTCGAGCTCCTCGACCTCGTCCCTCAGGTCGGCTCGCTCGCGCCACACGTCCTCGAAGCTCGAGGCGATCTCCTCCAGCAGCTCCTCGGTCGCGGCGCGCGGATACCCGAGCACGCTGCGACCGAGCTTGACGTGCCTGATCTCTACGGGCGTAAGTCCCACGGCGACTTTTTCGCCGTGCGGAGCCGAACTCCTACGCGAACCGCTGGATCAACTCGGTGATGATCCGGTAGCCCGCAGTCAGCACGAGAATGGCGAGGATCGGCGAGAGGTCGAGCCCGAGCCCCCCGATCGAAAGCTGCGGGATGAAACGGCGGAACAGGCGCAGATACGGGTCGACGACGTCGTAGAAGAAGCGCTGGATCCGGTTCAGCCACACGTTGTAGGGCAGCGGAATCCAGGAGGTGATGATGTAGGCGATGATGCAAAGCAGGTAGACGAGGTAGAGGACGTAGACGAAGTCCTGTGCTGTATCCGCTGCACCCGCGACCAACATTGCGGGAAACCTAACCGCTCAGTCGGCCGAAATCGCGGCGCAGCCGAAGATTTCGGCCGATTTCTAGCCCTGATTAAAGAAGCCGCGCTCGATGAGGCGGGCGCGCTCCTCAGCCGAGACTTCGACATTCTTCGGCGTGAGCAGGAAGACCTTGTCGGCAATGCGCTGCATACCGCCGTTCAAGGCGTAGGTGAGGCCGCTCGAGAAGTCGATCAGCCGTTTCGAGAGGTCCGTGTCGGTCCCCTGGAGGTTGAGGATGACGGGAATCGCGTCCTTGAACTTGTCCGCGATCGACTGCGCGTCGTTGAAGCCGCTCGGCACGATGAGGTGCACCTTGACCGAGGCGGAGGCGACAGCTTCGAGCGGCCGCCTGCCGCCTGGGCGGAGGACGGCCGTGCGGGCCATCGACTCGTCGGGCTCCGACCAGTCCTCGAATTCGCCGCCGCGCTGAGCAGCCGCGAGCCGCCGGACGTTCGGCCGCTCGGCATACGTCCGCTCGAGTTCTTCCTCGGCGGCATACGCCTCTTCGTCCCAGTACTCGTCCTCTTCGACGATGCCGAAGTAGACGAGCGCCCGATTCCAGACCTCGCCAACGCCCATTTGGGGGAAGGATTCTACTAGCCGAGCAACACGGAACCCACCCGCACCAGGGTCGCGCCCTCTTCGACGGCCACCCGGTAGTCCTGCGACGTGCCCATCGAAAGCTCCGCCAAACCGTGTTCCGAGGCCAGCTCGCGCAGCTCCTGGAAGTACGGGCGCGACCGCTCCGGGTCGTTGGAGAGGGGAGGCATCGTCATGAGGCCGCGTACCTCGACGCCCAGCACTCCGACCTCGGCGAGGAAGGGACCGAGATCGTTCCGGGGCACGCCCGACTTCGATTTCTCGCCCGCCAGGTTGACCTCGACGAGAGCGGGAATGCTGAGCCGCTTCGCCGCCGAGAGGGAGTCGAGCGAGTGGACGAGCTCGCAATACCGGGAGACGATCTGTCCCTTTCGCGACTGGAGGTGGCCGATGAAGTGCCAGCGAAAGCGCTCGCCGAACCGGCCGTGCTTGTCCTCCAGGTCCTGGGCGCGGTTCTCGCCGACCACTTCGACCCCTGCCTCCGCGAGCGCCTGCATGCCGTCCACGTCCACGTACTTCGTGGCGACGACGATCGTGACGTCCGGGCCCACTTCTTCACGGATCCGCATGTAGTTCGCGCGGATCCGAGTGCTATTCGATGTAGGCAATGACTCCCTGCCGTCCCGTGCGGCCGCGGTCGCGCCGGTGAGAGAAGAAGAGGTCCGGCGAGCAGGCCGTGCAACCGCCGCACCGCTCGACGTCCTCCACGCCCGCGCGGCGGAGCGCGAGTTCTGTTGCCCGGCCGAGGTCGAGCCGGCCGTCCACCAGGACCTCTTCCCCGAATCGCTCACGGAAGGGTGCGGCGACCTCGTCCCCGACGTCGTAGCAGCACGCGCCTATGCCGGGCCCGATCGCCGCCGTGGTGTTGCCGCCTAGCGCAGCGACGCCCGCGTCAGCGATCCCCCCGAGGAGCCCGCGCCAGCCGACATGGAGGACGGCGAGGCCCGGCTCGCCGTTTCGCCTCGCCAGGGCAACCGGGAAGCAGTCGGCAGTCAGAAGCGCCAGCGCCCGCCCGGGCTCGTCCGTCCAGAGACCGTCACAGCGGTCGAAGACCGTCCCCGCCGCGACGATCCCGCGCGCATCAGCCCGGGCCACTCGGGCCCCGTGCATCTGCCAGGCCATCGTCGCGGTCTCAGGATCGGCGCCGACCGCCGCGCACAGGCGGCGGCGGTTCTCGACGACACGCTCCGGCTCGTCGTCGGTGAGGATCCCGAGGTTGAGCGACTCGAAGTCTCCTTCGCTCACACCGCCCAGCCGCGTCGAGAACGCGACCCGGTAAGGCCCGTCCACCTTCCACTCGAACACGGTCACGCGAGAACCAGCACGTCCATGACGTCACGCACGATACGGAGCGCGTCGCCGAGCGCCTCGGTGAACGCGTCCTGGAAGAGGAAGAAGGCGCCGAAGACGATGACCATCCCGATCTGGTCCAGCTGGATCCAACGGGCGTAGGTCGTGTTGTCCATGAGCGCCCCGACGATGCGGGAGCCGTCGAGCGGAGGCACGGGGATCAGGTTGAAGAGCCCGAGCACGACGTTGACGATCCACGCTTTCTCGAGCACCTCGAACGCCCGCCCCGTCGGGTCGAGCTCGAGATGGCGGACGAGCGCGAGGCAGAGGAGCGCGATTACGAAGTTCATCGCGGGGCCCGCCCCGGCGACGATCGCCATCCCCTCCTTCGCCCGCCGGAAATAGCTCGGGTTCACCGGCACGGGCCGGGCCCAGCCGAAGGGCAGGTTGGCGAGGAGCGCAGTGAGGGCAAACATAAGCGTCCCCAGGGGATCGAGGTGCACGAGCGGGTTGAGGCTCAGGCGCCCCTGCTCCCTCGCCGTGGGATCTCCGAGCTTCCACGCCACCCACGCATGCGCGAGCTCGTGCAGCGTCAGGCTGACGAGGATGATCGGCAGCAGCAGGAGGAAGGTCTCGAGGTCCACTCAGCTCGCGGCCAGGAGCTCTCTCGCCGCCTCGATCTCGGCAGCACGGCCGTCGAGCTTCCCGTTCAGCTTGCGGCGCAGGAGCTCTTCGAGGATGGCGCCGACGCGCGGCGACTCGGCGATGCCAAGCTCGGCGAGGTCGCCGCCGGAGATCTCGAGCCGCACTCCGCGCAGCTCTTCGAAGTAACGTCGCAGGCGGGCGGCCCCCGGCTCATCTGCCCCGGCGAGCGCCAGGAGCGCCCCGTCGGGGTCATGCGGCTCGGTCAGCGCCCGCAGCGCCGCGGGCTCCTCGGTCCCGGCCGCCAGCTCGCGGAGGCGTGGCGCCACCGCGACCGCGTCGGCGATCAGGTCTGCATCGCGCCTGCGAAGCTTCAGCCGGTCGAACCACTCGTACAGCTCGTCGGGCGGGAGTCGCCGCGACAGCGCCGCGAGACGGAACCGCCACGGAGGCGCCTCGGGCGCGTACCGGGTGCGGAGCTCGTCCAGCGTCTCGATCAGCCGCACCGCCTCGTCGTCGGCGGCCAGGTGCGGATGGACGGCCCGGTCGATGCCGAGCTCGGCCATGCGCAGGACCGCGTCGCCGACGCGCTCCTCCGAGAGCAGCGCCTGAAGCTCGTCGCGCAGGCGCGCGGAAGAAAGCTCGCCGACGAGGTCCATCTCCACGCAGGCACGTGCAAGCGCCGCCGTGTGCGCGTCCATGCGGAACCCGTAGCGATTCTCGTAGCGGATGGCCCGGAAGATCCGAGTCGGATCGTCGATGAAGGAGAGGTTGTGCAGGACGCGCACGACACCGTGCTCGAGGTCGCGGTAGCCGCCGAAATAGTCGACCAACCGGCCGAAGTCATCGCCTTTCAGCGACACCGCCATCGCGTTCACGGTGAAGTCCCGCCGGTAGAGGTCCTGGCGGATCGAGGCCTGCTCGACCGTCGGCAGCGCGGCGGGATAGTCGTAGAACTCGGTTCGCGTCGAGGCGACGTCCACCCGCCCTCCCGGGTACTTGACGATCGCCGTCCCGAACTTCTCGTGGGGAACCGCGCGTCCGCCGAGCGCGCGCGCCAGCGCTTGGCCGAACGCGATCCCGTCCCCCTCGACGGCGATGTCGACGTCGAAGTTCGGCTCTCCCATGAGGACGTCGCGCACCGCGCCGCCGACGAGGTAGACCCCCTCGAAGCGCTCGCCGATGGCCTGGACGGCCTCGAAGACGGGCTGGAGGTCGCTCAGCGCGTCGAGCTTGTCGGTCAGGTTGGGCGCGGTGCCCTCGGCCCCGTCCGCGCCCGGTTCCTCGAGTGCGCGCAGGAGGTCGCTCTGGGTGACGACTCCCACGACACTGCCATCCCGCATCACCGGGACGCGGCCGGCGTTCGACGAGACGAGCATGCGCATGAGCTCCGGAAGGGGGGTGTCCTCGGAACAAGTGACGACCTCCGAGCTCATGAGGCTCTTCACCGGAGCGTGGGAGAGCCCCTGCCCGATGACCTTGTCGAGGTCTTCCCTGGCAACGATCCCGACCAGGCGAGTCGTCTCACCGACCTGGATGCCGCTCTGCCGATGGCGCTGGCACAGCACCATCGCGTGGGCGACGGTGTCATCCGGAGAGACGAAGCGTGCGGGCGTCGACATCACGTCGCCGGCGGTGAGACGGCGGCTCACGGCGCCGGGAAGAGCCTCGAGCACCCGCTCGCGCGCTTCCTCGAGGGGCCCGCGGTGGATCGCCGACGCCGCCTGAGCATGCCCGCCGCCGCCGAGAGCGGCCGCGATCGCCGCCGCGTCGAGCTCGGTAACTCGCGTGCGCACGACGCAGAAGACGCGCTCGTCCATCTCGACGAGGCAAACCAGCGCCCGGCAGTCCGTCAGGTCGACGATCTTGTGCGCGAGGTTGGAGATGCCGTCGACGTACTCGGGCCACGAGACGGCCGTCACGAGCACTTCGAAGCCCTCCACACGCTCGATCTCCGCCGCGCCGAGGAGCGCGTCGAGCAACGCGCGCTCTCCCTCCGCGAGCGGCGCATGCAGGTACTGCGCGACCATGTCCTGGCTCGCCCCATGGCGCAGGCACCAGGTGAGCGCCTCGGCGTCACGGAGTGTCACGCCCGGATAGCCGAGGGAGCCAGTGTCCTCATGGATGCCGAGCGCGAACACGGTCGCCTCGAGCGGGCTCGGCACTATCTCGCGCTCAGCCAGGATCCCGACCAGAGTTGTCGTCAGGGCGCCGTCGGTCGAGCGCACGACGTTCTCGGGCTTGACCCAGTCGAGGGCCTCGTCCTCCCCGTGGTGGTCGAAGACGACGGTCTCGACCTTGGGATCGCGGGCGACGCGCCCGAAATCGCCCAGCCGCTCAGGGGTGGTCGTTTCCACCACGATCAGCCGCTCGATCTGGTCCAGGTCGACCCGCCCCGGCTCGACGATCCCGAGCTCCTCCGCGTGCAGGCGGTAGAACTCGCGCACGTTGCGGTTGAGGGAGCCGGAGAGCGCGACGACCGCGCCCGGGTAGAGCTTCCGCGCAGCGAGCATGGCCGCGAAGGCGTCGAAGTCCGTATTCGTGTGCGTGACGATGACGTCCACGTCTTAAGCGTAGAGCGCGTCGCGGCTTCAACCCCCCGCGCGGGGGATACGCGCAAGCCATAAAGCGAGCGATGGTTGGTAGGAGCGAGCCAAAGGAGCGCATCCAAAGTTCGCCCCTGCGGCCGGGGTCTCATTGGAACACGTATGCAGCTGAAGTCGCCGATCATCGTCGCTGCCCTGGCGGTAGCCCTGTTTGTCGTTTCCCCCGCGGGGAGCGCCCCGCCTGTTCCGACACATGTCTCGCCCGCGAACGGCTTGTCGTTCGATGGCGTTCCAGCCATGTCCTGGGACGGCGTCGCGGGCGCCTACCGCTACGAGTTCCAGCTTTCTGCCGATGCCGGCTTCAACTCCACCCAAGCCTCGTTCTTCACGCGGAACACGCGCGCCACGTTCAACGAGATGCTCACCAATGGGACGTACTGGTGGCGCGTCCGTGCCGACGACGGAGCAGGCAGCGTTTCGGCCTGGTCGACGCCGACCTCCTTCGTCCTCAACTGGGGGAGTGCGACGACCCTCAACGCGCCCGCCAACGGCGCCA
>JBBDMP010000022.1:0-7449 GCA_040878265.1 Gaiellales bacterium | reverse complement strand
GCGGCGACCAGGGCGGCCAGCAGGGCGGCGACCAGGGCGGCCAGCAGGGCGGCGAAGAAGGCGGCCCGCCCGCTTAGCCTGCACCCAACGTGTGTGAGAAGAGCCCGCTGATCGGCGGGCTCTTTCTTTGGACCGGTCTACGCTGACGGAATGGCGCTGCGGATTCTGGTCGCGGAGGACGAGACGATCATCCGTCTCGACCTGAAGTCGATCCTCGAACGCGCCGGCTTCGACGTCTGCGCCGAGGCACGCGACGGAGTCGAGGCGGTCGAGCTCGCGGCGAGCGAGCAGCCCGACCTCGCCATCCTCGACGTGAAGATGCCGCGCCTCGACGGGATCGAGGCCGCGCGGCGGATCCTCGCCGACCGGCCGATCCCGATCGTCGTCCTGACCGCATACGGCCAGGACGAGCTCGTGGCGCGCGCCGTGGAAGCCGGGGTCTTCGGCTATCTCGTGAAGCCGTTTCGGGAGGAGGACCTCCTCCCGGCGATCGCCGCCGCCCGGGCTCGGCATGCCGAGCTCGAGGCGCTTCGCGACGAGGCGGAGTCGCTCGCCGAGGCGCTTGCGAGCCGGAAGGTCGTCGAGCGCGCGAAGGGGCTCCTGATGGAGCGGGAAGGCCTGACGGAGCAGGAGGCCTTCTCGCGGTTGCGGCGGGCGAGCCAGGTCTCCGGGCGACCGATGAAGGTCGTCGCCGAGGCGCTGATCGCCACCTTCGGCAGCGAGTAAGCGGGCCGGACAAGTCCGGCCCCTACAGTAGGGGCGGGATTCATCCCGCCCTGTCGACCAAGGTCTCCCAGCGGGCGAGGAGCGCCTGGAGCTTGTCTCGCGCACGGCGGTGCGCCGCGATCTTGTCCGCGTCGCTCCAGTCTGCCGCTAGGTCAGCTTCGAGCTCGGCGACGAGCCGTTCCTGGACCTCGATCGCCGCCTCGACCTCCTTGAGTGGATCGGAGGCGGGAGGGGCCGGGCGAGGCTGGGTCTTGGCCTGCTTCCTCGGAGGCTCCTCGCTCTCGGCGACCGTGGAGCGGGTGCGGACATAGTCCGCCCAGCCGCCCGGATAGACCTGAATCGTCTCGCCCTCGATGGCGGCCGTCCTCTCCGCGACCGCGTCGACCAGCGCGCGGTCGTGCGAGACGAGGAGAACCGTTCCCGGGAAGCCCTCGAGCGCGGCCTCCAGCGCCTCTCGGCTCTCGAGGTCGAGATGGTTCGTCGGCTCGTCGAGGACGAGGAAGTTGGCTCCCGAGGCGACGAGGATGGCCAGCGCCAGCCGCCGCCGCTCTCCCCCGGAGAGCGCCGTCACCGGCTTCGCATGCGCCTCCCAGCCGGAGAAGAGGAACCGGCCCAGAAGGGTTTGCGCCTCAGGTCGGCCGAGACCGGTCGCGCGCTGGGCGCACTCGAGAGCGCTTCCGCGCTCGTCGAGGTCGACGGTGTGCTGAGCGAAATAGCCCACCTGCACTCCGTGGCCGAGCTTGAAGCGCCCGGCGACGAGATCCTCGAGGAGCGTCGTCTTGCCGCTCCCGTTGGGGCCGACGAGGGCCATCCGCTCGCCGCGCTCGAGCGCGAGGGAAACGTTCCGGACGAGAACGCGCCCACCTGCCAGCACGTCCGCTCCCTCGATCTCGAGCACGACCCGGCCGCTCCGCTTCGGCTCCCCGAACGCGAAGCCGAGCCGGCGCGAACGGCGGGTCAGGAGCGCATGCTCCCCCGCGGCGCGGTCGCGCTCCTGCTCGAGCCGGGCGATCTGCGTGAGCTTGGCCTGGGCTTGCTTGGCCTTGGACTTCTTGTAGCGGAAGCGCTCGACGAAGCGCTCCAAGCGCGCGATGTCCCCCGAGACCCGCGCCGCCGTCTTCTGCGCGTGGAGCGCCCGCTCTGCTTTCTCCCGCCGCCACACGTGCCAGGGGCCGGGAAAGAAGGTCGAGCGGCCGGCCTCGAGCTCCAGCGTGGCGGTCGTGACCGCTTCGAGGAACCAGCGGTCGTGCGCGACGACGATGACGGCGGCGTCGAGCGCGACGAGCTCGCGCTCGAGCCACTCGAGCCCCGAGACGTCGAGATGGTTCGTCGGCTCGTCGAGGAGCAGGAGGTCGGGATCTCCGGCCAGGGCCCGGGCGAGCGAGGCACGGGTGAGCTCTCCTCCTGAGAAGCTCACGAGCGGGCGGTCGAGGTCATCCGCGGCGAAGCCGAGCCCGCGTGCCGCAGCGGCGGCGTGGTCGCGCCAGCCGTAGCCCCCGGCCTGCTCGAGTCGCGCCTGCGCCTGAGCGTACCGGCGCAGCGTCTCCGCATCGTGCGCGCCGGACGCCATTGCCTCCTCGAGGCCCTTGAGCTCCCTTTCGAGGGCGAGGAGCTCAACGGCGGCCGACAGCACGTACTTGCGCAGGGTGAAGTCTTGGTCGAGCGGGGGCCGCTGGTCGTGCAGAGCGATTCGCGTGCCCTTCGCGAGCGCGAGCTCACCTCCGTCCGGCTTCAGCTCGCCCGCGAGGATTCGGAGGAGCGTCGTCTTGCCCGCGCCGTTCGGGCCCATCAGGGCAACACGCTCGCGGCGCTCGACCTTGAAGCCGACGCCGTCGAAAAGTGGATCGCCGGCGATCTCCTTGCGGAGCGTCGAGGCGACGACGACAGCCACGGAACTGCCGCCGGCTACTTGGAGACTGCCGCGGGCGCGGCGACGAGGCGGCGCGCGGCCTCGACGATCGCGTCGGCGTCGATCCCGGCCGCCGCAAGCAGCTCTGCGGGCTTACCGGAAGTCGGCATCTCGCGGACGGCGAGGACCTCGACCCGCATCCCTTCGTCCCGGTCGGCCAACGCCGCAAGGACCGCCTCGCCCAATCCGCCCTCGGGCCAGTGGTCCTCGACCGTGACGATCCGCCCGCCGGTCGCCTCCGCTGCTGTCCGGAGCGTCTCGGTGTCGATCGGCTTGAGCGAGTAGAGGTCGACGACGCGGGCGCCGACGCCTTCCTCCGCGAGGGTGTCTGCGGCCTTCAGCGCCTCATGGAGCGTGATGCCGGCCGCGACGATGGCGACGTCGTCCTCGTCCGAATACCGAATCACCTTGCTCCCGCCGATGGGGAAGTCCTCGTTCGAGTCGTAGACGACCGGAGTCGCGGCCCGGGTCGTCCGCATGTACGAGATCCCCTCGAGATCCGCCATCGCGGCGACGAGCTTCGCCGTCTGGTTCGCGTCGCACGGATACAGCACCGTGCTCGAATGGACGGCCCGCATCATCGCGAGGTCCTCGAGACCCATCTGCGACGGCCCGTCCTCGCCGATCGAGACGCCGGCGTGGGAGCCGGACAGCCGGATGTCGGCCCGGCTGACTGCGGCCATGCGGATGAAGTCGTACGCGCGCGTGAAGAAAGCGGCGAAGGTGGAGGCGAACGGAACCCACTCGCGGACCTGCAGCCCGACCGCGGCGGCGACCATCTGCTGCTCGGCGATGTACATCTCGAAGTACCGGTCGGGATGGGACTTCGCGAAGATGTCCGCGTAGGTCGAGTTCGAGACCTCGCCGTCGAGCGCAACGATGTCCCCACGCGCGGCGCCGAGCGCGGCGAGAGCCTCGCCGTACGCCTTGCGCGTCGCCTCCTCGGTCCCGACGTCGTAACGGGGTAGCTCGAGCTTTCCCGTCGGGAAGGAGTGGGGCCGGCCGTCCGACTCCGGGCGCGTGACCTCGATCCGAATGCTCCGCTCACCGCCGAGCTCGGCAATGGCCTCAGCAGGGTCGTCGAGCGCCTTCCCGTGGAACCCATCCTTGTCCTCTACCGCCGCGACGCCCTTGCCCTTCACCGTCTTGGCGACGACGACCGTCGGCCGGCCGGCCGTCTCGGCAGCCTCCACGTATGCCCGGTCGATCTGCTCGACGTCGTGCCCGTCGATCGTGATCGCATGCCAGCCGAACGCGCGGGCCCGGTCGGCATAGGAGTCGAGGTCCCAGCCGTGCATCGTCTCGCCACGCTGGCCCAGGCGGTTGACGTCCAGGATGGCCGTGAGGTTGTCGAGCTCGTAGTACGCGGCGTGCTCGAAGGCCTCCCACATCGACCCCTCGGCCATCTCGCTGTCCCCGCAAAGCGTCCAGACCCGGTAAGGAAGCCGGTCGAGCCGCTTGCCGGCCAGCGCGATGCCGAAGGCGAATGGAAGACCCTGCCCGAGCGACCCCGTCGCCACGTCGACCCACGGGATGATCGGCGTCGGATGCCCTTCGAGCCGGCTGCCGAACTGGCGGAAGGTGAGGAGCTCCTCGTCCGTGACGGCACCGGCGGCCTTGAAGAGCGCGTAGAGAAGTGGGGACGCATGCCCCTTCGAGAAGACGAGGTGGTCGTTCCCAGGATGCTCCGGACGGTCGAAGTCGTAGCGCAGGTGCTTCGCCAGGAGCACCGCTATGAGGTCGGCCGCCGACATCGAGGAGGTCGGATGCCCCGACTTCGCCGCCGCGGCTGCGCGCACCGAGTCCACACGCAGCTGCTGGCCGAGCTCACGCCAGAGGTCGTGCTCGCTCACGAGGGATAACGTACCCGCTGGTGCGAGTCGCAGTCGCCTTCGATCATCGGGGATTCAAGCTGAGGGACGTGATTCTCACTCTGGTCCGGGACCAGGGTCACGACGTTGTCGACCTGGGGGTGGACGCCCCGGAGCCGAGGGTCGATTACCCCGATCTCGCGCAGACGCTGGGCCAGACCTTGCTCGCCGGCGACGCCGACCGGGGCGTGCTCGTCTGCGGCTCGGGAGTGGGCGCCTCGGTGGCGGCGAACAAGCTGCCTGGGATTCGTGCCGCGATCTGCCACGACATCTATTCCGCGCACCAGGGAGTCGAGCACGACGACATGAACGTCCTCTGCCTCGGCTCCGAGGTGGTGGGGCCGTCATTGGCCGCGGAACTGGTCGAAGCCTTCCTGCGGGCACAATTTGGGGGAGGCGAGCGTTACCGTAGGAGGTTGGAAAAGATTGAAGCTATGGAAGGGATGAAGCATGGCTAAATCCCGTTTGCACCAGTTGGCCGACTACGGCCAGAGCGTTTGGATCGACTACCTCTCCCGCGACCTGATCCAGAGCGGGAAGCTCGAGGGGTTGATGCGCGAGGACGCCGTCGTCGGCGTCACCTCGAACCCGACGATCTTCCAGAAGGCGATCTCGTCCGGAGACGCCTACGACGAGCAGCTGCGCGAGGTGGTTCGCGAGGAGCGCGATCCGAAGGAGATCTTCATCCGGGTCGCGGCGAAGGACGTCGGTGACGCGCTCGACCTCCTGCGGCCCGTGTGGGACGGGGGCGGAGGCAGGGACGGCTACGTCTCGATCGAGGTCGACCCGAATCTCGCAGCGGACACCGAAGGGACGATCGAGGAGGCGCAGCGCCTGCACGAGCTGATCGACCGCCCGAACCTCTTCGTCAAGATCCCCGCGACCAAGGAAGGGCTGCCCGCGATCGAGGAGATGATCGCGCGCGGGCGCCCGATCAACGTCACGCTCATCTTCGGGCTCGATCGCTATTCCGAGGTCGCGGAGGCGTACATCCGCGGGCTGGAGCGGCTCGTCGAGGGCGGCGGCGACCCGACCAAGGTCGCTTCTGTCGCGAGCTTCTTCGTCTCGCGCGTGGACACCGAGGCGGACAGGCGGCTGGACGAGATCGGCGGCCACGACGAGCTCAAGGGGAAGCTCGCGGTCGCCAACGCGAAGCTCGCGTATCAGCGCTACAAGGAGATCTTCGCGGGCCCCCGGTGGGAGGCGCTGGCCGCCCGCGGGGCGACGCCCCAGCGCTGCCTATGGGCCTCGACGTCGACCAAGAATCCGGACTACCGCGACGTCATGTACGTCGAGGAGCTGATCGGCCCCATGACGGTGGACACGATGCCGGAGGAGACGATCAGGGCCTTCCAGGACCACGGCCGCGTCGCTCCGACGCTCGAGCAGGGGCTCGACGAGGCGCAGCGGGTCTTCGAGCAGATCGCGGCGGCCGGGATCGATTACGACGACGTCACCGACACGCTCGAGCGCGAGGGCGTGCAGAAGTTCGCCGACTCGTTCGCCGAGCTGCTCGAGGGCATCCAGACGAAGGCCGGAGAGCTCGTCGCGGCCTAGCGGCGCTGCCGTGATTCCTGTCGACACGGCCGACCTCGTCGAGCGCCTCTGGGCGCGCGACGCGACGCTCTGGACCGGCCGGGACGAGGCGCAATGGCTCGGCTGGCTCGACGAGCCGCTCCGCGAGCCGCGAGACCAGATGGTGGAGGCGCTGGCCGCGATGCGGGAGCTCGAAGTCACCAGCTGGGTGCTGCTCGGGATGGGAGGTTCGAGCCTCGCTCCCGAGGTCATGCGCCGGCTAACGGGCGCGCAGGACTTCCACGTGCTCGACACGACCCACCCGGCCGCGATCCGCTCCCTCGAAGAGCGGATCGATCCGGACAAGACGCTCTTCCTCGTCTCTTCGAAGTCGGGGACGACGCTCGAGACCCGCTGCCAGCTCGACTACTTCTGGCGCTCCGGCCGCATGTTCGCCGCGATCACCGATCCCGGCTCGGAGCTGGAGGAGCTCGCGCGGGAGCGCGACTTCGTGACCGTCGTCTGGGGAGAGCAGACCATCGGCGGCCGCTACTCGGCGCTCTCACCTTTCGGCCTCGTTCCGGCAGCTCTGATGTCGCTCGACCTCGAGCGTCTCGTGGCGAGCGCGGTCGAGATGCGGGACGCGTGCCGGCGTGACGACAACCCGGGCCTCGAGCTCGGGCTCACGCTCGGGAGCGGCTGGCTGGAGGGCCGGGACAAGGTCGTCACCCCGAACCCGGGCGGCTTCGGGCTCTGGCTCGAGCAGCTCGTGGCGGAGTCGACCGGCAAGAACGGAAAGGGCCTGATCCCGGCGCCGGGCGAGAGCCCCGAGGGGCCCGACCGGCAGTGGCACGAGATCAAGGTGCAAGAGCCGCTTGACCTGGGCGCCGAGTTCTACCGCTGGGAGTTCGCGACCGCCGTCGCGGGCTCGGTCCTCGGGATCAACCCCTTCGACCAGCCGAACGTGCAGGAGGCGAAGGACCGCACGAGCAAGATCCTGCGGGAGGCCGGCGCGACGGCGCTCGAGCCGGAAGGCTCGCTGGACGAGCTTCTTGCGGGCGCTCGACCCGGCGACTACATCGCGGTCCTGGCGTTCGTCGATCCCGCCCGCGAGGGGGAGCTCGAGCCGCTGCTCGCGCGGGCCCGGGAGACGGGCTGCATCGTCACGCACGGCCTCGGGCCGCGCTACCTGCACTCGACCGGGCAACTGCACAAAGGGGGCCCGCCGACCGGGCGGTTCATCCAGGTTGTCGACGCGTCGGGTGAGGAGGTCGTGATTCCGGGCCGGGACTTCGGTTTCGCCGAGCTCATCCGGGCGCAGGCCGCGGGCGACTACGCTGCCCTGAAAGAGCGGGGTCGCCCCATCGTCCGCGTCCGACTGGAGGACATCGCATGAAGCTCGGAATGGTCGGCCTGGGCCGCATGGGC
>JBBDMP010000021.1:0-38570 GCA_040878265.1 Gaiellales bacterium | reverse complement strand
AGCGCGACGAGAGCGAGCGCGAAGAAGACAAGCTTTCGCATTCCTTCAAACTCCTTGGGTTTGGGTTGTGTCCCTGTCCCTCTAACCCAAGCAGGCGTACGTGAGCGCGTTATTGTGAATGTGTAAGCTGAGTGTTAGGGCCGGCCGGACGACCGCGTAGGCTCTAAGCGATGGCGGTGCTCGAATCCAGGGTGGAGCGGGCCGCGGCCGAGTTCGCCGTGAACCGCCAGCGCATGGAGGCGCTCGTCGCCGAACTGCGTGAACGGACGGAGTCGGTGGCGGCCGGGGGCGGCCCCGACAACGTGGAGAAGCACCGCTCCCGCGGCAAGCTGCTCGCGCGCGAGCGGATCGACCTCCTCCTCGATCCGGGCGCGGCGTTCCTCGAGCTGAACGCGCTCGCCGCCTGGGATCTCTACGACGGAGAGGCGCCCGCGGCCGGAATCGTGACCGGCATCGGCTCGATCGAGGGTCAGGAATGTGTGGTCGTCGCGAACGACGCCACGGTCAAGGGCGGGACGTACTACCCCATGACCGTGAAGAAGCACCTGCGTGCGCAGGAGGTGGCGGAGCAGAACCACCTCCCCTGCATCTACCTCGTCGACTCCGGTGGGGCTTTTCTGCCCCTGCAGGACGAGGTGTTCCCCGACCGGGACCATTTCGGGCGCATCTTCTTCAACCAGGCGGTCATGTCCGGAAAGGGAATCCCGCAGATCGCGCTGGTCATGGGCTCCTGTACGGCCGGCGGCGCCTACGTTCCGGCGATGAGCGACGAGACGGTGATCGTCAAGGGCACCGGCACGATCTTCCTCGGCGGCCCCCCGCTCGTAAAGGCGGCCACCGGCGAGGAAGTGAGCGCGGAGGAGCTCGGCGGCGCCGAGGTCCATTCCCGCATCTCCGGGGTGACCGACCACTACGCAGTCAGCGACGAGCACGCCCTCGCGATTGCGCGGTCGATCGTCTCCAACCTGGGGCGGCGCAAGCCCGAGCCGCCCTGGGAGGTCGAGGAGCCGGAGGAGCCGGTCTATGACCCGGCCGACCTCTACGGGATCGTCCCCGAGGACTACGCCAAGGGCTACGACGTGCGCGAGGTCATCGCCCGCATCGTCGACGGCAGCCGCTTCCACGAGTTCAAAGCGCTCTACGGCGAGACACTCGTGTGCGGCTTCGGCCGGATCGAGGGCTTCCCGGTGGGAATCCTGGCCTCGAACGGCGTTCTCTTCTCCCAGAGCGCGCTCAAAGGCGCCCACTTCGTAGAGCTCGCGTGCCGGCGCAAGATTCCGCTTGTCTTCCTGCAGAACATCACCGGCTTCATCGTCGGCAAGGAGTACGAAGCCGGCGGCATCGCGAAGGACGGTGCGAAGCTCGTCACCGCAGTCGCCTGCGCGCAGGTGCCGAAGTTCACCGTCATCATCGGCGGCTCGTTCGGCGCCGGGAACTACGGCATGTGCGGGCGGGCGTACTCGCCGCGGCAGCTCTGGATGTGGCCGAACGCCCGAATCTCGGTCATGGGCGGCGAGCAGGCCGCGGCCGTTCTCTCGACGGTGGGGCACGCCGATCCGGAGGAGATCCGGGCGAAGTACGAGCGCGAGGGCAATCCGTACTACTCGACCGCGCGGCTCTGGGACGACGGGATCATCGACCCGCTCGATACCCGCCGCGTGCTCGCGCTCGGGATCTCGGCGAGCGTCAATGCGCCGATCCCGGAGACGACCTTCGGCGTCTTCCGGATGTAACTGAGGGATTGGCGGAACGGGCCTCGTTGTCGGGGTGTGCTGGGTGGATGCGAGGCAAGGACGCAGGAAGCGCTCGTATTGAATGAAATACGAGCGCGACCGAGGACGCCGCCTCGCGCCGCCCGGCGCGGCCCGACGGCACAGCGCATGTTTCGCCAAGCCCTCAGCTAGCCGAGCGGAACCGGGAGGGGCGGCGGCGGGGGAAGCTGGTCGAGTGTCCCTGAGATGTCCGGGAGCGGCAGCGGCGGCGCTGCTACAGGCGGAAGCTCGACGATGACGCCGGCGGCTCCCGAGCCCGAGCCGGCTGCCGAAGCCCCTGAGTTGGAGCCCGCGTCGCCCTGGTCGGAGCCCGCGTGACTCGCTGCCTGTGCCGCGCTCGCGGCGCCCTGACCCGGCTTCGTCTGCTTGCCGTTCGCAGCCTGCGCCGCCGAGGGAGTGAGCGCCCTGTGCACTCGCTCGTCGGCCAGATCAACGGGAGCGACGGAAGCCCGAGCCGCAGCCGGCGGTCGATCGGCAGCGGCGTCCTGCACGAGCGGGCCCGCCTGGGTGACGACGCCGGCGCCCAAAACGACGGCGGCCACCGCACCGGCCGCGCGCGTGAGTGGCGTGCGCCCGAGGGTAAAGGCGAGCGAGTCGAAGTAGTTGACGAGACTCATCGGCAGCGGCAGCACGAACAGGGACCGGAGGCTGCGGCGGCGGCGCACCGAAGGCTCGCGGCCGAGCCGCTCGAGCTCGGTCTGGAGCTCGTTGCGCGCGCGGAAGAGAAGCGTCTCGACGGCGGGCTCGCTGAGATTCATGCGCTCGGCGATCTCGGCGTAGGAGAGGCCCTCGATGTCGCGGAGGACGACGGCGATGCGGCGGTTCGGCCGGAGCTTCCGCAGAGCGCCCTGGATCTCGCGGGCGACGAGGTCATTCCATTCCGCGCCGTTCGAGGGCAGCTCGGGGTCGAGCTCGACCTCCTGGGGACGGGCAGCCCGGTCGCGGTACTGGCGACGCGCGATGTTGTTGGCGATCGTCAGAAGCCAGGCACGCGGCTTCTGCGGACGGTCGCCGCGGTGGAGTGCCCGGTACGCGTTGAGGAACGCCGTCTGCGTGACGTCCTCCGCCTCGTCGGGATCGCGTACGGCGCGAAGCGCGAACCCGTAAACGTCGCGGCGGTGCCGCCTGTACAGACGCTCGAACGAACGATCAGCAACCGCTCGTTGTGCTGGGCTCACGTCCATTTAATGCCCGGCGCCGCGAAAAGGATACGGCCTTGGGGGGTCGCGAATAGTTACAAGAATCCTTACAAAATGGCGTCCTCCGGGAAGACCGCGCCGTCTGAGAAACGCTCGAGCCGGTAGTCCGAGAGGTCGAGGGAGGACGAGCCCTCGAGAATCTCCTCCGCGAGCGCCCGGCCGACCGCCGGGGACTGCATGAAACCGTGCCCGGAGAACCCGCAGGCCACGTAGAGCCCCTCCGCGACTTGCCCGATGATCGGATGCGCGTCCGGGGTCATGTCGTACAGCCCCGCCCAGGCACGGTCGACCTGCGCTCCGGCTGCCGGCGGATAGCGGCGGCCGAGCCGCTCCAGCCGGTCCGGGAGAAGCGACTCGTCCACGGTTTGCTCCCAACCCCAGCGCGGCGCGGGATCGTGCATGGCCAGGACGAGCGCTGCGCCACGACGGCGGAAGTGAAAGCCCGTCTCGAGCTCGATCGTCATGGGCAGGCCGGACGGCAGCTCTGCGACCGGCGACGTCAGAATCAGCTGCCGGGTGAGAGGCCGGATGGGGAGCTCGACGCCGAGCGTCTCGGCCGCCTGGGCCGACCAAGCCCCGCAGGCGACCACACGGACTTCTGCTTCCACCTCGGCCAGATCGACGCCTTCGCGAACCTCGACGCCCAGGTCACCCGCTCGACCGACGAGCTCTCGCGTGACCGCCGGCGGATCGCCGACTCCGTCGGTCGCGCAGAAGACGGCCCCAACGACGTCGCCGAGCTCGAGTCCCGGGACGAAGGAAGCGTCGATCCGCTCGACCGGGACACCGAGCTCGGCCTGTACCACCCGCCGCTCCTCCAACGTCGCGACGCCGGCCTCGGTCGTAGCCAGGAAGAGGTAACCGACCTGCTCGAAGTGCGGGGCGCCAAGCTCCTCGAAGAAGCGGATGCTCGCCTGCGCCAGCCGCACCTCCGCGGCCGTCGAGAACTGTTGGCGCACCCCGCCCATTCCCTTGGCGGTTGCGCCGCCCGCTACCTCACCGCGGTCGACGAGCACGACGTCGCGGGCTCCGAGCAGGGCGAGGTGGTAGGCCACGCTCGCGCCGATTGCGCCAGCGCCGGCGACGCAGATCTTCACGCCAGGACTTGAGCGAGGTCGCGCTCGAGCTGCGCCCGCTCGTCTGCGCTGAGCGGGAGGAGCGGAGCGCGGACGTCCTCCCGGACCGGCAAGCCGCGGCGCCCGAGCACGACTTTCGCGGCCGCGATGAAGGGAAACCGCTGCAGCGACTCGCGCAGGGCCGCCACCCTCTCCCCCGCCTCCAGCGACGGGTGGGCAACCAGATCGGCTATGACGTCCGGGAAGGCTGCCGCCAGCCCCGAGACCGTCCCGGCGGCACCGCGCTCGAGCGCCTGGGGTACAAGGGGCTCCGAGCCGACGAAGACGTCCAGGCCCTCGATCAGGTAGGGCTCGACGCGGTCGAAGGGCGCATCCGAGACCTTCAACCCTTGGAGGTTCGGCAGCTCGTCGCGAAGGGCGTTCACGACGTCGAGGGGGATCGCGTAGCCCGCCCGCGCCTCGAACTCGTAGATATAGAACGGCACTGGAGCGCACGCGCCGGCGGCGGCCCGGAAGTGCGCCGCCAGCTCGGTCGGCGTGAAGGCGAAGTACGGCGGGCCGACGACCGCCACTCCCGCGACGCCGAGCTCGGCGGCGTGCTCGCAAAGCGCGACCGTCTCGCGCGTGGTCTGCGCCCCGCAATGCACGACGACGCCGAGACGGCCGGAGGCGGCCTCGGCGAAGAGCTCGGCCGCGCGCTTCCGCTCTTCGAGCGAGAGCAGGAGGCCCTCGCCGGTCGTCCCGAGCGCGAAGATCCCGTCCAGCCGGTTTTCGGCGAGGAAGTCCACATACGGGCCGAAGGCGTCCTCGTCCAGCCGCTCGCCGTCGTCCCGCAAGGGTGTGACGGTCGCCGCCAGCGCTCCTCGAAGCACAGGCCAACCTTAAGCTCCAATCCAATGAGCGCGCTACGGGTAGAGCGCGAAGGGCCCCTGCTCCGGATCACGCTGGCGCGGCCGGAGCGGCGGAACGCTTTCGACGCCGCCCTCATCGCCGAGCTCGCGAACGCCTTCGCCGACGTCGGCGACGCGCGCGCCGTCGTCCTCGCGGGCGAAGGCCCGAGCTTCTGCGCGGGAGCGGACGTCGACTGGCAGCGCTCGTCCATCGACCTCTCGTTCGAGGAGAACGTCGAGGACGCCATGCGTCTCTACCGCATGCTCGAGGTCGTGGATTCCTGCCCGGCGCCGGTCGTCGCGCGCGTGCAGGGCCACGCGCTCGGGGGCGGTTCCGGCCTCGTCGCCTGCGCCGACATCGCCGTTGCGGCCGAGGAAGCGGCCTTCGGCTTCTCGGAGGTGCGCCTCGGGATCATCCCGGCGGTCATCTCGCCCTTCGTCCTGCGCAAGATCGGGCCGGGAGCCGCGCGCCGTTACTTCCTCACCGGCGAGCGGTTTGGTGCAGACGTGGCGCTCCGCATCGGGCTCGTTCACGAGGTCACGTCCGATCTCGACGAGGTCGTCGAGGGGGTCGTGGAGGCCCTCCTCGCCGGCGGCCCCGAGGCCGTGCGCGCCGCGAAGCGCCTGGCCCGCGAGCGGCCCGAAGGCCTCGACACGGCTCGGATCGCAGCGGAACGGCGCACGAGCCCGGAGGGCCAGGAGGGCCTACGGGCCTTCCTCGAGAAGCGCGACCCGTCATGGAAAAGCTCCTTGTAGCGAACCGCGGCGAGATCGCGGCGCGGATCTTCCGGACTTGCCGCAAGCTCGGAATCGCCACCGTCGGAGTCGCGGCCCCCGACGACCGCGGGGCGCTGCACACCCGGCTGGCCGACGAACTGCAGGAGATCGCCGGCTACCTTCAGGCCGAGGAGCACATCCGCGCCGCGCAGGCCGCGGGCGCCGACGCGATCCATCCTGGCTACGGGTTCCTCGCGGAGAGCCCGGTATTCGCCGCGGCCGTCGAGGCGGCCGGGCTCGTCTGGGTCGGCCCGCCGTCGGAAGCCGTGGCAGCCGCCGGGGACAAGCTCGAGGCGAAGCGGATCGCCGCGGGAGCCGGCGTGCCGGTCGTCCCGGGAGGCGACCCCGACGAGATCGGCTATCCGCTGCTCGTCAAGGCCGCGGCCGGCGGGGGCGGCCGCGGGATGCGCGTCGTACGCTCGCCCGCGGAGCTCGATGAGGCGCTCGAGGCGGCCCGCCGGGAGGCGAAGGCGGGCTTCGGCGACGACCGCGTCTTCTGCGAGCGCTATCTCGAGCGTCCGCGCCACGTGGAGATCCAGCTTCTCGCAGATTCGCACGGCGCCGTCGTGCAGCTCGGCGAGCGCGAGTGCTCGATCCAGCGCCGCCATCAGAAGGTTCTCGAAGAGAGTCCCTCCCCCGCCCTCGACCAGCGGCTGCGCGCCGCCATGGCCGAGGCGGCGGTGGCGTTCGCGCGCGCGGTCGGTTACGTGAACGCCGGCACGGCCGAGTTCGTTCTGGACGGAGACGAGTTCTTCTTCCTCGAGCTAAACGCGCGAATCCAGGTCGAACACCCGGTGACCGAGCTCGTCACCGGCATCGACCTCGTCGAGCAGCAGCTCAGGATTGCCGACGGGGAGCGACTCGAGGTCGAGTCGAGGGAGCCCGCGGGCCACGCCGTCGAGGTACGTCTCTACGCCGAGCACCCGCTCACGTTCCTTCCGCAGGCCGGGCGCATCGAGCGCCTGTCCATCCCCGACGGGGTCCGGGTCGATGCCGGTGTGGAGGCCGGCGACGAGGTCCCGGTCGCCTACGACCCGCTGATCGCGAAGCTCATCGCCTCGGGCGAGACGCGCGACGAGGCGCTCGACAGGCTCGCGCAGGCTCTGCGCGAGACCCGCGTCGGCGGCGTCACGACGAACCTCGCATTTCTTCGCTGGCTCGTCTCCCACCCCACAGTCCGGGCCGGCGAGACGACCACGGCGTTCCTGGACGAGAACCCGCCCCTCACCCGGCCAAACCGCGTGTCTCGTCTCTGGGCTTCCTACTGGCGACTGAACCGCGACCGAAAGGGCGAGCCGCCGGCGCGCCGACCGCCGCCGACCGTCGAGCGGGCCGCCCACGCGCTCGGCAGCATCCGCACCGAAAGCGCCGTGACCGCCCCGATGCCGGGAACCGTGATCCGGGTCCTCGCCAGCGAAGGTGACCGCGTCGAGCCGCGCCAGCCGCTCGTCGTGCTCGAAGCGATGAAGATGGAGACGCCGCTCGTCTCCCCGTTCGAGGCCGTCGTGCGGCGGGTGCACGTCGCGGAGGGCGACCGCGTAGCCGGGGGCGCCGTGCTCGTCGAGCTCGAGGAGTAGCCGTGGGCGACCCGTTCGAGCTTTTCCGCCAGTGGTTCGACGCGGCGGGGGCAGCCGGGGTGGAGCTGCCCGAGGCGATGACCCTCGCCACCGCTACGCCGGACGGACGGCCGTCCGCGCGCACCGTCCTCCTGAAGAGCGTGGACGAGCGCGGGTTCGTCTTCTTCACGAACTACGAGAGCCGGAAAGGCCGGGAGCTCGAGCAAAACCCACACGCCGCGCTCGTCTTCGTCTGGCATGTGGAGCCGCGCCGCCAGGTGACGGTCCGCGGGCGCGTCGAGCGCGTTCCGCAAGCCGAGTCCGAGGCCTATTTCCGCACGCGCCCACTCGGCAGCCGGCTCGCCACCTGGGCCTCGCGCCAGAGCGAGGTCATCCCGGACCGAGAGGCCGTCGAAAGGGCTTACGCGGACGCGGAGGAACGGTTCGGCGACGATCCCCCGCTCCCGCCCTGGTGGGGCGGGTACGTGCTCGAGCCCGAGGCCTTCGAGTTCTGGGAGAACCGGCCGAACCGCCTCCACGAGCGCTTTCGTTACACGCGGGAGGAGGGTGCTTGGAGGATCGAGCGCCTGGCGCCCTAGGGCAGAAACTCACGCAGCTTCAGGAGGAGCCCCATGTCGCCTTCAATTCGAACCTTTCCGGTCAGGAAGGCGGTCATCGGGCTTCCCTCGCGGTTCACGATCCTGAGAAAGGTCGCCTCGCTCGCGCGGACGACACAGTCGGCGGGAGCCTCGCTCTCCTCGATTCGGACCTCGCCGTCGTCCACGTCGACGCGCCAGCTGCCGGCACCCTCGACGTCGAAGCGATAGGAGGCGCGAAAGCCCCGGGTCTTCGCGGGATCGATCCTCGATTCCGCCCCTTCGAAGAAATCGCGCGCGCTCTGAGCTTTCTCCGCCATCAGACCGCAGCCGCCGCAGGCTCGACGTGGCGCCGCGGTAGCGGCGGGAGCGTGAGCGCGACGAAGATGGCGAGCGCCGGGCCGAGGGCGGTCGCGACGACTGCGGTCTCGAGGTCGACCGCGTCCGCGACCGCGCCGAGGCTGAGCGCCGCGACCCCGCCGAGCCCGATCGCGAGTCCGATGGAGAGTCCGGAGGCCATTCCGACGCGGCCGGGCATGTACTCCTGGCTCATGACGAGGCTGACCCCGAACGTGCCGATCACGGCGGCGCCGGAGAAGACGAGCGCGATCGCGCCGACGAGACCGCCGGCGAGGGCGTAGACGAGGATCAGCGGCGTGGCCACGACGAAGCTGCCGATGAGAACGGTGCGGCGGCCGAACCGATCGGCCAGCGGCCCGCCCAGGAGCGTTCCCAGGGCCCCCGCGAGCAGGAAGAGGGCGAGCAGCCGCGTCCCGTAGCCCACCCCGTTGCCGCGGGCGATCTCGTACAGCGGGACGAAGGTGAACAGACCCATGTGCGCGACGCTGCGCAGGCCGACGACGAGGAGGAGAAGCGCCAGCCCGCGCGGGCGGCTCGGCTCCAAGGCCCGTTCGGCCGCGGGCCCGCCCTCGGGAGCGAAAGTTCCGAGGTAGCCGGTGACCGAGGCGAGCACCGCGGCCGCCGCGAGCCCCGGGACCGCGAGGAAGACGCCCCCCTCCAGCCCGAGGTCGAGCGTGATGATGAGGAAGGAGGCGAGCAGCGGACCGAGCGCGAAACCGAGGTTTCCGCCGACGGAGAAGAGCGACATCCCGCTCGCACGTCGGCGGCCGCTTACGTAGCTGGCGAACTTCGAGCCCTCCGGATGGTAGGCCGCAACGCCAAGCCCGGAGACAAGCACGGCGAGGAAGACGAGTGGATAGGCGGGAGCGACCGACGCAGCCGCCATACCCAGACCCGCGACGGCGACCCCTGCGGGCAGAAGCCAGAGAGCGCCCCGCGTGTCCGACCAGACGCCGAAGGCCGGTTGCACGATCGAGGACGAGATCGTCCCGGCCAGGACGAGCGCCGCCGCCTCCGTGTACGAGAGGTCGAACTTGATGACGAGGAAGGGCAGGAGCGCCGGGAGGGCTCCTTGCGCAAGGTCCGTGGACAGGTGCCCCGACGACAGCGCGGCCATGGCCTTGGTGTCCACCCCGTGCAGCACCGGGGCGTGAGCTTAGAGGCTAAGCGGTGCCGTGCTGCGCGATGAGCGCGTAGCAGATCTCCTGCTGCACGCGCACGATCTCGCGCCGGTTACGCTCGAGGGCGAGCCCGTCGCCGGCGCCACGCAGTCCCTCGCGCTCATGTAGAAGCCCTCCGAGGAGATTCTGGAGGGCTTCTACCGGGAGAGGGTTCCGCCCGCGAGGGGAGGGTGCGGGCTGAGAGGGTAGTGCTGCGCTCATTGCGCATCCGATGGATCGGCTTCGCGGAGCGCGGCCGCATCCCTCATTCGAGGACACCCTAGAGAACGCTTCGGATAGCATCGGGCCTCGCCCATGGAGATCGACGTCGTCGAGGGGGCTCCCGAGGGAGTTCAGGCTGACGTCCTCGTCTTTCCGGTCCCCGATCCGGTCGCTCTCTCGCGCGCGGCTCAGGAGCTCGACCGGCGATTCGAGGGGACTTTGCAGCACCTCATCGAGGACGGCGAGCTCAAAGGCGAGCGCGGCTGCATCACCGTCTTCCACACGAACGGGAAGATCGCCGCTCACCGGCTCGCAGCCGCCGGTGTCGGCGAGCCCGAGGAGCTGGACTCCGACAGCTATCGCACCGCCGCCGCTCGCGCGGCCACGCGGACGGCCGAGATGGGCGGGAGCACGGTCGCCTGGATCCTTGATGACAACGGCGACGGCATGTCGTCCGCCGACCAGGCCCGCGCGATCGTCGAGGGCACCGTGCTCGGGCCATACGACGCCGGCCGCTGGAAGACGAACGGCGACGAGCGGCGCCTGCCCGTCGAGCGTCTGGTTCTCTGCGGCGCCGGTGCGGCCGAAGTCGGCGAGGAAGCGAGGCGGGCCAACGTCGTCGCGGAATGGACGAACCGCTGCCGCGACCTCGTCAACGCCCCGCCGAACGAGCTGACCCCAGCGCGGCTGGCCGAATGGGCCGAGCAGAACGTCGGCGCGCTCGACAATGTCAGCTTCGAGACGCTCGGCCCGGAGGAGATCCTCGCCGCCGGCATGGGCGCGCTCGGGGCAGTCAGCCAGGGCAGCGCCAATCCCGCCCGGCTGATCACTCTGCGCTACCGACCGAAGGGGAAAGCTCGCGACGGCATCGTGCTCGGGCTCGTCGGCAAGGCGATCACATTCGATGCGGGCGGCCTCTCGCTCAAGCCGGCCAACCGCATGGAGGAGATGAAGTGCGACATGAGCGGAGGCGCGGCGGTTCTCGCCGCTCTCGGCGCGATCGCCGAGCTCGAAATCCCGATCGAGATCCTCGCAGTCGCCCCGGCCACCGAGAACATGCCCGGCGGCGGCGCCTACCGTCCGGGCGACATCGTCACCGCGCTGAACGGGAAGACGATCGAAGTCACGAACACCGACGCCGAGGGGCGGCTGATCCTCGCCGACGCTCTCTGGTACACGCGCGAGGCGGGCGCCACCCACCTGATCGACTTCGCCACGCTCACCGGCGCGATGGTCATCGCCATGGGCGACTACTACGCGGGACTCTTCGGGAACGACCGCGAGTGGGTCGAGGAGATCCGCGCCGCCGGAGAGGCGAGCGGCGACCACGTCTGGCCGTGGCCTCTCCACGAGACTTATCGCCGCTACATCCGCTCCCGCTTCGCCGACCTGAAGAACTCCTCCGAACACCGGCAGGGCTCCCCCATCCACGCCGCCCGCTTCCTGGAGGAGTTTGTCGGCGACGGTCCCTGGGCGCACCTCGACATCGCCGGCACGGCGTACCTCGAGCGCGGCCGCGAGGACTACTACGACCGCGAGGGCGCGACAGGCTACGGCGTGCGCCTGATCGTGGAGCTCGCCCGCAGGCTGACAACGTCGTCTTGAACTTCGACCTCTCGGACGAGCACGAGCTCATCCGGCGGACCGTGCGCGAGTTCGCCGAGGCGAAGATCGCGCCGGTCGCCGAGGAACTGGACCGGGAGCACCGCTTCCCGTACGAGATCGTTGCCGAGCTGGCCGAGCTCGGCCTCATGGGCATCCCGCTGCCGGAGGAATACGGAGGAGGCGGCGCCGACACGCTCTCCTACGCGATCGCGGTCGAGGAGCTGACCCGCGTCGACTCCTCCGTGGCGATCACCGTCGCCGCACACACCTCGCTGGGGACGATGCCGATCCTCCTCTTCGGGACGGAGGAGCAGAAGCGGGAGTGGCTGCCCGACCTCGCCTCGGGGAGAAAGCTCGCGGCCTTCGGCCTGACCGAGCCCAGTGCCGGGTCAGACGCCGCCGCAATCCGGACGCGAGCCGAGCTCCGCGACGGGAACTGGATCGTGAACGGCTCGAAGATCTTCATCACCAACGCAGGGACGGACCTGAGCGCCTGCGTAACGATCACCGCGCGCACCGGAGAGGACGAGATCTCGAACCTGATCGTGCCCAACGGGACGCCCGGCTACGAGATCTCGGCGCCGATGCGGAAGATGGGGTGGCGCGCCTCGGACACGCGCGAGCTCTCCTTCCGTGACTGCGCCGTGCCGGAGTCGAACCTGCTCGGGGAGCGCGGGCGCGGCCTCAAGCAGTTCCTCGAGATCCTCGACGGCGGCCGCATCTCAATCGCCGCGATGGGGCTCGGCCTCGCCCAGGGCGCATACGAGCTCGCGGCGGCATACGCCAAAGACCGTGAGCAGTTCGGGCAGCCCATCGCGAAGTTCCCGGCGATCCGCTTCAAGCTGGCCGACATGGCCACGGAGATCGAGGCCGGCCGCCACCTCGTCTACAAAGCGGCCTGGCTCAAGGATCAAGGGCGCTCATTTGCGCAGGCCGCGGCGATGGCGAAGCTCTATACGGGCGAGCTCGCCCACCGAGTCGCCAACCACGCGCTCCAGATCCACGGCGGCTACGGCTTCATGGACGAGTACGCGATCTCGCGGTTCTATCGCGACCAGAAGGTGCTCGAGATCGGCGAGGGGACGAACGAGATCCAGCGGCTCGTGATCGCGCGCGAGCTCGGGTTATAGGATCTTCGCGCCAAACGACAGGGAGGACTGAATGCCGTTGTTCATGGACGTGCACAACATGGAGGGGGGCGTCTCGGCGGACGACGTCGCTCAAGCGCACGCGAAGGACGTCGAGGTCCAGGGCGAGCACGGCGTCAACTACAAGAGCTACTGGGTGGACGAGAAGCAGGGCAAGATCTTCTGCCTCGTCGAGGCGCCGGACGCGGAGACGGCCGCCCACGTCCACCGCGAGGCACACGGCCTGGTCGCGGACGAGATCTACGAGGTGCACGAGGGGCGCTAGCGCCGGCACGCTCTTCGCCGGCTCGTCCGGTTTCTCGTACCCGAGCTGGAAGGGCGGCTTTTACGCGGCCGACGCCAAGCCGGACGCGTTCCTACGCCTTTACGCCGAACGGCTGCCCTCGGTCGAGCTCAACAACACCTTCTACCGGTTGCCGGCCGAGGGCCAGTTCGAGCGCTGGGCGGCGGCGGTCCCGCCCGGCTTCCGCTTCGCGATCACGGTGAGCCGGCAGGTGACCTCCTTCGGACGCATCCAAGGTCTCGACGCGTTCTCGCAGAGCGCTCGCAACCTGGGCGAGGCGCTTGGCCCGCTGCGGATCAAGGTGGCCCAAGCACGCGACGACGGCTTTCTCCGGCTCCTGCTCGACTCCCTCGACCGCGACCTCCACGTGGCCCTGGACTTCCGACACGAGTCCTGGGAGGACCCGGAGATCACTGCTCGGCTCGACGAGCGCGGCGTCGCCCGCGTCGGCGCGCTCGAAGGTTCGGCGCCCTTCCGCTATCTGCGCCTGCGGGAGCCGCCCTATAAGGACGGCGACCTGCAACGACTCGCGGCTGAGATCCGTCCGCTCCTGGCCGAGGGCGTCGACGTCTACGCGTTCTTCCGCCACGAGGACGAGCCGACCGCCCCCCACTACGCCGCGCAGCTGCTCGAGTTCGCCTAGCGGTCGGCGCGGCGGACGACGAAGCGGAGCGCCTGCCACGTCTCGTCGATCGACGCGCTCTTGTTGTCGACGAGACCGGCTCGGAGACCCACGCCCTGCACCGTCTCGAAGTCGAGATCGGTGTCCGTCTTCGCCGCTTTCTTCGGCCAGGCGATCCAGAGCCCTCCGGCCGGCGTGAGCCGCCTCGCAAGCGGCGTGAACTGGCGGATCAGCTCGCCCTTGCGGGTGGCGAAGAAGAGAATGACATCGAGTTGGCCGCGGCGCTTCGGCTCGACGCCCAGCCGCCCGGCGAAGCCTTCGGGAGCGTCGAAGATCCCGACGCTCGAGTCCTCCTTGATCCCGAGCTTCTTCGGGAGCGGCGTCGCCGAGTAGTCGCGCTCCGGCACCGGTTTAACGGAGCCGCTCGACCTCGTAGCCGAGCTCGGCGAGCCGGGCGAGGAGGTCGCGGCAGTGCTCTTCGTCGCGCATGGCGAGCGTGAGCTCGACCTCGGTGCCGCTGACCGGCAGGTCCATGCCCTCTCGATGATGCTCGACCGAGTGCACGTTCACGCGCTCGTCGGCCACGCAAGCCAGCAGCTTCGCCAGGGCGCCCGGGCGGTCGTCGAGCTTCGTCCGGATCACGAGAAAACGCCCGGCCTGGCTGAGACCGTGCCGTGCGACCTCGAGGAGGAGCATCGCGTCGATGTTCCCGCCGGTCAGGAGCGAGCAGACCGGCCCCGATCCGCTCACCCGGCCGGCAAGCAGGGCCGCTACCGACGCCGCCCCGGCACCCTCGACGACGAGCTTCACCCGCTCGAGGAGCAGCACGATCGCATGCGCGATTTCGTCATCCGAGACGATGAAGAGGCCGTCCAGATGGTCGGAGAGGATTTTCTTCGTCAGCTCACCCGGCCTCTTCACCGCGATGCCGTCTGCGATGGTGAAGCCGAACTCTGTTGCTCCCGTAAACGGCGCGCAGGCCTCGGCCTGTACCCCGACGAGCCTGATCTCGGGCCGCAGCTCGCGGAGCGCGAGCGCGATTCCCGACGCAAGCCCGCCGCCGCCGACCGGCACGACGACTGTCTCGACGTCCTCGGCGAGCTGCTCGGCGAGCTCCAGCCCGAGCGTGCCCTGCCCGGCGATCACCACCTCGTCCTCGAACGCGTGGACCAGCGTCGCTCCAGCCTCGACCCGCTCTTTCGCAGCTGCCTGGGCCTCGTCGTAGCCCTCCCCGACGAGAATGACCTCGGCGCCGTAGCTGCGCGTGGCATCCACTTTCGTCATCGGCGCGTCCTGCGGCATGAAGACCGTGGCCTGAACCCCTGCCTCCCGCGCCGCCAGCGCGACCGCCTGGCCGTGGTTGCCTGCGCTTGCCGTCACGACTCCCGCCGCGCGCTCTGCGTCGGAGAGCGAGGCAATCTTGTTGACCGCACCCCGGATCTTGAACGAGCCCGTCCGCTGGAGGTTCTCCGCCTTGAGGAAGACGCGCCGGCCGGCAAGCCGCGAGAGCGTCTCAGAGGAGTAGACAGGCGTCGCGCGTGCGAGCCCGGCGATGCGCGCTCGCGCCGCTTCGATGTCAGCGAGTGTGGGGATCGCCTTCGTTGCCATCGCCATCGATCCTGAATACCTTCTCCATGATCTCTCGAACAGCGGTCAGCGGGTCGAGCTCACGCCGTTGCACCTCGCCCAGGAGGCGCTGGAGCTCCTTGTCTCCGCCCACCGCGCGCTCGAGGTGCGCCTTCGCGCGCGCGCTCGCGACCGCGAAGACCTCGCCGGCGAGGTGCTCGGCGCGGCGGCGCTCCAAGAGCCCCTGGTCTTGCAGGTGCGCGCGATGCTCCTCAACCTTCTCCCACAGCTCGGAGACGCCCTCGCCCTGCACCGCCTCCGTTAGGACAATCGGCGGCTGCCACGCGCTGTCGGAGTCGAGCGCCAGGATCGAGCGCACCTCGTTCACCATGGTCTTCGCCGCGGGGTGGTCGCGCTTGTTCACGGCGATGACGTCGGGAATCTCCATGATCCCGGCTTTGAGCGCCTGGATCGAGTCGCCGGAGCCGGGCATGAGGACGAGGAGAACAGTGTCGGCAATCCCGATGATCTCGACCTCGCTCTGACCCGTTCCGACCGTCTCGAGGAAGATGAGATCCTTCCCCGCCGCGTCGAGCAGGAGGGCTGCCTGCAGCGTCGCCTCGGCCAGGCCACCCAGGTGCCCGCGGGTCCCCATCGAGCGGATGAAGACCTCCGGGTCGAGGAAGTGGTCCGAGAGGCGGATGCGGTCTCCGAGGAGCGCGCCTTGCGTGAAGGGGCTCGAGGGATCGACTGAAATGACGCCGACGGTGGTCTCCTGCTGGCGCACGTGGCGAAGAAGCGCGCTGATGAGGCTCGATTTGCCGACGCCCGGAGGCCCGGTGACGCCGACGACGTACGCGCGCCCCGTCTCTGGGTAGAGCTCACGGATGAGCTCGTAGGCGACCGGATCGGAGTTCTCGACCAGGGTGATCGCGCGCGCGAGTGCCCGCCGGTCGCCGGCGCGCACGCCGTCGAGGAGCCGCTCGAGTGTCCAGGCCTTCGAGGTCAAGCTGCGTGACGGCTCGAAACGACCTCTGCCCGGGGGTGCTCCTCGGAGACTCCGCGCAGGAGCGCGAAGCCGACCACGGCGGCGACCGCCAGGAGCGCCGCGGCGATCCCCCACACGGCCCGCGCGCCGAGCGCATTCGTCAGGGGCCCGGCAACGACCATGCCGATCCCGAGGACCGCATAGCCGACACTCATAACAACCGAGAACGCGCGCCCGCGAAGCCGGTCGGGCGCGCCCCGCTGAACGAGCACCGCGTTCGTCACGACGGCGACGCCGTTCCCGATGCCTCCCACCACGACCGCGCACGTCGACAGCCACACGTTCGGCGCCACTGCCGCCAGGCCGAACCCGATGGCCATGAGCCCGATCGACACGCTGTAGGGAACGCGCATGCCGCGTTGCGCGATCCAGGGGCCTGCCAGGAGGCTGCCGATGACGAGCCCCGCGCCCGTCCCCGAGACGAGCACGCCGTAGCCCAAGTCTCCTGAGTCGAACACGTCCTTCGCGAGAAAGACCTCGGCGACGTTGATCCCCGCGTTGGCGAGCATGACGATGCTCCACGCGACGAGCACGGTGAGAAGCGCGCGCGAGCGGACCGCGAGCTGCAGCCCCTCGAGTAGATCGCGCCACTGGCCCCGGCTCGGTGGCCGCTCTGCCTCTTGGAGGCTCTCGCGGATACGAACGATCAGGAGCGCGGAGACGAGGAAGCTGGCCGCGTTCAGGAAGTACGCGACGTCCGGCGACGTCGCCGCGACGAGTGCCCCGCCGGCGAGCGCCCCGAGCGCCCAGGTGAGGTTGTCCGCCGTCTGCAGGAGCCCGTTCGCCTGCGGCAGCTCCTCGTCGGAGACGAGGTTGGGCAGGCCCGCGTAAACGGCCGGCCGGAAGACGCTCGTGGCCACCCCGGCGACAAAGGCGAGCAGCACGATCTGGAGGGCGCTCCCGGCGAAAGGCAGGACGAGGAACACCGCCAGGCGGGCGAGGTCGGCGCCGACGAGGATCCATCGGCGCGAGACCCGGTCGATCAGGCGGCCCGCAAGGATGCCGATGACGACGATCGGCAGGAACTCGGCGATCAGAAGAGCGCTGACCCAGCTCGCATCCTCCGTCCGGTCGAAGACGTCGACCACGAGCGCGATGAAGGCCAGCCATGTGCCGACGCTCGAGGCGAGCGTGGCAAGGAAGAGGAGGCGGTAGCCGGCGGCGTCTCGCAGCAGCCTCCACTGGGCTCCCCTGAGGCCCCGCATCACGGCTGAACCGTAACATCGCTACCGGGAGGGCATAAGCCCCGGAAGGGCGTTTTTTAGCGCTACTGCGCGGGTGCCGGCGCGCTGTGCAGCACGCGCTCGAGCGCCGCAGCGAAAAGCTCGTTCTCTTCCGCCGTGCCGACGGTGACCCGGATCGCCCCGGGCGCGCCGAACGGCGCGAGCGGCCGCACGATCACGCCCTCGCGGAGCAGCGCCTCGAAGATCCCTCGGGAGTCCTCACCCACCTCGGCGTAGACGAAATTGGCGACCGCGGGCGTCGCCACCGGCACGCCGAGGCGCTCGCAAGCCTCCACGAGCTGGGTGCGGCCCTCGGCCGTGAGCCGGCGCCGGCGGGCGATCTCCTCGTCATCCCCCAGGCTCGCGAGCGCGGCCTCCTGCGCGGCCTGGTTCACCTCGAAGGCGTTCCGTACCTTGTTGATCGCCTCGACGACGTCCGTCGGCCCGATCCCGTAGCCGACCCGCAGCCCCGCCAGCCCGTAGATCTTCGAGAACGTGCGCAGAACGAGCACCCGCCTGCCGGCCTTGAGGTATTCCTCGATGCCGTCGGGATAGCTCGGATCTTCGACGTACTCGAAGTAGGCCTCGTCGAGAACGGTGAGGGCATGCTCGGGCGCCCGCCCGAAGTACGCGTCGACCTCATCGCGCCCGATCATCGTCCCCGTCGGGTTGTTCGGGTTGCAGAGGTACACGATCTTCGTCCGCGGCGTGACCGCCGCCGCGATGCGCTCGACGTCGTAGCGGTGCTCGCTCAGGTCGACGGTGACGGGCTTCGCGCCGAGCTTGACGGCGTCGAGCACGTAGCTCGGGAAGGAGGGCCAGCCGCAGACGATCTCCTCGCCGGGATCGAGGACGGCAAGCGATAGGTACATGACGACCGCATCGGCGCCGGCAGCGAGCGCGACGTTCTCGAAGCCGACGCCGTGTTTCTCCGCGAGGGCCCTCCGCAGCCGGTAGGCACCGCCGTCGGGATATCGGTTCAGCTCGGGAACGAGCCGCTCGACCGCAGCGACAGCAGCCGGGAAGGGACCGAACTGGCCCTCGTTGGAGGCGAGCTTGACGACCCGCTCGAGGCCGAGCTCGCGCTGAACCTCCTCGACCGGCTTCCCCGGCTCGTACGGCACGAGGTCTGCGATCGCGGGACGGAAGAGGGGCTTGTCGGAGGCGATGGCCTAATCTTTCCAGGATGAACGAGCTCGGGCTGTTCCCCCTCAACCTCGTCCTCCTCCCAGGGGAGCAGGCGCCCCTGCACATCTTCGAGCCCCGCTACCAGGAGCTCATCGGCGAGTGCCTCGACGAGAACCTCGAGTTCGGCCTCGTCCTCGCCGACGAGGACGGCATGCGGGAGGTCGGCACCCGCGCAGGCGTGATCGAGGTGCTCGAGCGCTTCCCCGACGGGCGGCTCAACATCGTCATCGAGGGGCGCGACCCCTTCCGCCTCGTCGAGCTGACCGACGGGCGCTCGTTCATCACCGCCGAGATCGACGAGCTCGAGGACGAAGCAGACGAGCCGAGCGTCGAGGAAGTAGAGGAGTGTCTGGACGCCTACCGCCGCGTCGTGGACGCCGCGGGCGCCGAGCTCGAGGATCTCGATCCGCAGGGCGACTCGATTGCGTACCAGATCGCCGCCCGGGTCGATTTCGGGACGGACGTGAAGCAGGGGCTCCTCGAGCTTCGCTCCGAGCGCCAGCGCGTGCTCCGCCTTGCGCCGATGCTTGCCAAGGCGGCGGAGGCTGTCGCCCGCGACCGGGAGATCCGCGAGCGCGCCTCCACGAACGGCCGCGTCGAACCCCTCTAGGGCCGGACAAGTCCCGCCCCTACAAGTAGGGGCGGGATTCATCCCGCCCACGCATCAAGAGGCCTTGATCCCGTGCACTGGGCGGCCGGAGGCCTCCCAGGCGTAGTAAGACGCGCTCTTCCCGAACTCGGTCTGGTAGGCGACGACGCGCGGGTTGCGCCCGACCTCCTGTGCACGCTGCGCGTGGCGAAGCAGGTTCGGGTCGTCCCGTTCCTGCCACACCAGGATGAGGTGCACGGCGGTCATGTAGTTGGCGACGAACGTGCAGCCCGCGGCCGGGCAGGGGAACGGGTCTGTCGCGACGCAGAACCAGCCGGCGTGGTCCTCGCCGGTGTCGTCGGTCCAGAGCTCTTCCTCCTCGGCGAGCTCGGTCTCCTCCTCGAGGAAGACGCCTCGCTGAGGCTCGGTCACGTGAGCTCCTTCGCCATGAGGATCGCGTCAACCTTCCCGTCCTCGCGGCTGTAGTGGCGGCGGCGCAGGCCTTCGCGCTCGTAGCCGAGCCCTTCGTAGAGCGCGAGGGCAGGCTCGTTATGGGGGAAGACGTGCAGCTCGATCTTCGTGATGCCTACGCGGCGGGCCCAGGACTCGGCAGCCTCCATGAGCGCCGTACCGGCGCCCTGCCGCCTGTAGTCGCGCGCGACCATGAGCCCCAGGTCGGCAACGTGCCTACTCGCCGGATGGGGATCACGCGCGATGGAAAGGCGCCCGACGACGGTCCCGTTGGTCTCCGCGACCAGCACGGCAACGTCCGCGTGCCGGCGCACGGCGCGCACGTAGCGGCGCTCCTCCCAGGGGGTGCGCCAGTCGCCGGCAGTGATCAGCCAGCCCTCGTCCTCGGTTCCGACCTCTCGGGCGAGCTCGACGAGTCGGGCCGCATCCCGTGGCTCGGCGTGGCGAACTCGAACGCTCACTTCACGACGACGCCTCCACCTCCGCGGCGCGGGTCACCCGCCGCCTCCAGCGTCCCGTCGTCGCGGAGCGTGACGGCCGACGCGCCGCCGAAGTAGAGATTGCGGGCCCGCCAGCGGGCGATCTTGTGGCCGCGCCGCTCGAGCTCCGCCGCAACCGATGCCTCGATCCCGCCCTCCAGCTGGAGAAGGTCTCCCTCGAGGTGCACTCGGGGTGCCGAAATTGCGTCCTGCACAGACATACCGTGCGCGACGACGTTGACGACGATCTGGAGGATCGCTGCGCGCAGGCGAATCGAGCCCGCGCTGCCGACGACCAGGCGCGGGCGCCCGGTTGCGAGAACGACCGACGGCGACATCATGCTCGTCAGCCGCTGCCCGGGCGCGGCGGTCTTCTGACCCGGATTGAGGTCGGTCTCGCCGAGCATGTTGTTCACGTGGATGCCCGTCCCCGGCACCACGATCCCGGAGCCGCAGCCGGTGGAGGCCGAGAGCGAAGCGGCGTTGCCGTCGCCGTCTACGACGCTGATGTGCGTCGTGGACGGGATCCCGGCGGGCTCGCGGGCAATTTCCCCGGACCCCGCGCGGATCGAGCGGGCGGCCTCCTCGATGCGCTCATCCGCGAGAAGTCGCTCGGCCAGCCCGCCCCGGTAGAGCGCGCGCCCGAAACCGCCGCCCCGAGCGTTCGTCGCCTCGCGCATAACCGCCGCCAGCGCGGCAACGGCGCCGAGGCTCCCCGGCTGCCCGCCGACGCCAAGTCGGTCGAGCACGCGCAGAGCAAAGGCGATCAGGAGCCCGCCCGAGGACGGCGGCGGGTTGGTCACCAGCTCGTAGGCGCCGAACTCAGCTCGCACCGGACGGCGGCGAATCACCCGGTAGGACGCGAGGTCGGCCTCGGTCAGCGGCCCACCCTCTGCGCGCACAGCGGCGCTGATCCGGCGCGCAAGCTCGCCGCCGTAGAAGGCGCCCGGGCCCTCCTCGGCCAAGTGCTCGAGGGTCTCGGCGAGGTCGGCCATGCGGAGGTGGTCGCCTTCTGCGAGCGGCGCCGACCGGCCGTAGATCTTCCGACCCTCGTCACTTGCGCGCAGGGCGACGTCCAGGATCGAATGGAGAAATGCCTGCTGACGGTTCAAGGGCACGCCTTTCCGGGCGACCTCGATTGCCGGCGCGACGAGGTCGGGCCAGGGCAGCCTCGCGTACAGCCGGTGCGCCTCTCCCAGGCCCGCCACGGCTCCCGGGACGGCGCAGGCGGCCGCGCCGATCCGGAAAAGCTGGATCGTCTGCTCGTCGAACGGAACGTCGACTTCGACCATGCGCGCGCCAGCGGGCTCGTCCAATCCCCGCCCCGGGATCGAGACGAAGAAATCGAGCATCCGGTCGGAGCGGTCACGCGCGCGGTGCACGAGCATGAAGCCACCCGCGCCCGGGCCGGTAAGCGGGCTCTCGGTCACCCACGACACGAATGCCGCCGCGATGCACGCATCGACGGCGTTCCCGCCCTCGGCGAGGGTCTCCGCACCCGCCTGCGCCGTGAGCGGATGCCCGGCGGCGACGGCGCCTCTCATACGGACAAGGTAGCGCGGTAGGAGGGCTTGGCGGAACGGGCCTCGTCGCCGGGGCGCGCTGGGTGGATGCTAGGCAAGGACGCAGGGAGCGCTCGTATTGATTGAAATACGGGCGCGACTGAGGACGCCGCCTCGCGCCGCCCAGCGCGATTCCGGCGGCACAGCGTCTGTTTCGCCAAGCCCTCCTTAAAGGTCGCGCAAGAAGCTCGGGGGCTCGAGCGACTCCGACTCGGCTATCGGCTCGAGCGGCGTCGAGCGCAGGCTCGGCCGCCCGAGACCCGTCGCGATCACCGTCACCCAGCACTGGCCCGCGAGCCGCTCGTCGATCGTCGCGCCGAAGATGATGTTCGTCTCCTCGGTAGCGGCCTGGCGTACGACCTCGGCGGCCTCGTTCACCTCGAGCAGCGTCAGGTCGTCGCCGCCGGCGATCGAAAGCAGGATGCCCTTGGCGCCGGTGAGCTCGGTGTCGATGAGCGGCGAGCGCAGCGCCCGGTCGGCCGCCTCGCGCGCGCGGTTCTCGCCGGTGGCGAAGCCGATGCCCATGATCGCCGACCCGGCGTCGTTCATGACCGTCCGGACGTCGGCGAAGTCGAGGTTTATGAGGCCGGGCATCGTGATCAGGTCGCAGATGCCCTGGACTCCCTGGCGGAGGACGTCGTCGGCGATGCGGAACGCGTCGAGCATCGAGGTCGAGCGCTCGAGCACCTCGAGCAGGCGGTCGTTCGGGATGACGATGACCGTGTCGCAGACCTGGCGCAGCTCGTGGACGCCGTTCTCGGCCTGGTGCCGGCGTCGCGAGCCCTCGAAGCGGAAGGGGAGCGTGACGATCCCGACCGTGAGCGCGCCGACTTCCTTCGCGATGCGTGCGACGACGGGCGCGGCGCCCGTACCGGTGCCCCCGCCCTCGCCGGCGGTGATGAAGACCATGTCCGAGCCGCGGAGGACGTGCTTGATCTGGTCGTAGGCTTCCTCGGCAGCCTTCCGGCCCACTTCTGGATCGGAGCCCGAGCCGAGACCCTGTGTCAGCTCGCGGCCGATGTGCAGCTTGATGGGCGCCTCACAGGTGCGGAGCTGCTGGATGTCCGTGTTCACCGCGATGAACTCGACCTGGGAGATTCCGGCCTCGATCATGCGGTTGACCGCGTTCAGGCCGCCGCCGCCGACGCCGAGGACGCGAATGACGGCGAGGTAGGCGGCAGACTCGGGCCGCGGCGTTCGGTGCATGCGCGGCGCAGGCTCGGCCATTCGGGCGACAGGCGGTGCCTCGACGACCGGATGCTCGCGGAGCGGCGAAACCGGGCGCGGCTCCTCGACCCGCTCGGGCTCGAGCCCCGGCGCGGGAGCGGCGGCTGCCGACTCGACCGTCGGCGCCTCCGGCACACTCTTGGGCGGCTCCACGCCCTGCTCGGCCAGCTCCTGCTGTCGCTGGGCCGCCTCAGTCGCCTTGAAGAGCTCGGCGAGCGGGCCCTCACGCATGCTGGCGCGGCGTCGCACCGTTGAGCACCTCCTTCGCGAGGTCCCGGTACGCCTTCGCGGCGGACCCGGACGAGTCGTACTTGAGGACGGAGCTGCCCTGGACGGGAGCCTCGGCGTAGCGAATGGTCTTCCGGATTCGCGTCTCGAAGACGAGGTCGCCGAAGTTCTCCTTCAGCATTTCGACCGCCTCGCGGCTGTGCACCGTCCTCGCGTCATACATCGTCGGGAGGATGCCCCTGAGCTCGACCGACGGGTTCAAGTTTTCCCTGATCATCGAGAGCGTGTTCTCGAGCTGGACGAGCCCACGGAGCGAGAGGTACTCGCACTGCACAGGGACGATGACGTCGTCGGAGGCCGTCAACGCGTTGATCGTCAGGAGCCCGAGCGACGGCGGCGTGTCGATGAGGATGAAGTCGTAGCGGCTGCGGACCGGCAGCAGCGCCTTCTGGAGCGCCCGCTCTCGCCCGATCATGCTGGAGAGCGCGAGCTCGGCCCCCGCGAGATCGATCGACGAGACGGCGACGTCGATCTCGGCGCGCTGGATGATCTCCTCGATCGGCATCCCGTGAACGAGCACGTCGAACATCGAGCGCTCGACGCTGTCGGGATCCATCCCCTGGCTCATCGTCAGGTTGCCCTGGGGATCGAGGTCGACGGCCAGGACGTTGAAATCCTTCTCCTTGAAGGCCACGGCGAGGTTGAGCGTCGTGGTCGTCTTGGCCACGCCACCCTTCTGATTCGCGAAGGCGATGACCTGGCCCAGCGTCTGTCCTCCAGAGTTTGACGTCCGCTTTCGCGGACGTGTGAGCATGCCGGTGAGACCCATTGGGGCTCCTTCTTTCGTGTCAGCGTAGCACAATCCTCCCCAGCCTCAAACCGCGTGATTGCAGGGAAAAGGAGGGCGAAAGCTAGCGTCGCAACGCGAGCAGCGAGAGCATCTCGAAGCAAGCGTTCGCGGCCACGAACGCCGTAACCCCAGCAGGGTCGTACGGCGGCGAGACCTCGACGCAGTCGAAGCCGCGAAAGTCGAGCCCTGCCAGCGAGCGCACGTACGTGAGAGCCTCGCGGCTGGACGGCCCTCCCACCTCGGGCGTGCCCGTTCCCGGCGCGAAGGCCGGGTCGACGAAGTCGATGTCGAAGGAGAGGAAGCAGGGCCCGTCGCCGACCCGCTCCCGCACCCGCGTGGAGAACTCACCCGGCCCGAGCGCGGCGAGCTCCTCGTAGGTGAGGGCGTCGATCCCGAACTGCCGGGGGAGATCTGCGTCCTCTCGGGCCGTCAGCGAGCCGCGCAGGCCGGCCTGGACCGAGCGGGCCGGGTCGATCAGCCCTTCCTCGACTGCCCTCCGGACGATCGACCCGTGGAAGAGCTTCTGGCCGAAGTACTCGTCCCAGAGGTCGTGGTGCGAGTCGAGTTGGACGAGCCCGAGCGGGCCGTGGACGGGCGCGAGCGCCCGCAGCTCGGCCAGGAGCACCGTGTGGTCGCCGCCGAGACAGAGCGTCGTCACGCCCGCGCGCGCGACCTCGCCGATTGCCTCCGCAGAGCGCTCGAGCGAGTCCGCCGTTGAGCCCGGCACGGTCGGGACGTCGCCGTAGTCGACGACGGACAGCCGCTCGACCACGTCCACCTGGAGGTTCGGGTTGTACTGGCGGAGCATGACCGAAGCGCTGCGGATCGCCTCCGGCCCGAAGCGCGCGCCCGTGCGGTAGACCACGGCGCCGTCCGTGGGAATCCCGAGGACGGCCACGTCAACCCCTTCGAGGTCGCGCACGTAGGGAAGGCGCATGAACGTGCGCGGGCCCGAGAAGCGGGGCGTCTCGAACGGATCCGGCGGCGCGTACCGCGGCACGCGCCGGACTCTAGTGCCTTGGTGCTTCCTCGATCCTTGCCCGGCAGCGGTCGAGCGCTTCGTGTGCACGCCCGCCCGCGTGCTCGACGGCGAGCCAGCGCTCCCCCTCGGCCAGGAGGCCCCGCACCTCGGCCAGCAAGACAGGTGGAGGAGCCTCCGCCCGGCGAAGCTCCTCGATCCGCTCCAGCCGCTCGATGACGCGACGCGCCTCGTCCATGCCCACGACGCTAGCCCGCAGATTCGCGCGCGTGGCTCACGAGATGTGCCGGCACTCGCGCCAGTAGAGAAAAGCAAGGATCGAGAGGCCGGCGAGCGCCGCTCCCAGCGCAATCCACGTGCGCTCGAAGGTCGGCAGGAGGATGCCGAGGCCTATGGCCAAAAGGAGCACGCGACAGCGCTGAGTTTTCACGCCGTGGCGATTGCGGCCGCGCCCGGTCGCGGACGCAACCCGAGCAGAGAGTCATCGAGCGCGCGAACGAGCTCGTGACGGGACTCATGCAGCACCGCTTCGACGAGAGTCCGCCGGACGGCGTCCTCGGCGCGCGACCCGGGCCCGTCGCCGTCGAGGAGGGCGCGGAAAGCGGTCAGGAGCTCGCCCCGCTCTCGCGCCGTCTCGCCGAGCAGCGCCGCTGCCCGCATCGCAGCCGCCCAGGGGCCTTCCTCGCATCCGAGCAGGGCATCCAGTGCCTCGCGGAGCTCATCGGCCCGCAACGAGCCCTCGTGGAAGAGCGCGAGCTCCCAGCGCTCGAGGGCCTCCAGCACCTCCGGATCGCACGCGCCCTCAGCCAGGCGGCGGTGCAGGTCGACCGCCAGCCGGGCACGGAACTCGTCGAGCCGTGTGGGCTCGCCCGGAGGAACCTGGGCGGCGAGCGGGGGCATCGGCCGGACGCCGTAAGGCCTCCAGTCCAGCCGCTCGAAGAGCACGGGTCCTGCCGCCACCGCCCCAGGTGTGGCAAGGCGGAGCGCTGAGATCGCGGCCGCGAACTTGCCCGGTGCGTCCGGCACCTGGCACGCCGCGCTGTCGAGCTCGCTCTCGAGCTCGAGGACGAGTGTGCGGTCGACCTCGCGCCCGAAGTCGCGCGGGAGAAGGCGGGCGGCGTCCGGCCAGCAGGCGGTGATCTCTCCTTGCGCCGCCGGACGGACGCGCACGCCGTGCGCCAAATCGACGGGCCCCCCGGCAGTGAGTCCGACGAGCGGCGCGAGGGCGGCATACGAACGGCGGTCACCGAAAAGAAGCCGCTCCAGCTCGAGATAGGCGCGCTCGAAGGCGGCGTCTTCCCAGTCGAAGCTCCCCCCGGAGGCCTCGGCTGTACGGATGAGCAGCGGGATGAGAACAGTTCGGCGCAGCGCAGCGTCCTCGCCGATCCGTTCGTCCGCGTGCGCCTGCGCGAAGATGCCCGCGGCCGGCTCGTCCTTGAGAGCCGCGAGGGCCTCTTTGGCGTCGTCGCGGAGGCCGAGCCGCTCGCCGCGCTCCTCGACGAACGAGCCGACGAGCGGCCGGTACTCGTAGAGCGTCGGCCCGTTCGGACGACCGTGCTCCTGGAGCACGACGGGGATCTCCCCGCCGCGCTCGAGCTCCTGGCCGAGCTGGAAGAACGCGCCCAGGCAGAAGCCGCGGAGGGCGCGAAAAAGAGTGGGAGAGCGTGGTGCCGCTCGAGACACGGGCGGTCCGTTACGCCTCCACGGCCTCCGTTCCTGCCTGACAAGCCGGACACCAGACCACCTTGAGGCGGGCCGCGGCGCGGTGGAGTGCATCCCCTTCCGGCATGAGCCCAGCCTACGTCGCGAAAGTGTCACACGTGCGTGACGAGTTCGACGCGGCGCCGAGAAGTGGGCCAGACGCGTGTTACCACCTGGGGCATGTTCCGCGCCGCCCTCGTCGCCGCCGCAGCCCTCCTCCTCCCGGCCGGCCCGGCGCAAGCGGCGCCGCCCGCACTCCGTGCCGGCGACGCCCAGGCGACCGAGGGCGGCCGGGCCGTTTTCGTCGTGAAGCTCTCGCGCGCCGCCGCGCGCCCCGTGCGCGTCCGGTTCACGACAGTTGCCGCGAGCGCTGCCGCAGGCGCCGACTTCGTCCCGCGATCGGGCCGGCTCGTCTTCCGGCCCGGGCAGCGGGTCAAGCGAATCGCCGTGCCGCTCATGCAGGACGCCCTCGACGAGGTCGACGAGACTTTCGTCCTTCGCCTCTCGCGGCCCGTGAACGCGCGCCTACGTGACCGCATCGGCCGCGCGACGATCCTCGACGACGATTCGACTCCTGCCCCGCCGCCTCCCGCTCCCGCTGCGCCCGTCCCGCCCGATCCCGGCGACCTCGTGCTGAACGAGATCCATGCCGACCCGCGCCTCACCGAGGGAGACGCGAACGGCGACGGCGTCGTCAGCTCCGACGGCGACGAGTTCGTCGAGCTCGTCAACGTCACCGGTAAGGCCCTCGCGCTCGGCGGCGTCACGATCTCCGATGCCCTCTCGGTCCGTTACACCTTCCCCGACGCGGAAGTGCTCGCGCCTGGCTGCGCCGTCGTCATCTTCGGCGGCCTGGTCCTCAACAACGGCGGCGACACGGTGACCATCGCGCTAGGCGAGACCGCGCTCACCTCGGTGACCTACGGCCCCGAGGGCGGCCAGGACCAGTCGCTCACGCGCGTGCCTGACCTCACCGGCGAGTTCGTCCTTCATCTGACCGCGAACCCCGACGCCCGCTTCTCCCCTGGCCGAAAGGCCGACGGCGCAGTCTTCTGCTAGCCGCGAAGGACCGCTCGGCGCGGGCCGGCGAGGAAGCCGGCCTCGAGGAGCAGCGGCATGATTTCCGTCTCGCCGACCGGCTGACCGTCGAAGCGCTCGACCGCGAGCCGCTTCAGGCGCATCTTCGGCATGTTCTCGACGAGCGCCGCGAGGGCCGCGCGCATCCACTCCTCTTCCGGTTCCCGCAGCGGCACGAGCGAGCGGCCGCCGCGATCGACGAAGAGCGCGGCGGAACCGTCCAGCAGCACGACGTAGGCGCCGGCCACCCGCGCCGCCCGCGCCCCCGCTCTCTTCGGCCACGTCAACGCGGCGCCATACGGCTGGGCGGCATCGGCGGCCGCCAGCACAAGCGCACTCCCCTCCTCCGGCTTCTCGCGCAGCCTCTCGACCGCTCCAGGCAGCGCAAACTGGGCACCGCCGAGGCCCTCGACGAAGTAGCCGCGCCTGCAGGTGCCGAGCGTCTCCAGCTTTCGGAGCTCCTGGTAGACGGGCCAGTAGCCGCCGGGAATCCCTTCGGCCCGCACGCCGTCGCGCGTGACGATCCCTTGCCGCTCGAGCAGGAGCTCGGCGAGCGCACGCGGGTCGGGCTCACCGGGGAAGAGGCCGGCGGTCGAGGTCCAGCGGCCCTGCGTCGCGGTAATCGCGTCGGATCGCTGCCGGGAGAAACGTCGCGGGCGCCGGTCGGCGCGAGGCGCGGCGTAGCGCCGCTTCGCCCGCAGCGGCTGCCACGCGTCGTTGGTCACCTCGCCCGCCCAGACGAGGTCCCAGAGAGCGGGCAGGAGCGACTCCGCCTCGAGCCCCGTCTCGCGGAGGAGGTCGAACCAGAAGAGCGCACCGGTGCGAAGCGCTTCGCGGATCCGCTCGTGCTCCATCCCCTCGGGTGCCCGTAGTGCCCCCGGGCGACCCAGTGCGGGCGCATCCTCGCGGAAATACAGCGCGACCCGCTCGAGGCCCGCACCGACCCAGACGACCTCGCCCGAGGCGGTCAGCTGGTCGAGCTGCTCGGGCCGATAGCCGGGCACACGGCGAGGCAGGACATCGCTTTCCCAGAGCGGGACCGGGAGAGAAACGCCCTGAAGCGGCACGAGGGCTTCGCGCAACGTGGCCCGGCGGTCCATGCCGTGCCAGGCCGAGAGGAAGCGGGCGAGCGCCGCCTGCTCGGTGGGCTCCACCTCCTTGCGCAGCGCCGCGAGACTCGCCCGCCGCAGCCGGCGCAGCACGTCCGGATCGGACCATTCACGCTCGGTCCCGCCAGGCCGCAGCTCGCCACGGACCAGGTCGAGCGACCCGAGCTTCGCCTCCACGTCCTCCGCCGAGAGGGCGTAGCGCTCGACGACCTCGTCGGTGGTGAAGGGGCCACGCCCACGGGCGAAGCGGCGCAGGATCCAGCCGAGCGGATCCTCCCCGCCTTCCAGATACACATCGGGGAGCCCTGACGGAGGCATCGCACCGAGTGCGTCCCGATAGCGCCCCGCGTCCTCTGCCGCGATCAGCCGCTCGTCGCCCGCGACGCGCACGCGAACGGCCCGCCGCTCGCCCTCGAGCTCGGCGGCCAGCTCCTCCTCGAACTCACCTAGACGCAGGTCCCCCCGACGGAGGAGTAGATCGTGCAGCTGATCCGCGGTCTTCGGATCGCCGCGAAGCTGCTGTTCCACCTCCTCGACCGCTCTGCGGTCGAGGAGGTCCCGGAGCTCCTCCTGGCCGAGCAGCTCTTTCAGGAGGTCCCGGTCGAGCGCGAGTGCCTGGGCGCGCCGCTCGGCGAGCGGAGTGTCGTCCTCGTACATGTACGTGGCGACGTAGTCGAAGAGGAGCGAAGCCGCGTACGGCGAGGCGGTCGGCGTCTCCACCTCGACGAGGTCGAGGCGGCGGGTCTGCAGGTCGGTGAGGACTCGCTTGAGCGAGGGCATGTCGAAGACGTCGCGCAGGCACTCCCTGTAGGTCTCGAGGACGACCGGGAAATCCGGATACCGCCGCGCCACCTGGAGCAGGCCCTGCGCCTTGAGCCGCTGCTGCCAGAGCGGCGTGCGCTGGCCGGGACGGCGGCGGGGGATCAGGAGGGCGCGCGCCGCGTTCTCCCGGAACCGGGCGCCGAAGAGGGCGGTGCCGCCGAGCTCGGTGACGACGAGCTCCTCGAGCTCGTCCGGGGGCACGAGGATCTCGTCGAGCGGGGGCGGGCTCTCGGCGTCGGGCAGGTGGAGGGCGATCCCGTCGTCCGACCAGATGCCGTTCGCCTCGAGGCCGAGCGAGTCGCGCAGCCTGGCCTGCAGCGCCAGCGACCAGGGCGCGTGGACGCGCCCCCCGAAAGGCGTGAGGATGCAGAGGCGCCAGTCGCCGATCTCGTCGCGGAACCGCTCGACGACGATCGTCCGATCGGAAGGAAGGACGCCGGTCGCGGCCTCCTGGTCTCGCAGGTAGGTGAGGAGGTTCTGCGCAGCGCGCTCGTCGAGGGCGTGCTCGTCTGTCAGGCGCGCGAGCGCCCGCTGGTCGTCCAGAGCGACGAGCTCCCGGGCCACCTGCCCGATCGCCTCGCCGAGCTCGTACGGTCTCCCGACACCCTCTCCCTTCCAGAACGGCACGAGGCCGGGGACCCCCGGTGCGGGCGAGACGAGCACTCGGTCGCGCGTGATCTCCTCGATCCGCCACGTGGAGGCCCCGAGCAGGAACGTCTGGCCCGCGCGTGCCTCGTAGACCATCTCCTCGTCGAGCTCGCCGACTCGGCCGCCCCCCTCGACGAGGTATACGCCGAAGAGGCCCCGGTCGGGGATGGTTCCCGCGTTCGTGACGGCGAGCCGGCGGGCGCCTTCGCGCCCGCGCAACACGCCCCGGACGCGATCCCAGATGATGCGCGGGCGGAGCTCTGCAAACTCCTCCGATGGATAGCGGCCCGCAAGCATGTCGAGCACGTTCTCGAGCTGCTGCCGCGAGAGGTCGCGGAACGGATAGGCGCGGCGCACGAGCTCCAGCAACTCGTCGACGCTGATCTCCTCGTCGGCGCAGATCGCCACGACCTGCTGCGCGAGCACGTCGAGCGGGTTTTGCGGGATCTGCGTCTCCTCGATCGCGCCGTCGAGCATGCGGCGGACGACGACCGCGCTCTCGAGGAGATCGGCACGGAACTTCGGGAAGATGCGGCCCTTCGAGGCCTCGTCGACGTGGTGGCCGGCGCGGCCGATCCGCTGCAGGCCCCGAGCGACCGACTTCGGCGACTCCACCTGGATGACGAGGTCGACCGCGCCCATATCGATGCCGAGCTCGAGCGAGGAGGTGGCGACCAAAGCGGGGATCTCGCCCTTCTTGAGGAGCTCCTCCACCTCGACCCGCTGTTCCCGCGCGAGCGAACCGTGATGGGCCCTCGCGATCTCCTTCTCCGCCAGCTCGTTCAGCCGGAGCGCCAGGCGCTCCGCGAGGCGGCGGTTGTTGACGAAGACGATGGTCGAGCGGTGCTCCCGGACGAGCTCGAGCAGCGCCGGGTAGATGGACGGCCAGATGGAGCCGCCCTCGCCCGGCTCGCGCATGTCCTCGAGCGGGACGATCACGCGCACGTCGAGCTCCTTCGCCCGGCCGGCGTCGACGAGCTCGATCGGTCGCCCGCCCGAGACGAAGCGCCCAATTTCGTCCAGCGGCCGCTGCGTCGCCGAGAGCCCGACCCGCTGGATCGGCTCCCCCACCAGCCGCTCGAGGCGTTCGAGGCTGACGGCGAGATGGGCGCCGCGCTTCGTGCCGGCGACCGCGTGCACCTCGTCGACGATCACGAAGCGGACGCTCTTCAGGATCTCGCGCGCGCGAGAGGTGAGCATGAGGAAGAGCGACTCGGGGGTCGTGATGAGGATGTCGGGCGCGTTCTTGAGCATCGCCGCCCGCTCCTTGGGCGGCGTGTCCCCCGTCCGCACCGCAACGGAGAGCTTGGAGCGGATTCCGGCCAGCGGCCCGCGCAGGTTCCGCTCGATGTCGTAGTTCAGCGCCTTCAGCGGGCTCACGTACAGAACCTGCGTGCCCGCGCCCGGCTGGGCGCGGTCGAGCGCCCAAAGGAAGGCGGCTAGCGTCTTGCCCGAGCCGGTGGGGGCCTGGATGAGCGTGTTCGCGCCCGAGGCGATCGCGGGCCACCCCTGCTCCTGCGCGGGAGTGGGACGGTCGAAATTGCCCCGAAACCAGTCGCGAACCGGAGGGCTAAAAGGGGCCAGCGCGTCCATGGCCCCAGCCTACCGCGGTAGGATCGGCGCATGGCGACGACGAGGCCGAGCGCGCTCCACTTCACCGGAAACGACCAGGCCGACGCGCTCCTCGCCGAGGAACCACTCGCTCTGCTCATCGGCTTCGAGCTCGATCAGCGGGTCCCCATGCAAAAGGCCTTCTCTGGGCCACTCGAGCTCAAGCGGCGGATCGGCTCGCTCGACGCGGCTGAGATCGCCGGCATGGATCCCGGTGAGCTGGACGAGGCATTCCGCCGCAAGCCGGCACTGCACCGGTATCCCGGGACGATGGCCCAGCGCACGCAGGAGCTCTGTGTGGCGATCGTGGGCGACTACGGCGGCGACGCCGAGCGCGTGTGGCGCGACGCCGAGAGCGGCGCCGACCTCGAGCAGCGCCTGCTCGCTCTCCCCGGGATCGGTCCGATGAAGGCGCGTTCGCTCGTCGCCATCCTCGTCAAGCGGTTCGGCATTCGACCGCCGGGCTGGGAGGACGTCATGCCGACGCACCACACCCTGGGGGACGTCGACTCGGTCGAGGCGCTCGAGGCCTACCAGGCCAAGAAGCGCGCCTACAAAGCTTCCCTGCGGGCGCGCTAGCCGAGCGCCCAATCCGCTCTCAGCGTCCCCCCGTATTCAGACGTGATGGTGGGAGGCAGGTGGGTCGTCGCGGTTCTCATCCCGCTTGGGCTGATGGCCTGCGGCGGTGGAGACGACTCGGGACTCACACTGCAACTCGCTCAGGAGAACGGCTCCGGACAGTCGGGGACGGCGATGTTGACGCCCGCAGGAGACGGTCGTACGACAATCGTCCTCGAGCTCAGCAACCCCCCGGGAGCGCCTCAGCCCGCGCACGTGCACCCCGGCCCCTGCGGCGACCTTGGTGACCCGATCGCCGGCCTGCAGAACCTTGTCGACGAACGCTCGGAATCGACTGTCTCGATGTCGCTCGACGACCTTCGAACCGGCGACCTCGTCGTCCATGCGCATAAATCGGAGGCCGAGTTCGAGATCTCCGTCGCGTGCGCCCCGATTCCGGCGCGTTAGCGCAATCCGTTTTCGCCTGCGGCGCGAACACCGATCGACATCTCAAGGAGGTCTACATGACGAAGAGGATCGGGTTCGCACTCGTGCTCTGTGTCGCCGCGCTCGCGTTCGCGGTCGCAGGGTGCGGTGGTGACGACGAGGGAGACGGCGAGGCCGCAGCGCCGGCGACAACCGCGGCCGAAGAGGGGGGCATCACAGTCGACCTCGGTGAGCAGAACAGCTCGGGAGAGTCCGGCACGGCCACACTCACGGCCGACGGTGAGCAGACCGTAGTCGTGATCGCGCTGACCGGCGCGCCGGCCGATACGCCGCAGCCGATGCACATCCACAGCGGCACGTGTGCCGAGCTGGGCGATGTCGTCTACCCGCTCACGAACGTCGAAGGCGGCGCCTCGGAGACGACCGTCGCTGCTCCGCTGGCCGACCTGCAGGCCGCGGCCTTCGCGATCAACCTCCACGAGTCGGAAGAGGCGATCCAGAACTACGTCGCCTGCGGCGACATCCCCTCTACCTAGCGTTCGAGGTTCCGCAGCGCCGCGCGGGCGGCGAGGTGTCCGCACATGCCGTGGACCCCGCCGCCCGGCGGCGTCGAGGAGGAGCAGAGGTAGACCCCGCGCAGCGGCGTCGCGTAGGGATTGAGCTTGAAAACGGGTCTGGCGAGGGTCTGCCAGAGCGTCGCCGCGCCGCCGTTCAGGTCGCCGCCGACGAGGTTCGCGTTCCGGCGCTCGAGCTCGGCGGGCGGCATGACGTGGCGCGCGACCACCCGTTCGCGGAAGCCGGGCGCGAAGCGCTCGATCTGAGCCTCGATCCGCTCGGTCATGTCGAAGGTCGACCCGTTGGGCACGTGGCAGTACGCCCAGGCGGTGTGCTTTCCCTTTGGCGCGCGCGTGGGGTCGAAGAGGCTGTGCTGGGCGAGTAGGACGAAGGGCCGCTCGGCGTGCCGGCCCTCCCACGGCGCCCGCTCGGAGGCGGCGATCTCCTCCGCGGTTCCACCCAGGTGGACGGTGCCGGCCCTAGCGCACGCCGCCGCCTTCCAGGGAATGGGGCCGTCGAGCGCGTAGTCGAGCTTAAAGGTGCCCGGGCCGTAGCGATAGCGCTCGAGTCGGCGTGCGTAGTCACGGGGCAGTCGGTCACCTGCAATCCGCAGAAGGCCGCGTGGAGTCAGGTCGCAGAGGACCGTTCGAGCACGAGGCAGCTCGTCGACGGCCCTGCCGGTTTCGATCTCGCCGCCGAGCGAGCGGAGGTGCTCCGCGAGCGCATCGGAGATCTTCTGCGCGCCGCCGCGCGGGAAGGGCCAGCCGAAGAGGTGGCCCGCGGCGAGCAGGATGAGGCCGAACGCCGCCGACGGGCTTCGTTCCAGGGGCAACATTGCGTGCGCGGCGCAGCCGGCGAAGAGCGCGCGAGCCTGCTCCCCGGCGAAGCGCCGCGTGATCCAGGTCGTCGGCTGGAGCGCGTTGAGCCCGAAGCGGCCCAGCACGAGCGGGTGGCGGGGTACGCCGAGCAGCGGGCCGAGGACAGCCTCCTCGAGCTTTCGCCAATTCTCGACGACGGGCCCGACCAGTCGGCGATACGCACCAGCGTCCTCACCCAGCCCGGCCGCCGTCTGCTCGAGCGAGCGCTCGAGCAGCACCGCCGAGCCGTCGTCCAGCGGATGCGCGAGCGGCACGGCTGGGTGGACGAATTCGGGCAGCGGCACCTCGCGGAAGAAGGGCGAGCCGGGGACGAACGGATGGATCCCCGAGCACGTGTCGTGGACGAAGCCCGGCAGCGTCAGTTCGGCCGACCGCGCCCCGCCCCCGATCGTGTCATTGGCCTCACGCAGGAGTACGGAGCGGCCCGCTCGCGCGAAAGTGATCGCAGCCGCGAGCCCGTTCGGCCCGGAGCCGACGACGACGGCGTCAGAGCTCATGCTCGGGTTGTATATGGCCGCCCGCCGTTATAGCTTCGAGAATGTGTGTTGCCTAGGTCTTTTCCTGTTGCTCGCCCTCTTCGTTGGGGGCAGCGCGGCCGACGCGCGTCATCGCGCGACCGACCGCATCGTCTTCAGCTCAACCCGTGACGGAGGCCCTCACCAAATCTACGTGATGAACGCCGACGGGTCCGCACAGACCCGCCTGACCACGACTGACGCGGAGGATCGGGCTCCTGCCTGGTCGCCAGACGGGACACGCATCGTGTTCCGGCGCACACCTCTGGTGGGCTCCTCCGACCTATGGGTGATGAACGCGGACGGCAGTGGCCAAGTCAATCTCACGGGGGATTCGTCCTTTGATGCGAGCCCCTCCTGGTCGCCCGATGGCACGAGAATCGCGTTCGTCAGCGACCGCGACGGAGACCTCGAGATCTTCGTCATGAACGCGGATGGAACGAACCAGATACAGCTCACGTCCAACACGGCTATTGACGGGTTCCCCTCGTTCTCGCCCGACGGCTCGCAGATCATCTTCAACAACGATGTCGGCGGCGACAACGAGCTCTACTCCGTCACCGCTACGGGGGGAACTCCTATTCCGCTCACCGACAACATGGCGAACGACTATCAGGCCGTCTGGTCCCCGGACGGCGCGAAGATCGCATTTGGCAGCGACCGGGACACCCTCTTGGGCGCCGTCTACGTGATGGACGCGAACGGCGCCAACGTGACGCGCTTGACCTTCGGCTCGAATTTCGACGACTCGCCAACCTGGTCGCCCGACGGAACCGCGCTCGCGTGGGTGCGAAACGAAGACATCTGGGTGATGGATTCGTCGAACGGCGCCAACCCGCTCCAGCTCACGACCGCGGCCGGGCAAGACCTCTATCCGAACTGGGGGCCGCGGCGGCCACGTCTCACAGTCGGAAAGACCGGGCTGGGAACCGGCACCGTGACCGCTCCGGGAATCGCGTGCGGCCCCGACTGCACCGAGCTCTACGGTTACGAGGCCTCGGTGACCCTGACCGCGGCGGCCTTGCCCGGCTCGCGCTTCACCGGTTGGGCGGCGCCTGCGCGGGCCTCATTGCCACCTGCACCGTCACCATGGAGGCGACGAAGGTCGTCACCGCCTCATTTGCCCGAGTCGTCAACGGGTACATCTGCACGATCGTGGGCACGAACCGCGCCAACAGGATCGTGGGCACGTCGACGCGGGATGTCATCTGCGCCCTCAAGGGCAAGGACGTCGTCCGGGGCCGCGGCGGAAACGACGTGCTGCTGCTCGGGGCCGGAAACGACAAAGGCTACGGCGGCAACGGGAGAGACCGCCTCGTCGGTGGAAAGGGCAGGGACCTCCTGGTCGGGGGCCGTGGCCGCGACGTCTGTCGCAGTCCCGGCGACATCAAGCTCAGCTGCTAACCCACCTCGGCCAAAACTGACGAGCGCGCCTCGCGCACCATCTCGCGCGCGATCACGATCCGTTGGATCTCCTGCGTGCCTTCGTAGATCTGGGTGATCTTCGCGTCCCGCATCATGCGCTCGACCGGGTATTCCTTCATGTAGCCGTAGCCGCCGAGGACCTGCACCGCCTCGGTCGTCGCCTCCATCGCGACGTCCCCGCAGGCGAGCTTCGCCATCGCGGAGAACTTCGTCAGCTCCGGAGCGTCCTCATCGATCATCCGCCCGACGCGGTAGAGCAGACCGCGCGCGGCCTCGCACTTGGTCTCCATCTCGGCGAGCTTGGCCGCAATGAGCTGGTGCTCCGCGATCGGCTTCCCCATCGTCTCGCGGCTCTTCGCGTACTCGAGGGCGTAATCCGTGGCCCCCTGCGCGATCCCGAGCGCCTGCGCGGCGATCCCCGGTCGGGAGCGGTCGAGGATGCGCATCGCGATCCTGAACCCCTCCCCCTCGTCCCCGATGAGGTTCTCCGCCGGGACCCGGCAGTCGTTGAAGAAGACCTCGCCGGTCGTCGAGCCCTTGATCCCCATCTTCGGCTCGATGCGACCGACCTCGAACCCGGGCACGTCAGCCTCGACGAGAAAGGAGGAGATGCCGGCGTGGCCCGCACCCGGATCGGTCTTGGCGAAGACGGTGTAGAGCTGCGCGACACCGGCGTTCGTGATGAAGCGCTTGGAGCCGTTCAGGACGTAGCTGTCGCCGTCCTTCCGCGCCTCAGTGCGCATTGCGGCGGAGTCGGAGCCTGAGCCGGGCTCCGTCAGTGCATACGCGCCGATCGATTCTCCCGTCGCCAGCTTGGGGAGGAACCGCTCCCTCTGCTCCTCGCTGCCCGCGAGCTTGAGGGCCAGCACGCCGAGCTCCTGGACAGCCAGAATGAGCCCGCTCGTGGCGCACGCCTTCGAGACCTCCTCGACGGCGACGAGGAACATGAGCGCCCCGATGCCGGTGCCGCCGTACCGCTCCTCCACGGCGAGGCCAAAGAGGTCGTGCTCGCGGAAAAGCTCGACCATGTCCCAGGGAAACTCGGCCTTTTCGTCGATCTCGGCGGCCCGCGGCGCGATCCGCTCGCGCGCGAGCGTGCGCACGAGATCGCGGATCTCCCGCTGCTCCTCGGTGAGGAGATCGTCCGACACGGCGTGAGTGTAGGCGCTACGACCGCGACCTAAACGGCCATGAGAAACGAGCGTGCAGGTGGTTGTCGTGGTTCCAGAGCACCTCCACGACGTTGCGTGGGCCGCGGAAGCCCGTGTTCGGGCCGACATAGATGGTCGTGGCGCCGGCCGCGACGAAGCGATCGACGAGATCCTGGCCGAGGCGTCGGTCGATCTGGACAGCGCGTTTGGGAGGACGCTCGCGTCGGTCGAGCCGCGGGTAATACACGTCGACGTCCAGCCCGTTCTGGTGGGAGACGTGCTTGGGCCCGAAGTAGCCGCCGCGCGGCCGGCTGAGGTCTCCGATCCCGAGGCGGGGCGCGTTCGGATGCGCGGCCGCGTACTGCTCCACGATGCGAAGGACCGTCCGGACGAGGTCGTCGGTGCCCCAGCGCCTCCAGTCCCGGTTCGGCCGCCGGTGCAGCGCCGGGTCCCAGGTGAAGAAGTGCTCGCCCTCTGCCGGGAGCCTGACTCCGCGCAGCAGGCCGCCCGCGGTCACGGAGCCAACAGGCCGCGACTGCCGCCAGTCCACGAGCGGAGCTCGCTCGAGCGGTGGCGGCAGGCTCGGGACGGGGAACAGGAGCAGAGCGAAAGCCGCGATGACGACGCGCACGTCTCTTAGGTACGCGGACCTGCCGCGCTACGGTCCCGTAGACCCTCGTGGTGATCGAGACCCTCGTCAGCCTGGCACTTGCCGCCGCGCCGGTCGAGCGGCGGGAACTGCTCGGGCACTCGGTGCGCGGCCGCCCGATCCACGCGCTCCAGCTCGGTGATCCGGAAGGTCGGCGCCGCGTCCTCGTCGTCGGCTGTATCCACGGGAACGAGTGCGCGGGCACCGCTGTGACGCGCCTGCTTGCGAACGGCACGATCCCCGCGGACGCAAACGTCTGGATCGTCCACCACTTCAATCCGGACGGATTCAGGCTCGGAGTGCGCCAGAACGCGCGCGGAGTCGACTTGAACCGCAACTGTCCGGCCGGCTGGCGGCCTCTGGGACACCGCGGTAATCCGACGTATGCGGGACCCGCGCCGCTGTCCGAGCCGGAGACGCGGATCGCCCGCCGCTTCATCCTCCGCGTCCAGCCGGCCCTCACCATCTGGTTCCACCAGCCGCAGACGCTTGTGCGCTCGGGCGCGCAGGGCGAGGAGGCCGCCCGCTTGTACGCACGACTCGCGGGGATGCGCTACCGCCGCCTCCCCGTTCCGCCGGGCGCGGCCACGCGCTGGCAGCACCGCCGCTTTCCCGGCACGAGCGCTTTCGTCGTCGAGCTCGCGCCCGGGCGGCTGTCGGCCCGCGCCGCGGCGCGTCACGCGGCCGCGATCCGCTCTCTTACCCGCTCGGAGTTCGCGATCTCGGCGCCGGCGTCGCGCATCTCCTC
>JBBDMP010000020.1:0-7634 GCA_040878265.1 Gaiellales bacterium | reverse complement strand
CCCTCGAGCACGCCGAGGCCCTGCATGTACTTGATGTCTGCGCCCGCGATGAAGGCCTTGTCGCCGGCCCCGGTGAGTACGACCACGCGGGCCTCGTCGTCGCCGGCGAGCTCGGCGAGGCGGGCATGGAGCTCCTCCGCATGAGCGAGGTCGAGCGCGTTCATCGCCTCGGGGCGATTCACGGTGAGGACCGCCGCGCCCTCTTGCCGCGCGAGCTCGATACTCAAGCTTCTACAGGAACCTTGGACTTCAGAAAGTCGACGATCTCGGCCATCGGCGCGCCGGGCGTGAAGATCTCGGCGACTCCCTGTTCCTTGAGGGCCGCGGCGTCCGCCTTGGGGATCGTGCCCCCGACGACGACGAGAACCTCGTCGAGGCCGTTCTCGCGCAATCCTTCGACGATTCTGGGAACGAGGGTCATGTGGGCGCCCGAGAGGATCGAGATCCCGACCGCGTCGGCATCCTCCTGGATCGCCGTCTCGACGATCTGCTCAGGCGTCTGGTGGAGGCCGGTGTAGATGACCTCCATGCCCGAGTCGCGAAGCGCACGCGCGATGATCTTCGCCCCCCGGTCATGCCCATCCAAGCCCGGTTTGGCTATAACCACGCGGATTTTCCTGGCCACGATGCGAGTATAGGGCCGTGCGGCTGACCGTCATCGGCTCCTCTCCGGCTTGGCCGAACCCCGGCAGCGCGCAGTCCGGCTATCTCCTCGAGGGGCCCGGCAAGCTCCTCCTCGACTGCGGCCCCGGCGTCCTCGCGCGGCTGCGGGAGGGAGGACACGTCGTCCAGGCGGTCGCGATCACGCACTGGCATCTGGATCATTGGGGCGACCTCGTGCCCTGGGCTTGGCTGAAGCTCTTCGGGCCCGACGAGCTGCGTGTCTCGTGCACGCTGTGCCTGCCGCCGGGCGGCGTCGACGAACTGACCCGCTTTGCCTCCTTCTGGGGCAACGACCGCATGTTCGAGCGGGCCTTCAAGCTCGCCGAGTTCGAGCCGGGCAAGCCCTTTGAGGCGGCCGGCTTCGAGGTGGAGGCGCGCCGCGTGCCGCACTACGACCTGGAGGCGTACGGATTCCGCGTGCACGAGCCGGGATCCGGCCGCGTGCTTGCGTACTCGGGGGATTGCGCGCCCACTCAGGAGCTCGAGGCGCTCGCCGCCGGCGCCAACCTCTTCGTCTGCGAGGCGACTCTGGCGGACGCCGGCCGCGACGGCCCTCCTCGCGGCCACCTCACCGCCGAGGAGGCTGTAGCCGCCTCCGACGGCCCGATCCTCCTCACGCACAGACCGATCGAGCTTCCGGCGCCCGACGGGCTTCCGCTGGCCCACGACGGCCTCACCGTCGACGTCTAGCTCACCGTTTGACAGATCGCAGGGCCGCGACGATCATCAGTAGGCGCCGTGCTCTAAACGGGGAGAGGAAGAGGCGCAGTTCTCGCACCACACGAGGTGGTCCGGGCGCGAACCAATTTCACTGGTACGAGATGACGGACGAACCAGCCAGCGGCGCAGCGTCCCCCGAGGAGCCGGGCGCCGCGGCCTGGGCGGCTCCGGACCCGGACGTCGTGACTCAGCGCCTCGAAGATGAGCTGATCGTCGTTCACCTCAGAACGAACCGCATTTTCGTCCTCAATCAGACGGGAGCGCGCTTCTGGGAACTGCTCACGTCCGGTCTCGCCCGAAGTGAGATCGAGGACCGCCTTTTGCGGGAGTTCGAGATCGGTGAGAACGACCTACGCGGTGAAGTCGATGACTTCGTCGTCGCGTTGTCGAGTGAGGAGCTCGTAAGTGTCGACAACGCTCGCTAGCACCTCTTCCTTCGTCCCCGACGTGGTGACGAGTTGGCGGGTCGAGTTTTCGCCGGAGTCCCAAAGCCCTATCCAGGTGCACGAAGGCCAAGTCTCAGGAGAGACTGCGCATGCTCCGGACCGCTTGTGCACTGTCTTTTTTGACGGCGTCATTTTCAATCGGTCTGAGCTCGAATCCGATCTTCGCGTGAAGCCCGGGGCGCTTGGCGATGCAGAGCTCGTTTTGCGGCTCTATTTACACCGGGGTGAGGAGTTCGTCCGCTCGCTCAACGGCACGTACGCCATTGTCGTCTGGGATGGGCAAGCCGACAGCCTCATATGCGTCAGGGACAGGATGGGTCTCCACCCGCTCTTCTACGCCGACACAGCAGGGGGCCTTCTTCTCTCCGACTCGATCGAGACGCTGCTGCGCGACCCGCGCGTCTCCGGGGAGCTGAACCGGCGCTTGCTGGCCCTGCACGTCTGGCCGGCCTGGTGGATAGAGGACAAGGACGAAACGTACTTCCGCGCCGTGAGGCGCGTGGTCGCCGGAACCGTCCTTCGCGTCCGAAAACACCGGCGGGAGTCCTACCGCTACTGGAACCCGGCGCCTCCGGGCGGCGAGGTCGACTGGGTCGAAGACGGCGCCATGGAGCAGTTCGAAGCCACGCTCGCCGAAGCGGTCGCGCGCCCTCTCCGCCGCGGGCCTGCGGCGATCTGCCTGAGCGGCGGGCTCGATTCCATCAGCATCGCGAGCTTCGCGGCCGAATTCACCGTGCAGAACGGGATGCCCACGGCGACGGCGCTTTCCGTCGAGTTTCCCGATCCAGACAACCTCGGCGAGGCATCGGTCCAGAGGCGCGTCGCCTCACACCTCGGCATGCCGCAGATCATGATGACGCTCGACGAGGCACTGGGGCACGGCGGCCTCCTCTCGGCCGCGCTCGAGCTGAGCCGGAGCTGGCCCGTGCCTCTGCTCGGAATCTTCAGCCCTGCGTACTTCACGCTGATCGAGCAGGCAAAGCAAGAGGGCTGCGAGGTCGTCATGACCGGCAGCGGCGGCGACAACTGGCTCTCGGTCGCCCTCGAGTACTCGGCCGACCTGATCGCCCGCGGCGACTTCGTCGGGCTCATGCGGCTCTGGTACACGTACCAGCGCTCATACCGGACGCCGCGCTCGCTCCTTCTCCGTCGCATTCTGTGGAAATACGGTCTGCGAAACGTCCTCATCTCGACGGAGCAGCGCCTGCTCCGGCGACTCTCGCCTTCAGCTCTCCACGCGCAGACACGGCTCCAAGTCGAGAAATCGCTGCCGGCCTGGCTTGCTCCCGACAAAGAATTGCGAGACGAAATTGTGGAGCTCACAACCGCGCGAAAAGCGGACCTCAAACCAAAGCCCGGCGATTTCTACGTGAACGAAATTCGTCGTGGGCTGGACCACCCGATTCTCGCGGTCGAGCTGGAGGAGGCATTCGAGAAAGGGCGCCGACTCGGAGTCGAAATTCTCATGCCCTATTACGACGCAGACATCGTCGACCTTCTCTGCCGGGTGCCCCCCCGAGTGCTGACGATGGGAGACCGGAGCAAGTCCCTTGTTCGGCAGTCGATGGCACGGCGACTATCGGACCTCGGAATCGAGCGCCAGAAGAAGATCACGACCGGAAACTTCTGGCCGCAGAAGCTCGAGGAAGCCAACCGCTCGTGGGACTCGTACGGCGGTCCGCGTACCCTCGGCGAGCTCGGCGTCGTCGACGCGAAGGTTTTAGACGAAGAGGTGACTGGAATGCTTGCCGCAAATAAGCAATCCTATGTACCTTATGTATGGGAGATTCTCGACCACGAGGCGTGGGTGAGAGCGCGTCTTTGAGCTGTGGCGGAAGGGAGGTGAGGACGCGGATGACGAGTGAGAACAAGAAATCCTGGGAGTCGATGGAGCTCACGCGGGCTGGTGACGTCGGTAAAGTTCTCCAGGTCAGCACCGGCGGGGGCAAGTCGCCGGTCCCGGTGAACCCTGACCACGGCATGGAGGTGCCCACGAGCCCGCCTGGCCAGGAGTAATTCCGCGTCCCGGCCGGGGACCGACGCGCGGTACGTCCCCTCGCTGGTGGTCACAGATTGCGACTCGGCGTCCCCTGCGGCCAGGGACGCCGAGTCTCTTGCGTGGCATGACAAAGACGGCAAGCCGATCGGCCGCGCCTATGTGGACCAGGGAGTCCACGCCGTCGAGCTCGACGGCGTCGCCCGCTTCAGTTTCGCGCCCGATACCAATGAGGTAGTGGCCGTCCCGGCGCCCGGTGTGGACCGCGAGGTGCTCGACGACTACTTCCGGCGCTGGATTCTGCCTCTCGCCGTTCAGGTGCGTGGACTGGAGGTCCTGCACGCGAGCGCAGTGTCGGGCCGGAACGGTGTGGCGGCCTTCTGCGCCGCCTCGGAGGCGGGGAAGTCCACCCTTGCGTACGGGCTCGGTGTCCGTGGCTATCGGATCTGGACTGACGACGCGCTGGCCTTCGACGTGGTCGAACGCCGGCCGGAAGCGCTTCCGCTCCCGTTCCGTGTCCGGCTCCGACCCCGTTCCGCAGCGCACTTCGGCGTTTCGGCTCGCGGACCGGCCGGCGCGCTCGTGGAGACGCCGCCCGCCGAGGCCGACGGCTCGGTGCCGATCACGGTCGTCTTCCTCCTCGATCGCTCGGCGGGAGTGGACCCCGTCGAGCTCTCCCCTGTGGCGCCGCTCGAGGCGTTTCCTGCGCTGCTCGAGCAGTCGTACCACTTCGGCGCGGAGGACGTTGCGCGCAAGCGCACGATGCTGTCCCGCTACCTCGACCTTGCGAGCCGGGTGCCGGTCTACCGTCTGAGAATGGCCACGGGCCTCGAGCATCTCGACCTTGTCCTCGACGCGGTCGAGGAGCGCCTCTGATGAGCCGGGCCTGGCGAGCCCTCCGAAGCTGCGTCAGCTCGCCCGCCGACGCCTGGCTCCTGACGCGGATGGCGGCGTGGGCTCCCGTCCTCCCCGTGCTCAAGCGAGCTCTGCCGCTCCCGCGGCTCGTCGCACTGCTGGCGTCGCAGCCGCGCCGCCAGGCGCGCGACGCCGACCTGGAGCGGCGCATCGCCCGTATCGCCAGACTCCTCTACCGAGGTCGGACCGGAACGTTCCGCGACAACTGCCTCGAACGCAGCCTCGTCGCTTATCGCTTTCTCGGCCGGGCGGGCGCCGGACCGGAGCTCCGCGTCGGCTTTCGCCGCGAAGAGGACGGCGTTCGAGGACACGTGTGGGTGCTGCTCGACGGGCGGCCCGTCCACGAAACGTCGGACGAGCTCGACGGCTACGGGGAGGTGACTGCGTTCGGACCCGAAGGAGCCCGTGTCTCAGCCCGAGGAGCGTCGGACGCGCCACCAGGTGCGGACGGCAGGCCAGAGGCGGGAGACGAGCCAGAACGGACGCCAGACGTAGGCAGCCGCTAGGCCAAGCCGCCCCCGTCTGGCGAGCGGCGAAACGCCTCGCAGGAAGGCCGGCGCCGGAAAAACCTCGTCCGCCAGGAGGCGAGCCCGGGCGCGCACCCCCGGTGTCTTCAAGAAGCGGTACAGGCCGAGGACTCCTGCAGGCGCTCCCTCGGCGCGAACTGCAGTCTCGATGGAGCGGCTCTCGGGAAGCCCGAGGCGCATCGCCTCCTCGCGGCCGCGGGGAAGCAGTCGCAGGCCGGTGGCGAAGGCGCTCTCGGCACCCAGCCGGGCTGCCAGCTCAGCCGCCCGGTCCCATTCGGCCGGAGCGGCACGATCGAGCGCGCGCTCGAGATCGGCCAGCGTGCGCTCGTCCCCGTACCCGTGCTGGGCCGCGTGGAGGGCGACGTGGAGAGCGCGCGCGGGCCGGTCGAGCACCTCCACCGTGGCCGCACCAAGCGCCATCGGCTCCGTCGCGGCCTCGAGGATCTCCCACGCCGACGCGCTGGGGGCTACGCCGACCAGCGAGGAATGCAGGTCGACGACGACGCTGTCGGCCCGCCGCGCCCACACCTCCGCGTGTGCGGAACCGTGCACCCGGCGAAAGCGCAGGCGGCCGAGCGTCGCCCCTGCGGCGCGAAGAAGGTCCGGCGCGACGAGCAGGTCGACGTCGACGTACGTGCGGGCCGGGTCGTCCTCGTAGAGCCAGCGCGCCACGGCCGGGCCCTTGAGGACGATCGCCCGGACGCCGTCACGGCCCAGCGCTTCTGCCACCTCGACGGTGGCCGCCTCGAGCACGAGTCCGAGCGCGACGGCGGCCGCACGGCTGTCAAGGCGCTCGGACGGCATGTCAGTACTGCCCGAGGCTGCCCGTGCGCCGCGCGTGGCGAAGCGCTTCGTGGAACACGAAGATGGCAAGCGGGAGGGAGAGGGTGGCGAAGCCGGTCAGCGCGAGCACATCCCCACCCCAGCCCTCGCCGCGGAAGATGGCGTCGCGGAGACCGTCGAAGGCAAAGCGCGTCGGCATGATCGCTCCGAGCGGCTCGAGCCAGTCCGGTAGGACGGAGACGGGGAAGAAGGCGCCGCTGACGAGGCCCATCCCCGTGGTCACCATGCCGGCCAAGACCTCCCCTCGTTTGACGAGGAGCACGAGCGCGCCGAAGAGGACGCCGAGGCCAGAGAGGGCCACGCCGGCCACGAGCAGGACGCTCGCGAACCCGATCCAGTCCGTCTCGGAGATGTCGAGTCCCATGAAGGCGGCCGCGACGAGGATGTAGAACCCGGCCCGGACGATGGCGAAGAGAAACGGGAAGCCGGCCAGCCCGAGGGCCACTTCCGTCGTCGTCAGCGGCTGGGCGACGAGGGCCTCGAGCGTCCCGGTCAGCTGCTCCTCGCGGATGCGGGCGGCAAGCCCCGTGCTCGCCGCCGCAAGGACGATCATGAGGGCGATCCCGACGGCGGCGAACGAGAAGTAGTCCGGCGCCGCGTCCAGATCCGCCGCCGTGTCGCCGAACGTCCGTGAGATGAAGAAGAAGACAACGAGATTGATGACGCCGTAAAAGAGATCGAGCACGAAAGGGAGCCGGTACGAACGCGCGACGTGGTAGTCGCGCCGGACGACGGCAGCCACGACGGTCCCACGAGGGCGGCTAGACGGGAAGCTGGACACGCTCGCCACAGCGCGCGAGGTCCTCCTCGAGATGAGTGGCCATCAGCACCGCCGTCCCCGGTCGCCGTTCGAGCGCGCTCCAGAGCCTCTTCCGGGCGGCGGCGTCGAGCGACTTCGTCGGCTCGTCGAGGAGGAGGAGCGCGGGATCGCCGAGCAGCGCCCGCCCGAGGCCGAGCTGCTGGATCATGCCGCTCGAGCAGCGATCGACGCGCTGCGGAGCGAACTCGCCGAGCTCGAACTCCTCCTCGACCGCGGCTACGTGCCGCGCGGCCTCACGCTCGTCGCCGAAGCGCACGCGGGCGAAGAAGAGCAGGTTCGCGTGCCCGGAGAGCCGCAGGTAGAAGGAGCGCTCCTGCGAGAGCGAGGCGCCGACGAGCCTGCGGGCCTCGAGCTCGCCGGCCGGGTGCGGCCCGACCCGGATCTCGCCGCCGCTCGGCGCGATCGTGCCCGCGATGCAACGCAGCACTGTCGTCTTCCCCGAGCCATTGGGCCCCCACAGTGCGACGCGCTCGCCCGGGCCGAGGGAAAGGTCCAGCTTGCGGATGACCTCGTGCTCGCCGAAGCGACGCTCGAGGCCGCGGATAGAGAGGACGGCGCCGTTGGTCGTCACCGCACTCATTAAAGGGCCAGCTTCAGCTAGAAGACCGGCGTCTCGCGCCACACGCCCCAGACGCTCCGGAGCGCGTCACACATCTCGCCGAGCGTCGCGTAGGCCTTCGACGCATCCACGATCGCCGGCATGA
>JBBDMP010000019.1:0-7705 GCA_040878265.1 Gaiellales bacterium | reverse complement strand
CGAACGCGTCGGCGAGGCGGCCGCTCGTGGCGACCACGATCTCGGCCTTCACGCGCGTCCAGTAGGGCGCGCCCGAATGCGCCGAGCCGCTCGCCGGAACGGCGAGCGCCAGAGCAGAGAAGAGGGCGAGTGCGGCGGCTCGTCTCATCTGGTGGGCTGTATCGGCAGAAGCCTGGCCGGACCTGAATCGCCCCGCCGCTACGATGAGTAGGTGAGCCAGCTCTCGCCCGATCCCGAGGCTCCGCTCCGCGACTACGAGCCGATCCACCCCCAGGGCCGCCTGCGCGAGCTGGCGAAGAAGCTCTGGGTGCCGCTCGCGGCCCTCGGCTACCTCGTCTTCAAGTTCAAGGCCGCCGCGCTGGCGATCTTCAAGTTCAAGGTCTTCGCGACGTCGGCGTCGATGCTCGTCTCCGTGGCCGCCTACGCCTGGATCTGGGGCTGGCGCTTCGCGGTCGGGTTCGTCCTGTTGCTCTTCGTCCACGAGATCGGCCACGTGCTCGAGTTGCGCCGCCAGGGTGTGCCCGCGACGGCCCCGCTCTTCATCCCCTTCCTCGGAGCCGTCGTCGGGATGAAGCAGATGCCGCATGACGTCTGGCGGGAGGCACAGGTCGCGCTCGCGGGGCCGATTCTCGGCAGCCTCGGCGCGGCCGGAGTCTGGGCGGCCGGCGAGGCGCTCGATTCGGACCTGCTCATCGCGCTCGCCTTCACGGGCTTCCTGCTCAACCTCTTCAACTTGCTCCCGATCGTGCCGCTCGACGGCGGACGCGCCGTCGCGGCCATCCATCCGGCGCTGTGGGCGGTCGGCCTGCTCGGGCTCATCGGGCTGACCATCCTCGCCCCGAACCCCATCCTCATCCTCGTGCTCGTCCTCGGCGGCTTCGAGCTCTGGCGCCGCTGGAGGGAGCGGAAGAATCCGGCTGCCGCGGAGTACTACCGCATTCCGACGTGGCAGCGGGTCACGGTCGGCGTCACGTACGTCGGCCTCGCCGGTCTTCTGGCACTCGCGATGAGTGCGAGCCACATCGAGCGAACTTTCTAGCCCGCGTGGACGACAAGCGAATCCTCGAGAGTGACGACGGCGCGGCGCGCCTGCACGTTCGGGGCATCGCGGACGAGTTCTTCCAGGGGTTTTCGGCCGTCGAGCAGATTGCGCGTCCGGCCGTGTCGATCTTCGGGTCTGCGCGCGTGCGCGAGGGACATACGGCCTATGAGTCAGCGCGGGACATCGGCGGCCGCTTCGCGCAGGCGGGCTTCGCCGTCGTCACGGGAGGTGGCCCCGGCGTGATGGAGGCGGCCAACCGCGGCGCCCAGGAGTCGGGAGGCCTCTCGATCGGCTTCAACATCGAGCTCCCGCACGAACAGGGTTCCAACCCCTACCTCGACATCGGCGTCACGTTCCGTCACTTCTACGTGCGCAAGACGATGTTCGTAAAGGCCGCGGAGGGCTTCGTCATCCTCCCTGGCGGCTTCGGCACCCTGGACGAGCTCTTCGAGGCGCTGACGCTGATCCAGACCGGGAAGATCTCGAACTTCCCCGTCGTCCTCTTCGACTCCAACTACTGGCGCGATCTGCTCGACTGGATCCACGGCCGGCTGCTCCCCGACGGGATGATCTCGCCCGATGACGAGCGCCTCCTCTTCGTCACGGACGACGCGGCGGAGGCGGTGACGACCGTGGTCACCTGCTACGAGCGCAGGTGCACCGAGCCGACAGCCGCCCCCGCCAAAGCGGACGTGCAGTAACTACCTGACGCGCTCGCCCGACTCGACCTCGCCGCGCCAGGCGCCGGTCTCCTGACCGCGCGCCTCGATGAACTCCTTGAAGCGCTCGAGGTCACCCTTCACGCGCCGGCTGTCGACTCCGAGCGCGCTGCCGATCTGCTCCTTCAGGCCCTCGGTCTCGTACTCCATGCGAACGGTCACCTTCGTGCTGCCCTCGTCCGCAGGCTGGAACGTCACGACCCCCGAGTTCCCGTGACCGCCGATCGCCTTCCAGGCGACTCGCTGGTCCGGAACCTGCTCGGTGATCTCGGCGTCCCACTCCCTCCGCTCGCCGCCGATCTCGGCGACCCAGTGCAGGTGCGTGTCGTCCTTCTGCGTGACCGACTCCACGCCCTCCATGAAGCGGGGGAACTCCTCGAACTGCGTCCACTGGTTGTACGCGCTCGAGACAGGAACGTTGACCACGATCGACTCTTCGACGTGAGCCATTGACCCCTCCTCTCGTCGTTTGCTTACAGAAGGGTCCTACCCGGCAGGCTTAACGCCGAACCCGCCCCACAAGCGCCCATGCAGCGGGCAAAAGAGCGCCTGCGAGGTAGAGCTTGAGCAGATCACCGACGACGAAGGGGTAGAGGCCCGCCTCGAGCGTCCCCTCGAGCCCCGCGTCGATTTGCTCGGCGAGCCAGGGCAGGCCGACGAGGTAGATCACGACGTTCCCGGTGAGCATGGCGGCCACCGCGGAGGAGAAACGACGATCCCAGCGGCGCTGGGCGAGATAGCCCGCCAACCCCGCGGCGAGCACAAAGCCGACGATGTAGCCGCCCGTCGGGCCTGTGAGCACGTCCCAGCCCCGCTGCCCCTCCGCGTACACCGGAGCACCGAGGGCACCCACGAACAGGTAGAGCCCGAGGCTGGCCAGGCCGAGCACCGCACCGAGCCCTGCCCCGACGAGCAGCACGGCGAAGGTCTGGCCGGTAATCGGGACCGGCGTGAACGGAAGTGCGATCGAGACTTGAGCCGCGAGCGCCACGAACCCCGCGCCGCCGGCGACGAGGAGGACGTCTGCGAGTAGCCCGCCCCCCGGAAGGACCGCCCAGCGCAGGGTCGCGGCATCAGGCCTCATGGCGGCCGAGATTTTACCCCGGAAGGTAGAAGTAGGGGCCCGGCGGGGTCGAGCCGGCCCCGTAGACCGCCGTCGGGTTCTGCGGCGTATACCTCGAGACGAACTTGTCCCGGCGGATGATCTTCCCGTCCTCGAACACCTTGCGGTAGACGGTGACGTCGAAGCCGGGTCCCCCGCCCCCGGTGGTGCGCACCGAGCCCGCAGGCGCGTTGGGATCGATCGCGTACTGAAGGTACGGCGAGCGCCAGTTCGTCTGCTCGCTCGTGGTCGCCACGACCTTGCGCTTCTGCTTCGTCCCGTAGAAGCTGACGGTGAAGGTCGACGGCGTCCCATGCGCCTTGATCAGAATTGCGTGGTCGAGGTCGTTCCTGAAGACGAAGTCAGGCCCACCCCAGGACACGGTCGCGTCGCGCCCGAGCGGATAGTGGCTGATGTAGAAGGAGTGGTTGAGCCGGTCCTTGATCGGCAGGCCGGCCTCGAAGGCGGCGTTGAAGATCGTCGTCGCGGTCTGGCAGACGCCGCCGCCGATCGAGGGGACGAGGACGCCGTTCCAGATCATCTGCCCCTCGCGGAAGCCGCGCTCGATCGTCCGCGGGCCCATGACCTTGTTGTAGGAGAAGGTCTGGCCCGGCTGCAGGATCGTCCCGTCCAGGTAGCGGCCGAGCAGCTGCACGTTCCAGATCCGGTTCGACGACGACTCGCCCATGTCGGTCGTGAAGGTCGAGACCCGCTGACGGATGCCGAGCGCGTAGGCGTCCTGGGTCGTGAAGCGGGGCGTGAGGTTCGTCAGCGGAAGCGGGATGCTGCGTGCCCCTGAGAGAACGGCTGCTTCGAGCGCCACCGCGTCGACGCGGGTCCCAGGACGGCCGGGAACGACGCGCACCCGCTTGCCCTTCGCCTTGAAATGAGCGTCCACGGGCTTGCGCAGGAACGGCCTGGCGAGAGGCACGGTTCTCCGCGCAAGAAGGTCGTGGTCGAGCGCCAGCCGGTACTCGCCGTCGACGGCGACGAAGCTGAGCATGCGGGCGAGTTGCACGGGGGTCAGAAGGCCGAGGCGTTCACCGCGTCGGTCGATCGCAACGGGCGCGGCGAGGAGCGTTCGCGCGGCCGCTGCTGCGCGCTCAGCTTCGCCGGTCCGGAGCGAAGGCTCGAGCCTGACCGGGTCGACGCCGATCGCGCTCACACCGGCGAGTGCGGCCGCCTGGATGCTCCCGAGGAGCGCGGACTGGTCGACCGTCGTGCCCGGGCGGCCCGGAATGACGATCGGCTCGAGGCCGTTCAGGCGGAGCCGTGCCGGCACGGGCCGCTCTGTGGCGTCGAAGATCTGCCGGAAGATGTCGATTCGCCCCTCGGCACGCGTTGTGAGCAGCGGCTCGACGTGCTGTTCGAGCCCGGAAGGCGTGGCGAGGGCGCCGAGTCGCGCCGTCACCGAACCGCGTCCGGCCGCGAAGGCGCGGCGTTCCGTCGCGGCGGCATCGAGCTCGAAGAGCTCTGCCGGCACGACGGTGAAGCGCGCCTGACCGAGGGCCACCTCCACGGGCGTGTGCAAGCGCGCCGAGAGGTTCTCGGCAATGCGCGCCCGCGCGTCGGCCCGCTCGAGGCCGCCGACCTCGATGCCCGCAACCTGGACGCCTGGCAGCACGGAGTCGCGGAGAGTCAAAGCGCGGATGAAGAGGGCGGCACTGGCCGCCATGGCCAGGAGCGCGAGCGCCATGAGACCGGCGCTCAGGCGGCTCATTCGCTGGATGCGTGCGGCGATCTCGGTCATCTGGCAAAAGGGTACTGCGCAGTCAGGCCAATATCATTTCCCCAGTGACCCCCCGTAACCCTCTTCGGGAGCTGCCTTCGGTCGACCAGCTCCTCGGGGACGAGCGCCTGAGCGCCTTGGCCGAGCGGCACGGCCGCGAGCTGGCGCTTCGGGCGGTCCGCGCGGCGCTCGAGCGCGCCCGGGAGGACCTCCAGGCCGGATTCGAGGCCGGCGACCTCGTCGAGCGCGCCGAGGCCGAGGCCGCCGCGCTGCTCGCCCCACGCCTGCGCCGCGTCCTCAACGCGACAGGCATCGTCGTGCACACGAATCTCGGCCGGGCGCCGCTCTCCCAGGAAGCGCTTGCCCGCGTCGACGAAGTGGGGCGCGGCTACTCGAACCTCGAGTTCGAGCTCGAGTCCGGGGCGCGCGGCTCGCGCCAGGACCATGTCGCGGCCACGTTGCGCGCCGTGACCGGGGCCGAAGCGGCGCTCGTCGTCAACAACAACGCCGCAGCCGTCCTCCTCGCCCTCGCCGCGCTGGCCGAAGGCCGGGAAGTGCTCGTGTCCCGGGGCGAACTGGTTGAGATCGGCGACGGCTTCCGCATCCCGGATGTGCTGACGCGCTCGGGCGCTAGGCTCGTCGAAGTCGGGACGACGAACCGCACCCGGCTCGCCGATTACGAGCGCGCGCTGACCGAGCGCACGGCCGTGATCCTGCGTGTGCACCAGTCGAACTTCCGCATTGTCGGATTCACCGAGCAGACGCAGCTGCGCGAGCTCGCCCGCCTGGCCGAGCGAGCCGGCGTCCTCCTGGTCGACGACCTCGGCTCGGGCGTCCTCGCCCCGCTCGGGGACGAGCCGACGGTGCGCTCGAGCCTCGAGGCGGGCTCGCACCTCGTCACGTTCTCGGGCGACAAGCTTCTCGGCGGCCCCCAGGCGGGGATCGTCGTCGGCCGCGCCGACCTCGTCGAGCGGCTGCGCCGGCATCCGCTCCAGCGCGCGCTCCGGGCGGACAAGCTCACGCTCGCCGCCCTGGAAGGCACGCTGGCGGCCTACCGCTCGGCGCGGACGCGGCTCCCGGTCCTGCGCATGCTCGAGGAGCCCGCGGCGGCCGTGCGGACACGGGCCGAGCGCCTGGCGGAGCTCGCCGGCGGGACCGTCGAGCCAACCGTCGCGCGTGCCGGCGGCGGCGCCTTGCCGCTGGCCGAGATCGAGAGCTATGCGTGCGCGCTCGAGGAGGAGCTCGCCGCGCCGCTTCGGCTCGGCGATCCACCCGTCATCGGGATCGTGCGCGACGGCCGCCTCCTGCTCGACTGCCGGACACTCTCCGACCCGGAGGTCGACGAAGTTGCGGCGGCCGTGAAGGCATGCCGCTCACCGTAGGCACCGCCGGGCATATCGACCACGGGAAGACCTGGCTCGTTCGCGCCCTCACGGGCAAGGACACCGACCGGTTGCCGGAGGAGCGCGAACGGGGCATCTCGATCGACCTTGGCTACGCCCCGCTCGACCTGCCCGACGGCCGACGGCTCTCGCTCGTCGACGTCCCGGGCCACGAGCGGTTCGTCCGGAACATGGTCGCCGGCGCAACCGGCATCGACCTCTTCCTCCTCGTCGTCGACGCGGGCGAGGGTGCCCGCCCGCAGACGCGCGAGCACCTGGCGATCATCCGGATCCTCGGGATCGAGCACGGGGTCGTGGCGGTGACGAAGGCCGACGCCGTCGACGCCGAGATGCGAGAGCTCGCCGTCGAGGAGGCCCGCGAGCTCGTTCCGAACGCCCCGCTGATCGTGACGAGCGCGCGGACCGGAGAAGGGCTCGACGAGCTGCGGCAGGCACTGGCCGAGGCCGCCGACCGGGCGGGGGAGCGCAGGGGCACCGGCCCGACCCGGCTCTTCGTCGACCGGGTCTTCACGCTCAGGGGCATCGGCACTGTCGTGACCGGCACGCTCTGGTCGGGCTCCATCGGCACCGGCGACGAGCTCGCGGCCGAGCCGGGCGGCCGTCGCGTCCGCGTGCGGAGCGTCCAGGTTCACGACCGCCCGGTCGAGCGGGCCGAGGCCGGGCAGCGCGTCGCCGTGGCTCTCCCCGGGATCGAACGCGACGACCTGCGGCGGGGCGACGCTCTCGTCGAGCCCGGGGCCTACCCGGTGAGCTACCGCCTCGACGTGGCCCTCGATCTGCTCGAAGACGTTCCCGACGGGACGCGCCTGCACGTCCACCATGGCACAGCGGAGCATTACGCCCGCGTCGTGCGGGCCGGCGAACGCTACGCGCAGCTCCGGCTCGCGTCCCCTGCAGTCGCAGCCCGCGGCGACCGTGTGGTGTTGCGCGCGGGGACGACAATCGGAGGAGGCGTCGTGCTCGACCCGACGCCCCCACGCCATTCGGACGCAACGCGGTTCGAGCTCGTGGAGCGCGGAGACGCGGCAAAGCTCGTGCATGCGCCGGTCCGAGCCGACTCGCTGCGGGACCTGTCTCTGGCTGGAACTGAGCGGGCCGGCGATTGGGTGTTCTCCGCGGCGTGGCTAGAGACGCTGCGAGGTGATCTTCACGGTCGGTTGGCGGAGGCCGACCCGCTCGACCCCGGCATCCCGCTCCCGTCGCAGCCCTGGGCACGCGACGTCATGCCTCTCCTCGGCCTCGAGCTGCGCGGCTCGAAGCTCTACCTCCCCGGTGGCTCCCCTTCGCTCGGCGACCGCGCCGAGGCAGCCCAGCAGGTCGAGGACGAGCTCGCCGAGTCAGGCTTCACGCCCGTGAAACTCGACGATGCAGAGCTGGCCCGCTACCTCGAGGCCGAGGGGCGGCTCGTCCGCCTCGGCGACGGCCTTGCGCTCGGCTCGCGCGCCTACGACGAGGCGCGCCGGATCGTCGTCGAAGAGTGCGAGCGGACGGGATCCATCACGCTGGCCCACCTTCGCGACCTGCTCGGGACCGGACGCAAGCCCGCGCAGCTCATCCTGGAGCGGCTGGACGCGGACGGCGTCACTCGCCGGATCGGTGACGAGCGGGTTCTGCGGAGGAGAGCCAGAACGAGCTGAGGCGGTACTTTGTTTCGTGGAGCGGCCCGGGCCCGGTGGCCCAGCCGGTCTTCAAAACCGCCTCAAGAGGAGA
>JBBDMP010000018.1:0-1465 GCA_040878265.1 Gaiellales bacterium | reverse complement strand
CCGAGCCCTGGCGAATCGAGGCGTAACCGGCGCCCTGCTCGTCGGCGGGGCGAGTCGGCGCTTCGGGTCGCCGAAGGCCCTCGCGCCCTTTGGCGGGACGATCCTCGCCGAGCACGCCCATGCGCTTCTCACCCAGGCCTTCGGCGAGGTGATCGTCGTCGGGAAGGCGGCCGATGCGTTGCCGCTCCCGTTCGAGGTGCTCGACGACGGAAGCGAGACACGCGCCGCGATCGTCGGCGTGGCCGCGGCCCTGCGGCTCGCCTCGAGCGACACGTGCGTCGTCCTGCCGACGGACATGCCGTACGTGACTCCCAGGCTGCTCCAGGTGCTTGCCCGCGCAGCGGACGCGGTCGACGCGGCGGTGCCGCAGACCGGCCCGCTACCGGCGGCGTTCAAACGCTCGTGCCTGCCCGTCCTCGAGCGCCGGATCGCGGCGGACGAGCTCGCGCTTCGCGACGCGGTCGCCGAGCTGGAGCACCGCGTCGTCTACGCGAGCCCCGAGGAGCTCAGGAACGTGAATACACCGGCTGACCTGGAGGAGTGACGACGCGCTCGCGCTCGGCACCCGTCCCGATCATGCAGACGGGGACACCGATTGCTTCCTCGACGAAGTCAACGTAGCGTCGAGCCGGCTCCGGAAGCCCGGCGACGTCCACCGCCCCGTCAAGCGGCTCCCGCCATCCGGGGAGAATCTCGTACACCGGTCTGGCGTGGTGGAAGTCGCTCTGGTGGGCGGGAAACTCGTCTGTCTCGCTTCCGTCGGGGAGCCGGTAGCGGACGCAGATCGGGAGCTCGTCGAACGCGGACAGGACGTCGAGCTTCGTGAGTGCGAGAGCAGTCATCCCGTTCACCCGCGCGGCGAAGCGCAGCCCGACGAGGTCGAGCCAGCCGCACCGGCGTTCGCGGCCGGTGGTCGTGCCGTACTCGCGCCCGAGCTCGCGGACTCGCTGCTGGTCGTCGCCCTCGATCTCCGTGGGGAATGGGCCCTCGCCCACGCGTGTGACGTAAGCCTTCGCGACACCGAGCACCCGGTCGATCCTCGTCGGGCCGATGCCCACCCCCGTCGCGGCCGCCCCCGCGGTCGGGTTCGACGAGGTCACGAACGGATACGTCCCGTGGTCGAGGTCGAGCAACGTGCCCTGCGCCCCTTCGAGGAGCACCTGCTTTCCCTCCCGCAGCGCCCGCTCGACGAGGAGCGACGTGTCGGCAACGTACGGCCGCAGACGGATCGCGCATTCCTCCATCCGATCCGCGAGATCGGCGGCTTCGAGCGGCTCGTCGAGCAACGCGTTCTTCTCCGCGAGCGCGGTCTCGAACTTCTGGCGCAGGATCTTCGGGTCGAGGATGTCCTGGATCCGGATGCCGAGCCGAGCTGCCTTGTCCGCATAGGCCGGGCCGATCCCGCGCCGCGTCGTCCCGATCTGGAGCTTGCCCAGCCGGCGCTCGCTCGCCGAGTCGATCGCGA
>JBBDMP010000017.1:0-1471 GCA_040878265.1 Gaiellales bacterium | reverse complement strand
GTGGAGAGCTGGTCCTTCGCCTTCCAGAGCGAGAGCGCGACCGGCGAGCCGTGGCTCGGCCCGGACATCCTGGGCGAGCTCGAGCGGCTCCACGCCGAGGGTGTGCGCAAGGTGCTCGTCGCTCCGGTCGGCTTCGTCGCCGACCACCTCGAGATCCTCTGGGACATCGACGTCGAGGCCCGCGAGAAGGCGGCCGAGCTCGGGCTCGAGCTCGACCGTATCGAGTCGCTGAACGACGATCCCGCCTTCATCCGCGTCCTGGCGGCGCTCGTGCGGGAGGTCCCCGCTTACAAGCCCCGAATCCCGGTGCCGTGAGCACGCGCAGCTGCCCCGACTGGCCGATGCTGCTCGAGATCGCGCCGGACCTGCACTTCAAGCACTACTCGGTCGCAGAGGCCGAGCTACCCGCTGAGGTGCTCGTCAACATCCCCGAAGTGCCGCGGGAGGCGATCGCGATCTGCGCCGACCTCGAGCACAACGTCTTCAACCCAACGCACACCGACCCAAGAATCGCGGCCGCTCTTCAGGACACGCACTGGTACGACCTGAACGAGTGGGCACGATCCGGCCCGCGCACATAGAGTCACTTCATGGGTAAGGGCTACGCAGAGGGGCCAGCGTCGGAGGAGCGCTTCGCCGCGCTCGAGCGCGGCGAGTTCGGCGAGATGGACGAGGAGCTCGCGGCGCGCGCGGCGTTGTACGGCGCGACGCCCGACAACCCCGAGAAGCACTTCATCGGCTGGGTCGACGAGCTCGACGCGGATCAGCTGTTTGCGTCCGGCCGCGCCTGGGGGCTCTCGGTCCGGCGCAAGACGATCAAGTCCTGATCGGGCGTTCCGACAGCTCCCTCGGGCGCGAACTCGAGTAGGTCGAGCTCGCCGCCCGCGAGCTTCTCGCGGACGTAGCGCTCCGGGTGGAAGGCGGTGCAGAGGTTCGTGCCGGCGACCGACTCCCAGCGCACGACGAGCTCGCCGCGCTCGTAGGAATCCCGCTCGTCGGCGTCGAGGCGGTCGAGATAGCGGTCGCCGTGCGTGGTCACGAGGAGCAGCCCTCCCGGGCGGAGCACCCGTCGCAGCTCGGCCAGCCAAGCCTGCTGCAAGTCCTCCGGGAGATGGGTGAGCACGGAGACGGCGTGGGCGACGTCGACGCTCTCGGAGGAAAGCGGGAGCGGCGGGGCGAGGCGGTTCGTCGTGAAGGTGGCGAAGGAGAGATTGCGCCTGCACCAATCGACGAGTTCGGCGTTGTAGTCGGACCCGTGGACCGCAGCGCCGAGGTTGCGCCAGTGGCGGGTGACGCGTCCGCAACCGCAGCCGAAGTCGAGCAAGCGCTCGATCTCGCCCAGATCGGCTCCGTGGCGGGCGGCGGCGGCTCGGATGGTCTCAGCCGTCGCGCGGCCGCTCTCGAGGAACCAGCTCGCGTCGGTCGTGCCCCCGACGACGAGGCGAAGCCTCGCTGGCGGAAGCGGTAGTCC
>JBBDMP010000016.1:0-1477 GCA_040878265.1 Gaiellales bacterium | reverse complement strand
TCGTGCACGCGGTCGCGTCGGGCGAGTGCGACTACGCGAAGGCGAACCGCCTCTTTACGGGCCAGGCCTGGCACGTCATCCCGCGCTACCGGTACCTCGGCAACGCGCTGCTCTCCTTCCTGACGAAGATCGCCTCGGGCTACTGGCACGTCGCCGACTCGCAGTCCGGCTACACGGCGATCAACCTCGAGACGCTCGAGCTGCTCGACCTCGACCGGATCTACCGCAACTACGGCTTCCCGAACGACATGCTCGTGCACCTGAACGTCTGGAATCGCCGGGTCCGCGACTTCCCCTCTCGCCCGATCTACGGGGTCGGGGAGCAAAGCGGCATCCGGCTTCGCCGGGTCGTCCCGCGCATCTCCTGGCTCCTCGCCAAAGGGTTCTTCTGGCGACTCTGGCAGAAGTACGTCATCCGGGACTTTCACCCGCTCGTGCTCTTCTACATGCTCGGTCTTGCGCTCTTCGGCGGCGGAGTCGCTCTCGGCCTCGTCGAGACCGGACTACGCCTGGCCGGTAACCCGATTCCCTTCGCGACGATCGTGCTCGTCGCGCTCTTCGTCATCTCCGGCCTCCAGCTCCTCCTCTTCGCGATGTGGTTCGACATGGAGTCGAACCGCGACCAGCGCTCAGGAGAGCTGAGCCTCGCCGATCTGCGGCGGCTACTGCTTCTCGCGCAGCAGACGGCGGGCCCAGGCTCCGTCCGGGGAGCAGATCTCGGGCAGATCCATCGCGGCGGCGACGTTCATGAGCATTCCGCGGGCGAAGAAGTCGCGGAGCTCCGCCGGGCTCGCGTCTGAGGCCCGCTCGACGTAGCGATAGAGCTCGGCAAAGCCGCGGCGGGCGGCGCGCCGGACGTCCGGGTCCTCGCAGGCGACGTACATCTGCATCTGGGCCAGGAGCATCTCCCGGTCTTTGAGCAGCTGGCCGTAGGCCTGTCCCGCTGCCTTCAAGGCCTCCGGGCCCTCGTGCCCTTCCGCCGCTTCCCGGAACGCGGCCAGGACCAGCTCGAAGCAGCGGGCGCACGTCGCCAGGAAGAGGTCCTTCTTCGTCCCGTAGAGGCGGAAGAGGTACGGCTGCGAGACACCTGCACGCCGTGCGATCGCCTCGGTCGAAGTCCCGTGCAGGCCGGAGCGGGCGAACTCCTTGAGCGCTGCCTGCAGGACTTCCTCGCGCCGGATCTCGGCGCTTTTTCGCGCTGCCACAGGTGTCACTGCTAAGTAAGTTACCGCTCACTAAGCCCGCGGGTCAACCGCTGGGCCGAGGGGTTAGAACTTGGTAAAGCTTTGGAGGCCGTGCGTCGACTCTTCAGAAGAGGGGTCTATGATCCGAAGCGTCCTCCGAGGACTTCTAAGTCTATGAAAACCTCCCTGGTCACCGGCGGTGCCGGCTTCCTCGGCTCGCACCTTTGCGACTACCTCTTGGCGGAAGGCCATCGGGTCGTCTGCGTCGACAACCTCGACACCGGCTCGCTCCA
>JBBDMP010000015.1:6036-7861 GCA_040878265.1 Gaiellales bacterium | reverse complement strand
TCCTGGACGAGCGTCGCGAAGAGCGGCTGCAGGCGGCGCTGCTCGTGCGACGGGGCGCAAAGGTAGGCGGTGTGCCGGCCGCCGTCGAGCAGCCGATCCGCTCGAAGCTCTGACTTGAGCGCCGACTCGAGCACGCCAGGATCGGCGTAGGCTGCGAGGACGGTCTCGGCCGTCGTGTAGACCCCTGAGCGGGTGCGGTCGTCGCGGAGCGAGGAGGCCTGGAAGGCCGTCACTGCCGCCTCTTCCTCGCTCGCCTCGAGCGCGTCGAAAATGTCCTCCTGCGACTGCGTGTCGACCCATCGCACGACGTCGGCCATCGTTCGTTCGGAGACGGCCGCTGCAAAGAGGATGGGCGCCAGGAGCTTCGCTGCGGCCGCGTACCAGAACTCGGCGTTCTCGATGCCATGACCGTCGCGGCGCGCGGCCGAGGCGAGCCATGCAGCGACGCGCTGCGCTCCCTGCCAGGTCGTGCACGCCGCCAGCGGCGTCCACCCGGCGGCCTCCATGCCGGTCCCGCCGGTGGGGTCGTAGACCCAGACGTGCGCGTCCGGGATCGCCGACCGCGCGGCGATCGTCTCCCGCAGGAGGTCCGTCTTCACGGAGGTGGCGACAACCGGGCCTTGCCACTCGAGGATCGCGGGAACGGCAAAGCCGGTCGTCTTGCCGGTCTGAACCGGCCCGACCACGATCACCGACTGGCGCGGTTCGGCGGCGACGAGGCGGCCGTCCACCAGTCCGAGCGTCAGCCTGCCGGGCTGCGGCTCGCGAACGCGAAGGGCACGAAGATCGCGTCCCCGCGCCCAGCGTGCGGCCGCTTCGCCCCTCGTCGCAGCGGCCCGCCGTCGGCGAAGCAGGACGAAGCCGGCGCCGGCGAGCGGGCTGAGAGCGACTCCGAGCGTCGCGTAGAAGGCGGCCGGACCCGGGATCAGGCCGCGCTGCCGAGCCGGCCAGGCCTCGCGCGGATCACCCGCATGTTCCGCGAACCGAGCCAGCACGCCTCCCATCTCGCCCGCACTTACGCTCGGCCAGGCACCGCCGAAGACGCGACCCGAGAGCTCCCCCGTGAGCCAGAGCGCCACTCCCACCGCCGCGGCGAGCCCAAGGATCGCGAATGCGAGCGTCTCGACCGGATTCGGCTCCGGGCCGGGGAGCGGAAAGCGGGGCGGCATTCTGCCGGCGTTCACGCCGCCGCCCTCACCGCCATGCGCGCGTCTGTGTCGACGAGCTCGCGCTCGAACGCTGACAGCCGGTGCTGCACGAGAAACGAGCGCTGCCCGACCTTCCAGAGCGCCCAGCCACGGCGCAGGTGCGGCAGGAGCTCCGCTTCGGTGTCCGTCAGGCCGAGGAGCTCTCGCGTCGCCGCAAGCTGATCGGGGGGCTGGGCGTAGATGATCTTCGTCTCGGCGTCAGCGAGGAGGCCCTCAGCGAGGCGCACCTCGCGCGACCCTTCCGCACCGGCAGAGCGCAGGTCGGACAGCCGGTGCATCACGACCATGTTCTGCGCGCCGAGGCCGCGCGAGAGCTTGAACGACTGCTGGAGCCACTCGCCGATGCCGAGGTTCGAGAGGATCCGCCACGCCTCATCCACGACGACGATCCGCTTCGCGCTTCGCTCGTCGGACTCGGCTTCGATCATCGCTTGGAGCCAGGCGGTCGCGCAGGTCATGAGGATGCCGAGGGCCGTCGTCTGCGTGTTCAGGACAGCGCGGAGGTTCAGGACGACGAGCGGCGCGTCGAGGTCGAGGCCGGTCGTCGTCGGGCCGTCGAACATCCCGTGCAGGTTCCCCGAGCAGAGTTGGTCGAGCGCGAACGCCATCGGCCGGGT
>JBBDMP010000015.1:0-5936 GCA_040878265.1 Gaiellales bacterium | reverse complement strand
TCCCGTGCAGGTTCCCCGAGCAGAGTTGGTCGAGCGCGAACGCCATCGGCCGGGTAGCCACCGCGAGCTCCTCGAGCGTCATGGCGAGTGCTTCCGCCATCTCGCCGGGCGGATGGATGAGGACGTCGACGGCGGCGGGAAGCGTCGGCTCGCCGTCGGAGCGGCGTTCAAGGACACGGAGCGCCTCCTGCGCCGCGCGCTTCTCCTCCGGCGTTAGCGGCCGCTCGAGCGCGGCCGCCGCGACGCTGTAGAGCAAGTTCAGCTGACGCGCGGGACCGCCGCGCGGCGTCAGCGGGTTGAGCCGCACCGAGCCGCCGGGGGAGAGCGCGATCGGGCGAACGCCCATCGCCCCGGCGAGCCGGTCGTACTCGCCCTTGACGTCCACGATCCACGCCTGCCGCCCGAAGATGGATTGCCGGAAGACGTACGTCTTTACCAGGCTCGACTTCGCCCGGCCGACGATCCCGATCACGACCGCGTTCGGACTCGTCAGCTCGTGGCCGTAGAGCTCCCACGGGTCGTAGCAGAAGGAGCCGCCGTAGACGTCGCGGCCGACGTAGACGCCGCGCCCGCCCAGGCCGCCCTCGGCAACGAAGGGATAGGCGGCTTGGATGTGCGCCGTCGTCGTCCGGTGGCCGGGCTGACCGCTCGCCTTCATCGCAGTCCCCGGCAGAGCGGAAGCGTGTACGTAAAGCCCTGCTCCTGCTGCGCGTAGAGGCGCAGGAGCTCGAGACGGGCCATCTGGGCCGCGTGCTCGACCTCCGAGCAGTGGCGCTCGAGCTCCTCGAGCGATCGCGCCGACACAGTGACGTAGCCCGCGAAGCGGACGGCGGCGTGGCCGTCGGCGAGCTCTTCCTCGCGGCGCGTCGTCGCTTCGGCCATCCGCCGCCGCCGCGCCGTCTCCATGAAGCCCATACGCCCGCGGAGCTCCTCGTCGGCGAGGTCGCTCGTCCGCGAAGCCTCGACCTCACGGATCGCACGCAGTGGCGAGATCGGCTCGATCGCGACAGCGACCGCGCGCACGACCTGGGCGTGCAGGAGAAGAGGTGAGAGGAAAGCGGCGCCGACGTCCGTGCGCGGCCAGCCTGCGATCCAGTACGTCGCGTGCACGGCGCCGTCGGCCCTATACGCGCCCCAGGACGCCTCCGTCGCCACCGGCCAGGCCGCGCCCTCGTCTATTCCGTCGCGCTCGCCGTCCGCCGCCGCAAGGCGGGCGAGTCCGGGCCGCGACCACGGGTCGAAGGCAACGCGGATCGCGCGCGCGAGCATTCCAGGTCGAAGCGCGCCGACCACCCGGACATCCGCTGCGCCGAGTCGCTCGCCGAGCGCCTCGACCTCGCGGAAGAGGACGGCGCACGCTCCGGCATCCGCGCCGTGTTGTCCGCCCGCCCGCTTGATCTGCCGCCACGCTCGCTTTGCGTCGATCTGAAGGCAGACGAAGAGCTCGTGATCCTTCGTGACCGCGGGCGCCGAGCCGACCAGGTCGAGGTACGACTGCATCGCGAGCGACTCGAGCGGCACGGTGCCCCGATCCCAGGACTCGCCGAGGTAGCGGCCGATGTCGTCGCCGTCGGCCGGGACGGTACGCTCGACCCACTGGATCCGGCTGACCGGACTGCCCTCGCGGGCGAGGCTCGCGAGAACGCCGCCCCAGCCCGACTGGCGCGTCTCCTGCTCCGATCGGTCGAGAAGCCCGAACGACGTTACCTTCACGGCGAGGACGGCGGTGTAGGTGCGGGCGCGGCGATCCTTCACCACCCCGACCTCGTCGCCGTGAAGCGGCGCGGCGAGCAACTCCAACCCTTCCGCCGCCGCAGGGAGGGAGACGACCACTTCGACACGCCCGCCGCCGTCGACGCTGACGCCGGCCTGCGGCGCGGCCGACAGGTGGCGGTGGCGACCGCGCGCGCGTCTCGTCGCGAATCGGCCTGCAACCGGCAGCCACTCCTCGGCGGCTCTGCCGGCGATCGGCCAGAAGCAGAACGCGAGCGCCGCCAGAACGAGGGCGAGGGCGAGGGCGAAGCCGAAGCCCGGCAGCGCGCGCATCAGGATGACCCCCCCAACAAGGCTGCCCGCGATCACGAACACCTGGGCCGGGCGCAGCGATCCGACCAGGCCGCGCCGCTCGAGCGGTCCGAAGCGATAGCGGCGAGCGTCCTCAGCCATCGCTCAGCGCTCCTCGTCCGTAGGGAGCCTGTCCCTCGGTGGCTCCGGCGGGGGCGTCTGCCGCGGAGGGGCAGGCGGCGAGGGTTGCTCGCCTCGGGGAGTGCGCTCTGTCGAGGTGCTCGGCCGGGGCGGCGCGTAGGTTGTCCCGCTCGGCGCTCCGGAGGGCGCGCCCGACCGGCTCCGGCGTGCTTCGCGTGAATCGGCTCTCGTCTCGTGCGTCATCTCCGGTGCTCGAGCCGAGGATCGGTCGGCGCTCGACTCGGCGCGCCCGTAGGTCGTTCCGGCCGCGGCCGGCGAGGCGGGCGAAGCTGACGCCCGCGAGTGGCGATCCATCGCCTGGCGCATGTAGGTGGCAGGCGTCGAGATGCCGGCCGACTGCGCGGCACCGGACATCGAGGAGCGCTGGCTCACGACGCTCGCGGCCGCGATCTCCATCATCGGGATGAGCCGCAGCAGGGCGAAGGGCGACCAGGCGGCGAGAACGAGCAGAGCCGCGCCGGCGATCATGCGCTCGAAGACCTGCCCCTCGGCGCTGACCGCGTTCGTGAGTGCGGCCGATGCGAGGCCAATGATCGCGACGATGACGAACTTCGCGAGGATGACCGCGATCAGGAACTCGACCAGTCGGCGGGCGTAGCGGCTCGTCGCCGGCCAGATCATGGCGATGAAGGTGAGCGGCAGGAAGAAGACTGCGATGTAGATCGCCGCGTCGCGAATGACCATCTCGAGCCAGAGGACGAAGGCTCCGATCGCGAGGATGATCGCGCCCAGGAAGACGCCGAAGAGCGGCACTGCGCCGCTAGAGTCGTCATCGATCGCGTCGCTGTACGCCTCGCCGACGGACTCGAGGAGATTGTCCGAGCCGCCGCCGAGGCTTGCGGTGACCATCGCGGACAGGTCGTCGGTGATCGAGATGAGGAGGTCGGTGCCGACGATCGCGGCCCCGGCGAGGATGAAGGCCATCGGTAGGTAGCCGAACGCGGACCGAAGCAGAATCCAAACGTCCTGGCGTAAGAGCGCCTGAATCGCAGCGAGCAGGAGCATCGGCAAGGCCAGCACCCCTGCGACGGAAAGCATCGAGCGGTATTGGCCGCGGAACCACTCCGCCGTCACGTCGGGGCTCGCCGTCGCGTCGATCAGATCGCCGACTTTGCCTGTAACCCAGACCGCGGCATTGGTGACCCAGACCGTCACGCCGCGCATGACGAAGTCGCCGGCCGCACCGGCGACATCTCCTACGACGTCACCCGCCACGTCGCAGACGAGGTCGGCGCCGGGCAGGTCGCACGGGTTGACGATCGGCGGGATGATCTGCGCAGGCGCCGGTGTCGCCCGAACGCCGATCGAGAACGTGGCGACGAGCAGCACCAGCACGACGCGGAGCCAGGTAGCTCGAACGAGGACTTCACGGCCGCGCATGCTTGAGCTCCTCGAACTCCGGAACCGCGACGAAGAGCTCGCCGGCCGGTGTGGCCGCAGAAGGGGCGAGCGGCGGTGTTGGTCCCGGCGAGCTTCGGAACGATGCGACCTTCCAGCCGCCGCGCTCCCACACGAGCGAGACCGTCTCGGTTCTCCACGACTGCTGCGGCTCGACGGTTGCACCGCTCCCGACGATGCCGACGCGCCAGAGAGACACCGTTGCCGCGTCGGGCGTGAAGCGGTCGATCCGGTAGCCCACCGGGACGGCCCTGAGGATGACCACCGGTTCCGGAGCGGTTCCGACGCCGAGCCGCTCGCGCGTCCGCGTCGCAGCCTCCTCGTAGGCCCGCACCAGGCCGTCGAGAGACTCCGCCGCGGCGATCTGTGTGAGGGTCTCGCGCAGGCGAGGCGCATCGAGGAGCGCCGGACCGTCGAGCGCGCCGATGTAAGCGGTCGCCGCCGCCGCTGCGCCGTCGCGCGTTCGGCGGTAGCCGGAGGATGTGTCGCTCCCGCGAGCTAAGGCGCGGGGAATGGCACTCGCGGTGCCTTCCGTCCTCGAGACGGTGACGGTGAGCGTCTCGATGGTGCGGGAATCCGGCGACCCCCGACTTCCCATGGCGGCACCGATCGCGAGCAGCAGGACCCCTGCCAGGCCCAGCGCGAGCCAGCTCCGACGCCCGCCGCTTCCACGTGGCGCCTCGATCTGGGCATCGACGCGTCGCACGGCAGTCGCTAACTGACCGTGTTCCCGAGGTCTTCGAAGAAGGCGATGATCGCGGGCGCCGCTCCGATTAGGAGAGCCGCCCCCGCGGAGATGAGCGTGCCGCGCTTGCCCATCCCGGCGTGGTGGTAGTTGCCTCCATGAGCGCTGAGCGCCCAGACCGCCGCGGAGATGATGAGGCCACCGAGCGCGGCGAGCAGGCCCCAGAACGCGAGCCCTCCAACGAGCTGTTGTAGGGCGGGACTCCCCGGCAGACCGCCGGCGTTCGGATCGCCACCGAGCTTCGTCGCGGCGATGACGGTGGTGGACAGGATTTGCATGGCTATGACCTCCTTCCGGGGGGATCGGCGAAGCCCACCGCGACGGCGGCGGCGAGCTCCAGATAGGCCTGACGGGTCTCGGCCTGAAGTTCCTCGACGACCGTCTCGGCTCCGGTCTCCAGATGCGAGTCCCAGGGGATCCGAACGGTGGTGCGGCAGCGCGCGGCGAAGTGCGATTCGATCCGGTCGAGATCGACGAGGCCGTTGTAGGGGCGCACCCCGTTGATGACTCCCACGCCGCTTTCGACGAGGTACCTGTAGCTGTTCTCCGCGAGCCAGTCGAGCGTCGAGCTCGCCGCTCTGGCTCCGTCGAGGCTCGGGGCAATCACGACGACGACTTGGTCCGCTGCGTCGAGAATCCCGCGAGTCGCCGATTCGAGTACGCCGGTCCCGGTATCGAGGCAGACGAGGTTGTAATGCCGCTCGAGCAGGCGGATTGCCTGTTTGAACTCGTCCTCGCCGATCGCCTGGGTGATCTGCGGATCGTCGTCCGCCGCGACGACCTCCAGCCGGGTGGCCGCCTGCGATGTGTAGGCGCGGATGTCTGCGTAGCGCTCGATCTCGTTCGCGCCGGCGAGAAGGGACGTAACCGTCTCCGTCGTCTCGCGGCGAACGCGATGGCCGAGCGTGCCCGCGTCCGGGTTGCCGTCGAGCGCGATCACCCGGTCGCCGCGGTGGGCCGCGAAGGTGTGGCCGGCGAGCAGGCAGGTGCTCGTCTTGCCGACACCACCCTTGCGCGAGATGAACGCGATCTTCCGGCAGCCGCGGATGGGAGTCTTCACGCGCGCGACGAGCTCGCGGTGGCGAAGCTCGGCGGCGCTCGGGGCGACGCGGACGTGGCCGGCGCTCAGGTGAAACAGTGCGAGCCGCCAGCCGGAGTCCGGTCGGCTCGCGAGAGTTCGAAGCATCTGCTCGGCCGCGAAGTCGGCGGCTGACGGCTCGCTTCTTACCTGTGCGTCGGGAATGCCGCCTGCCGCGGCTCGATCGCCGTTGATTCGGGGCTCGGCGATGACGTCGGATTCGGCGCGGGACGCAAGGAGCGGCACCGGCGCTTCGGTTTCCGACCACAGCGCCCCATCCGCGACCTCGCCGCTCTCTCTGGGCATGACTGCCTCCTCTCCGTGAATCTACTGGCGAGTGACGATAACAGATGATCCACGGTATAGCCAGTAGAACCACTGGACACCGGGCGCAAGCCGGGTATGATGCGAGAATCCGCCTGCGGCAGTGGATCCCCTGCCGCGCCGACGATCGTAGGAGAGCGTGAGCCCTAGTCAGACCGCACTTGGAAGGCTGCTGCAGGAGCGCCG
>JBBDMP010000014.1:0-8198 GCA_040878265.1 Gaiellales bacterium | reverse complement strand
AACGACAAGCAGGCTGCAGAGCGAGCGAAGAATCAGAAGAGCTGGTTCTCGCCGGCGAAGATCGCCGAGACGGACTCACCGGAGAACACGTTCTGGATCGTCTCGGCGAGGAGCCCTGAAACCGGTAGCACCGTGACGTTGGCCGGCTTCGACAGCGGGTTCATCGGAACCGTGTCGGTGACGGTGACCTCGACCAGTTCGCTCCGCCCGAGCTTCTCGAGCGCGGGCTCCGGGAAGAGCCCGTGGGTCGCGCAGGCGTAGACCTCGGTCGCCCCTGCCTCGAGGAGCGCGCGGGCGCCGGCGATCAGCGTCCCGCCCGTGACGATGAGGTCGTCGGTCATCACGGCGATCTTGCCGTCAACGTGCCCGATCACCTCGGTGACCGCGGCGACGTCGTGCGCGGGCCGCGTCTTGTTCATGATCGCGAGGTCGGCGTCGAGCATCTGCCCGAACTTGCCGGCCATCTTCGCGCGGCCCGGATCGGGCGAGACCGCGACGACAGCGTCGCCGTGCAAGCCCTTGTCCCGGTAGTACTGCGCGAAGAGCTGCAGGGCGGTCATGTGGTCGACGGGGATGGTGAAGAAGCCCTGGATCTGGCCCGCGTGCAGGTCCATCGCGATGACCCGGTCGACGCCCGCCGCCTCGAGGGTGTCCGCCACGAGCTTCGCGGTGATCGGCTCGCGCGGCGCGGACTTCTTGTCCTGGCGCGAGTACGGGTACCACGGCATCACGGCGGTGATGCGGCTGGCGGAAGCGAGCTTCGCCGCCTGCACGAGCGCGAGCAGCTCCCACAGGAAGTCGTTCACCTTGGGGCCGAAGCACGACTGGACGATGAAGACGTCCGCGCCGCGGACGGATTCGTTGTAGCGGCAGTAACTCTCCCCGTTCGTAAACGTCTTCAGGTCGACGTCACCCAGCTTGCTCCCCAGATGGCCGGCGATCGCCTCGGCGAGATCGGGGTTCGACCGTCCCGAGAAGAGCATGAGCTTCCCGAACTCGCCGGGCTCGCGGGCGGCACGAGGCTCGTGAGCGGTCTGCTCGACCGTCTCGAGGCCCGGAAGCCGCGTCAGCTCAGTCGTTCCGCTTTCGATCAACGTAGCCTTCCTTGTTGACCTGTTCCGCCCGCGCGACCGCGAGCGCTCCGGGGGGGACATCCTCGGTGATCGTGGATCCGGCCCCAATCCAAGCATCGTCGCCAATCTCGACGGGCGCAACGAACACATTGTCGCTGCCGGTGTGGACGTTCTTGCCGATCACCGTGCGCTGCTTGCCCTCGTACCGCTCCGGGCGGTAATTCGCGGTGATGGCGCCCGCGCCGATGTTCGACCCCTCACCGACGTCGGCGTCTCCGATGTAGGAGAGGTGGGGCACCTTCGCGCCGGCGCCGATCGTCGCTTCCTTCACCTCGACGAAGGTCCCCACCTTGGCCCGCTCGGCGAGCTTCGAGCCGGGGCGCAGGTACGCGAACGGCCCGACCGTCGCCTCCGGTCCCACTTCGGAATCGACGACGACCGCGTGCGGGCCGACCTCGGCGCCTGCGCGCACGACGGTCCGACCGCGAAGGATGGTGAAGGGATGAATCGTCGCGTCGGCTTCGATCTCCACGTCGGGGTCGATCCAGGTCGTGGCAGGGTCGACGACCGTAACGCCGGCGAGCATGTGCTCTCGGACGACCTTGTCCCGGAGGCGACGGCCCGCCTCCGCGAGCTCCTCGCGCGTGTTCACGCCCTCCCCGGCGGTCGCATCAGGCGCACGGTACACCGCTGCGGGCTTTCCGTCCTCCACGAGGTGCCGGACCGCGTCGGTGAGGTAGAGCTCGCCCTGGGTGTTGTCGGGCTCGAGGCGGTCGAGCGCGGCCCAGAGGTCCGGCGCGGAGAAGACGTAGGTGGAGGAGTTGAGCTCCCGGATCGCGAGCTCCTCTTCGCTCGCGTCGGTCGCCTCGACGATTCCCTGGAGCGCCCCACTTTCGTCCCGCAGGATGCGCCCGTATGGCTTCGGTTCCTCGGGCTCGATCGTGAGCACGGTGACGGCGGCCTGGGCGCGGCGGTGCTCGGCGAGGAGCTGCTCGAGGACGTCGGGGGTCAGAAGCGGCGCGTCGCCGGACAGCACGAGCACGTCGCCGGTGAAGCCGTCAAGCAGCGGGCGGGCGGTGCCGGCGGCGTCGCCGGTCCCACGAGCTTCCTCCTGCACGGCGACCTCGAGCCCGCTCGGAAGGGTGGCCGAGAGCTCGTCCCGGCTCTCGGGCGAGCAGACGACCACGAAGGGCCGGGGCTCGAGCGGCCTGGCAGCCTCGAGCGCCCAGTCGATCAGCCGGCGGCCCAGCAGGGGATGCAGGTGCTTCGGCCTGCGCGACTTCATCCGGGTGCCGAGGCCGCCCGCCATCACGATCGCTGCCAGCTGCTGCAAGCTCACCGAGTTAGAGCTCGTTCCAAAATGAGAGCTGAGCCGCCGGAGCCGCGCTGGGCGGCGCGAGGCGGCGTCCTCGGTCGCGCCCGTATCTCATTCGATACGAGCGCTCCCTGCGTCCTTGTCTCGCATCCACCCAGCGCACCCCGGCGACGAGCCCCATTCTGAACGAACTCTTAGTCAGTGCTGGGGCGGGAGGATTCGAACCTCCGGTCACGGGACCAAAACCCGCTGCCTTACCACTTGGCTACGCCCCACCGATTCCATCGCCGATGGTACTAGCGCCGGTCGAGAAGAAGGAAGGCGATCAGGACGAGCGCCATCAAGACGAGCGCCACGATCGCGAGGAACTTGACGAGCTCCCACAGGACCGGAACGACGACTGCGATCAGCTGCGAAGCTGCGAACACCCATGTGACCTCGTGCACGGACTGGTACCGGGTCCGGCCGCCGAGGAAGTAGAGGACGAGGGCGACGACCGCGAGGCCGACCACCCAGAACCAGCCCAGCCCGCCCAGAAGGATGAGGAGCGACTCGACCAGCGCGACGAGGAGCGCGAGGCGGAGGCGGCGCTCGTGAAGCCAACGGGCAGTGCGGCTCGTCCGCTCCTCGGGAACAACGACCTCGTGGGCGGACACCGCGCGACCCTACCAAACGGGTGCAACGACCCAGGTCCGGCCGTGCCCGCGGCAGAGCCGAGCAGCGCGGGCAGCTTCGGCGCGCCGGTGGAAGAGGCCGTAGACGGCCGGGCCGGCGCCGCTCACGTCTGCCCGGAAGGCCCCCGCGGCGCGAAGCTCCTCCGCGAGCCAGGCCGTCCCTGCGGCCTCGGCGAGGTCGTTGACCGGGAACTGCCCGAAGTCGCGCGGCCTCCGGACCCCAGCGAGCGCGCCCACCAGCTCCGCCTTGCGCCCGTCCAACCCAGGCGTTCCGCCGCGCTCGTCGAGCCGATCGTAGACCGTCTTTGTGGCCTGTTTTTGAGCGCTGCGCGGAAGGACGATCAGGACCCAGTAGTCCTGGGGCAGCTCAAGGGCGGTCAGACGCTCGCCGGCCCCCTCGGCAAGCTTCGGCCCGGGGCTGAGGAAGAAGGGCACGTCGGCGCCGAGCTCGGCTGCGAGCGCGGCGAGGTCCTTCGGTCCGAGCGGCTCGGCCAGCGTCGCGTTCGCGAGCAGGAGCGCGGCTGCTGCATCCGCGCTCCCGCCGCCAAGCCCCGCCGCCACAGGAATCCGCTTGTCGAGGCGGGCGCGCCAGGACTGCTCGACACCGGCGGCTTCCTGGAGCTTGGCGAGCGCGTCGTGGACGAGCGTGTCTTCGGCGAATCCTTCGACGCGGACCTCGGCAGCCTCTTCGACGGCAAGGCGATCACATAGGTCGACTCGCTGCAGGACCGTGACCACCTCGTGCAGGCCGTCGGCTCGCCGTCCCCCGACGAGAAGGGCGAGGTTGATCTTGGCCGGAACGGGGACGCGCCTCACGAGAGGAGCTCCGCCAGACGGACGAACTCGTCCGGCCAGAGCCGCTCGGCGCGGACGTCCTCGGGCAAGTTCATCGCGGCGACCGCGCGGGCGACGCGGGCGCGCTCTATGCCGGACAGATCGAGCGAGTTCGCGAGCGTCTTGCGCCTGTGCGCGAACGCGGCTTGGACGACCTCTTTCAGGCCCGCATACTCCGGCCCCCAGCGTCGGCGTCGGCGGAAGGCAACGAGGGCGGAGTCGACGTTCGGGGGTGGGTGGAAGCACGTGCGGGCGACCGGATGGAAGCCCGTCCGCTCCGCCGTCAGCTGCACGAGCACCGAGACGGCGCCATAGGCCTTCGTCCCGGGTGCGGCGAAGAAACGGTCGGCGACCTCGCGCTGCACCATGACGCACCAGAGCTCCACGCTAGGCAAGCCGTCGAGGCTCTCCATGACGACGGGCGTGGCCACCTGATACGGCAGGTTGGCGACGAGCTTCGTGGGCGCCGGGTCGAGCGAGCCGAGGGGAAGCGCGAGCGCGTCTCCGAAGAGGAGCGCGGCGTTCTGACGACCGGCGAGACGCTCGCGTAGATGCGGCTCGAGCGCACGGTCCAGCTCGACAGCGTGGACGAGGGCGACACGCTCGGCGAGGAACGCGGTGAGGACGCCGAGGCCGGCACCGACCTCGAGGACGACGTCGTGCTCGTCGAGCTCCGCCAGCCGGCCGGCGACGCGAAGGATGTTCTCGTCGACGAGAAAATGCTGGCCGAGCTCGCGGTTCGGGACGACCGGGATACGCGCCATCGCCTACAGGCGGAACGCCACGTCGGCGTTCGCGTCGATCGTGCGCTCGAGGGTGTCCGGCTCCTCGCCGCGGGCTTCGGCGAGCGCAGCGAGCGTGTGGACGACGTGCGCCGGCTCGTTGCTCCGCCCGCGTACCTGCTGCGGAGCGAGATACGGGCTGTCGGTCTCGGCGAGCAGGCGCTCGGCCGGGACGCGCGCCGCGGCGGTTCGAAGCTCACCTGCCTTCGGATAGGTGACGTTGCCGGCGAAGGAGACGAAGTACCCGCGCTCCAGCGCCGGGCCGAGCAAGCCGACCGACGAGAAGCAATGAAGGACGACCGGGTGGTCGGCGGGAAGCTCGGCGAGGACGGCTGCGGTGTCCTCGTCGGCCGCCCGCGAATGGACGACGAGCGCCTTGCCGAGCTCGACCGCGAGCTCGGCCTGCGCCCTGAAGACCTCCAGCTGCCGATCGCGCGGTGCGTAGTCACGGTAGTAGTCGAGTCCCGTCTCGCCCACGGCGACCGCTCTCGGGTCGGTGAAGAGCTCACGGAGCTCCGCGACGTCCCCGTCGTCCACCTCCCCGGCCTGGTGCGGATGAAGGCCGAGCGCAGCATGCACGCCTTGCTCCCGTGCGGCGATCGCCAGCGTCGCCCGGCAGGAGGGGAGTCCGGAGCCGACCGACACGACTCTCGTCACGCCTGCCTCGCGCGCGCGCGCGAGGACCTCGGCTGCCGGCTCCTGCAGCGAGTCGAGGTGCGCGTGGGTGTCGATCACGCCGCCGCGGCGGCCGGGGGGTCGATCCGCGGGAAGAGCGGCGTGGCAGCCTCGATCCCCTCGGCGGCGACGGCCTTGCCGGCGGCGACGTTCTCCCAAGCGAGATCGCCCGACTGCCCGAGCCCGGAGAGGATTCTGGCAGCGGTATCCGGCAGGTAGGCGGAGAGCGCCACCGCGATCCCGCGCAGGCCGTCGGCCAGCGTGTAGAGGACGGTGTCGAGCTCCTCAGCGCGGGCATCGTCCTTGGCGAGCTCCCATGGGGCGGTCTGCTCGACGTGGCGGTTGAGCCCGCGGACGATCTCCCAGATCGACTCGAGCGCGCCCGAGACGTCGAACTCGTCGAGGCGCGCCGGCAGCGTGGACTCGAGGCCGTCGAGACCGGTGGCGATCTCCGGCGCCGGTTTGGCCGTGGCCAGACGCCCGTCCCGATAGCGCTCGATCATCGCGGTGCTCCGCGAGAGCAGGTTGCCCAGGTCGTTCCCCAGCTCGCGCTCGTAGCGCTCGTGGACGCCCTGGACCGAGATGTTTCCGTCCTGCCCGAAGGTCGTCACCCGCATGAGATAGAAGCGGAGCGCATCGACGCCGTAGACGTCGATGAGGTCGAGTGGGTCGATGACGTTCCCGACGGTCTTCGACATCTTGCGCTCGTCGAAGAGCAGGTAGCCGTGGACGAAGAGCTGGCGGGGCACGTCGTAGCCCGCGCCGAGCAAGAGAGCCGGCCAGATGACGCAGTGGAACTTGAGGATGTCCTTGGCGAGGAGATGTCTTGCCTCGGGCCAGAAGCGAGGCCGCAGGTCCTCTCCCTCGCGCGCGTAGGTGAGCGCGCTCACGTAGTTGATGAGCGCGTCCACCCAGACGTAGACGACCTGGTCGGGATCCCAGGGCACGGGCACGCCCCACCGCTGCGTCGCGCGGCTGACGCTGATGTCCTCGAGGCCCTGCTCGATAAAGCTGCGGGCCTCGTTGTAACGGAAGCGCGGCAGGACGAACTCGGGGTTTTCGTCGTAGAGCCGGAGCAGCCGCTCCTGGTAGGCGGAGAGGCGGAAGAACCAGTTCTTCTCCTCCACGAATTGCGGCTCGGTCCCGTGCTGCGGGCAGCGGCCGTCCACGAGCTCGGCCTCGGTGTAGAACGCTTCGCAGGAGATGCAGTACAGGCCCGAGTAGACACCCTCGTAAACCTCGCCGCCGTCGTACATGCGCTGGAGGAACTCCTGCACGACGGCTTCGTGCTCAGGGTCGGTGGTGCGGATGAAGAAGTCGTTCGACGCGTTGATCCGCTCCGTCATCGCGCGCCAGTGAACCGCCATCTGATCCACGAAAGTCTTCGGATCGAGACCCTGCTCCTCAGCCGCGCGGGCAACCTTCGAGCCATGTTCGTCGGTCCCGGTGAGGAAGAACGTCTCCTCTCCTCGCTGGCGGCGGTGGCGCACGATTATGTCGGCTGCGATCGTCGAGTACGCGTGGCCGATGTGCGGCGTCGAGTTGACGTAATAGATGGGCGTCGTCAGGTAGAAGCTCACGTCCGGCAATCATACGGACGCCTTCGCCGGGCCCCGACGACCCTCTTCGGCCGGTTGGCGGGTTTCCGATCCGGCTTGCGAGGGCACCCCTAACCCGGGACGAGGGATCACGGGGCCTAGTTGAAAACAGACACAACGAGAGCGCCGGACGCCGGGTCGTCGCGGGGACGTTCGCGTCGCGGCGCGGGCGTAACGACGGGCATCGTGCGGCACATCGACGAGCTCGGACGCATCGTCATCCCGATCGAGATTCGCAAGCGCTTCGGCTTGACCGAGAAGGATCCGCTCGAGATCTCCGTCCGCCAGGACACGATCGTCCTTTCGCGCCCGCAGGGGATGTGCGTCTTTTGTGGGCGTACCACGGAGCTGCACGAGCATCGCGGGCGTGCGGTTTGCCAGCACTGCGTGACCGAGCTGGCGGCCGACCGCTAGAGCACTCAGGACAAGAAGAAGCACAGCGGCGACGGTCCAGTCGCGGTCCGCCCGCGGGCGCCCGGCCGTCGCGGCTGGGTCGACAGCGCCCTCCCGCGATTGGGCGCGTGGCTGCGCGAGCCGTTCGAATGAGCTCGGCGATACGCGATCGAGGGCGTGTTCCGGAGCCGCCCTCACCGAACGAGTGTCCCGTCCAGGCTTCGCGGGCTGCCGCTCTTCCCCCCGCGCGCGACGCTTCTTGACCCGCTCCGGGCGCGACTCAACAGCGTTTTCGGCAACGGAGGTTGCCCCGGCGCTCACTGACGTCGGTGGGGCAAAAGTCGGTGGGGCAGGCGCCGGCTCGTCGACGGCTTCTGCGGCCTGCGCAGTCGGCGCAGCCGCAGGCTCCGCCTCGCCGACGGGCTCCTCTACCGGTGGTGGCCCGGCGGGCGGCGGTAGCAAACCGAGCGGATCCACGTAGCCCGCCGGCTCCGTGGCCAGGCGGATGCCCAGGTGCACGTAGGGAACCGCGTGCTCGGCCTCGCCGGACGGCCCGACGCTACCGACCACAGCGCCTTCGGCCACTTCAGCGCCCACCACGATGCCGATCGAGCCGAGATGGACGAGGGTGACGGCGTAGCCGTCGCCGGTAGCGATCGTCAGTGTGCGGCCGCCGCCCGGAACCGTCCCCGCGAAGCCGACGACGCCACTCGCCGGGGCCACCACCGGCGAGCCACGCGGCGCACCGAGATCGACGCCGCGATGCTGCCCGGCGGCGTATGGATCGCCCGCGTAGGCGAATGGTTTGAGCACCGGCCCGTCCACGGGCCAGGTCCAGGCGAGTGCGGGCGGCG
>JBBDMP010000013.1:0-8205 GCA_040878265.1 Gaiellales bacterium | reverse complement strand
GAGCGACCCCGACGAGCTCCATGAGGTTCTCGGTCCGCCCCTGCGCCTCGATCGTTCGCTCGGCCTCGAGCGCTTCGAGGTAGCCGGAGCGCTCCAGCACCCGCTCCAGCACCTCCGGGACGGACAGGTCCAGCGCGCCGGCCATGGAGGACTGCATCAGCGTCACCAGCCGCTGCACCGCCTTGAGCGGCGCCGCCCCCACGCCGGCTTCGTCCGCGCGCCCGAGCGCCTCCCAGAGGGAGATGCCCTGTGCATCCGCGAAGGAGGACAAACGCGCCAGCGACGAATCGCCGATCCCGCGCCGGGGTTTGTTGGCGATCCGCATGAGCGACACCGCGTCGTAGGCGTTGTCGATCACCTGCAGATACGAGATCGCGTCCTTGATCTCGGCTCGCTCGTAGAAGCGCGGGCCGCCGATCACCTGGTACGGGACCTCCTGGCGAACGAGCACGTCCTCGAGCACGCGTGACTGCGCGTTCGTCCGGTAGAAGACGGCGATCTCGGAGCCCGCATAGCCCTCTTCCGAGAGAGATGCGATCTCGGCGGCGACAAAGCGGGCTTCCGCATGCTCGTCCTCGACCTCGATGACGCGCACCGGCTCCCCCTCCCCCAGCTCGCTCCAGAGGGTCTTCGGCTTGCGTTCGCGGTTGTTCTCGATGACCGCATTCGCCGCGCGCAGGATCGGGTTCGTGGAGCGGTAGTTCTGCTCGAGCGCGATCACGCGAGCGCCGCCGAAGTCGCGCTCGAACTCGAGGATGTTGCGGATGTCGGCGCCGCGGAAGGCATAGATCGACTGGTCGGGATCGCCGACGACGAAGACGTTCTTGTGCTCGCCGGCGAGCAGCTGGAGCAGCCGGTACTGCGCGTGGTTCGTGTCCTGGTACTCGTCCACGAGCACGTAGCGGAACGCCTTCTGCCAGCGGGTGCGGGCCTCTGGGAAGCGCTCGAGCACCTCGACCGTGAGCATCAGCAGGTCGTCGAAGTCGACGGCGTTCGAGGCATGGAGGCGCCGTTGGTAGAGGCCGTACGCGTCGGCGACGGTCTGGTCGTAGAAGGACGCGACGCGGGAGCGGTATTCGTCTGGGCTGACGAGCTGGTTCTTCGCCATCGAGATCTGCGAGTGGATGCCGCGCGGGACGAAGCGCTTTGGGTCGCGGTCGAGCTCCTCCAGGACAGCCTTCGTAAGCCGGACCTGGTCGGCCTGGTCGTAGATGGTGAAGTTCTGGCGGTAACCGAGACGCGGCGCCTCCTTGCGGAGGATGCGGCCGCAGGCGGCATGGAAGGTCATGACCCACATCGTCCGAACGACGCCGCCGAGCACTCCCTCGAGGCGGCTCTTCATCTCGTCGGCCGCCTTGTTCGTGAAGGTGATGGCGATGATCTCCTGCGGTTTCACGCCGCAGGCGGTGACGAGGTGGGCGATCCGGTGCGTGAGGACGCGCGTCTTGCCCGAGCCGGCGCCAGCGACCACGAGCACCGGCCCCTCCGTGGCGAGAACGGCCTCGCGCTGAGCGGGGTTCAGGTCGGCGAGATAGGTCTCGGGCGATGCGACGGCCACCTCGCCGATGGTATCGGGTGCCCTCGGGCGGGCTACCCGTGGTGAGGGGAGGAGCCGTGAACCTGCTTTAGGAGCCACCCATCTCCTCGGCGGACGCAGATCATGCTCATCCGGTAGGGATGAGCCGCCTCCGACCCTTCCGCGCTTGCGGTCTCGGTTCCTTCTGCCAGGAGCCATGCTGTGTCGCCCGTGGCGGACACGTCCACGCGGTCCCACTTCCAGGAGTATGTGGTCGGACCCTGGACGTAGGACCACAGGAACGCGCCTAGTTCCTCCGGCCCACGCAGGAGGGATTCCTCCGACGTGACAAGGGCGATGTCCGCGTCCGGCGCGAAGAGGCGCGTCGCCGCCTCCGCATCCCGGGACGCGAACGCGGCACAGAAGCTCTCCAGCAGCACAATCAGCGCTGCTTTCGTCCGCGCATCTGCCTCCAAGTCAGCCCCTGATCTTTTCTGCCAGAGCGCTCTCGATCCATCCAACCGCCTGCTCGAGCGCCTCGTCGTCCGCCGATTTGAGCACGACCTCGACCTCGGGCCCGTCGTCGAGGAAGCGCGGGTAGCTGCCGACGCGGACTGAGGGGTAGAGGCGCGTCGCCTCTTCGAGCACGCCGACGATCTGCCCCTCTCCTGTTCGGTAGGCCCGCCGCCACGACCCGATCGGCCGACCCTGGAAGCGCGCGGCAATCGTCTCGAACATCGCCCGCATCTCGCTCGGCAGGCCCGGCAGGACGTAGACGTTGTCGAGGACGAAGCCCGGAGCGCCCCCGACCGGGTTCTCCAGCGGTGTGCAGCCGGCCGGCAACTTGGCCCAGCGCGCCGCGTAGTCGCTCAGGCCCTTGCCCTCGAAGCGGCTTCGGAGCACGTCCGCGACCTCGGCGATCTCCGCGCAGTCGACCCCGAACGCGGCGGCGACAGCCTCGCGGGTGATGTCGTCGGGCGTTCCGCCCAGGCCGCCCGTCACGAAGACGTGGTCGACGTTCGCGCGCTCGGCCCGGAGAAAGGCGGCGATCTGGTCGATGTCGTCCCGCACGGCCGCGATGAGCTTCACCTCGACGCCGAGCTCGGCCAGACGCCGCGCGAGCCAGGACGCGTTTGTGTTCTCGGTGTCACCGGAGACGATCTCGTTTCCGACGGTGAGGATCACCGCGCTCGCCATCTCGTCGAGTCTAGGGGAGCGGAAACGGCCTGCGGGCGAGCGCCGGCAGGACCTGGGCCGTGACCCACGTCGGCGTGATCGCGTAGCGCGCGCTGTAACGGAAGCTCCCGTTCGCCCGCTGCATCCGCCGCAGGTAGGCGAATGCAGCCGACCCCGGCTGCCTTCCGGCCGCCAGGAAGGCCTGGATCGCCCAGGCGGTCGACTGCGAGTCGGAGCCCCGTCCCGAGGAGAGCTCGAACCCTCCGTCGCCGTTCTGCAGCCGCCGGAGGTAGCGGAGGCCGCGGGCGATGGCGCGTGTGTTTCGCCCGACGCCGGCAGCCCGGAGCGCCTGCACCGCGGCGGCCGTGTCGTTCGAGTCGGCGGTGCCGCGCGGCGCCCAGCCCCAGCCTCCGCTCGGGCGCTGCTGCCGGAGCAACCAGCGCACCGTTCTTCGCCCAGCGGCTCGCCCGTCCGCCCGCAGCGCCAGAACGGCCCAGATCGTCGAGTTGACCGTCGGCCCGACGGCGCCGCTCGCGCGTCGCAGGCCCTGCAGACGGCTCACGAGCCCGTCGACGTCGCGGCCGAGCGCGTCGAGGGCGAGGATGCGGAGAGCAAGGTCGGTCGCGCTCGGAGCCGGCTTGCCCTCGAGGTATGCGGCCGTCCCGGCCGGCGTTCGACCGGCGGCGCGCAAGCCCAACGCGGCCCAGGCAGTCAGGCTGGGGTCCGCTGCCCGGCCCGGCTCCGCGAAGCCTCCGTTCGGCTGACGCCGTCCTTCGAGGTAGGCAGCGCCTTCCGGGATCCCAGCCGGCGCCGGCGCGGCGAGAACGAAAGCAACGAGCGCAGGGACAAAGACCTTCACGCCCATGCGATCTCCGTTCGCAGCCGGCGCTCGTGGCGCTCGAGCACGCGCCGGAGCTCCGGGCCGACCGCAAGCGCGATGACGAAGTTCCCCACCGCGTGAGCGGCGTTGAACGCGACCCCGGCCGCCATGACGGCCGCGAGCCCCGACGGCGTGTGCCCGAGGAAATACCAGCTCCAGATGTCCATGGGAACGCCGTAGGCGAAGCCCAGCACGAAGCAGAAGAGCGCAAAGGGCACGCGTGCGCGCAGAACCTTCCGCGCGAGACCGCCTGCCGCCCCGCAGGCACCCCACGCAAGCATCTGCCAGGGCGTCCACGGGCCCTGCCCGAGGAAGAAGTTGGAGACGAGCGCCGCGAGGGCGCCCACCGCGAGCCCTCGGCGAGGCCCGAGCGCAACTCCTGCGGCGACCGCCATGACGGTAACCGGCTGAACACCCGGAACCGGGGCGAAGAGCACCCTCCCGGCGGCGGCGAGCCCCCCGAGGGTTGCAACGAGGGTCAGGCCCTTCACCGAGGAAGGGGTCCCTTCCAGCCAGGCGACACCGGCGACGAGAGCCGCGAGGACCGCGAGCAGGAGCGCGAGCGCGCCCCGGTCCGGATAGAGCCCGGCCCACACGGCCGCGCCCAGAGCGCAAGCGGCTGCGGCAAGGGCGCCCTTACGCAGCAAGCGCCATCTCCTTGTCGAAGGAGATCCGGCGATGGGCCGGGAAACCCCGATCGTGGGTGGCGACGAGCACAGCCCGCCCCCGAGCGGCGTAAGCGTGGAGCCAGCGGGCGAGCTCGGCCTTGCGCTCCGGGTCGATGCCGCGCGTGGGCTCGTCGAGGACGAGGAGATCGGGCTCGGCCACCGTGACGGCGGCGAGGCCCAAGCGCTCTCGTTCGCCACTGGAGAGGTCACGCGGGTGGCGCTCGGCCGCCCACCCCAGTCCGACGAGATCGAGCGCCGCCCGGGCCCGCTCCTGGTCGCCTCCGACTGCCAGCGCCGCCTCGTCGATGACTCGCTCGCAGATGAGGTAGCGCCCCGGATCCTGGGAGAGGTACGCGGCCCGACCCCGGCGCGTCACCTTTCCCCGTTGGGGTTGGAACAGGCCGGCTGCGAGCTTGGCGGCCGTGGTCTTACCGGAGCCGTTCGGCCCCTCCAGGATCACGACCTCGCCCCGCCTGGCCTCCAGGTCGACCCCATCCAGCACTGCCAGGCCGGCCTCGTAGGCGAACTCCACCGCCTCGAGGCGAAGCATCACCTCTCCGCGCGCCGCGGGCTCGGGAAGATCGAGCTCGGGTCCCGGGAGGTACGCCGGCCGGTTGGCGGCGAGCCAGTCGAGCGCCTCGCCCCGCGGCGCATCCAGGATGAGTCGACCCTCTTCGAGGAAGAGCACGCGCGCGCAGAGGTCAAGGGCTCGGCCGACCCGTTGCTCCGAGAGGACGACAGAGGCACCGAGTGCGCCGACATGGCGCAGGAACTCGTCCGCCCCCGCCGGATCGAGCTGCGACGTCGGCTCGTCGAGGAGAAGGAGCCGCGGGCGGAGAGCGAGCGCGCCTGCGAGGCAGACCCGCTGCAGCTCCCCGCCGGAGAGATCAGTCGTCCGCCGTCCGGCCAGGTGCAGGGCGCCGACGGCGGCAAGTGCCTCTTCCGCTCGGGGCCGGATCTCCGCCGGGGGCGTGCCCACGTTCTCGAGGCCGAATGCGGCCTCGTTGGCGACACGCGTCATGACGACCTGATCCTCGGGGTCCTGGAAGACCGTCGCGACGATGCCTGCGAGGTCCGACGGGCGGGCGCGGCGCGTGTCGAGCCCGGCAATCTCGACACGTCCGACGAAGCGGCCCCCATGGAAGTGCGGGACAAGCGCGGCGAGTGCCCGGAGCAGGGTCGACTTGCCCGAGCCTGACGGGCCCAGGAGCGCGACCGCTTCGCCGGGGCGGAGCTCCAGGGACACGTTGCTGAGCGCGGGGGCCCCGCCTTCCGGATAGGCGTACGAGAGGCGCTCGACTCGCGCTAGAGCCACAGGGCTCCTCCCAGCACGAGCAGCGGCGCGGCCGCGAGCGCCGCCCGGTCGACCCCGCTCCACGGAGCGCCGGGCGCGCGAGTGCGACCGGAGCGCCCGAAGCCCCGCGCCTCCATCGCTTCCGCGAGGTTGAAGGCACGCTCGAGCGAGCCTGCGACGAGCGGCGAAAGGAGACGGGCGTGCCCGCGCACGCCTGCAAGCTCGAGGCCCCGCCCGCGCACCGCCTCGATGAGCCCGCCCGCATCACGCTCGAGCGTGGGAACGAGCCGGGTTGCCAGCGCAACCGCAAGGGACGACCGGCGGGCGAAGGACGCGGCCGCCACGAGCTGATCGTGGTCGAGCAGGAGGGCGTACGCCGTGAAGGCGAGCGTCACCGCGGCGAGACGCAGGGCGTTCTCCGCGGCGATCGCAAGCTCCTCGACCGTCACGTCCAGCGGACCGAGCACCGGCACGACCGGGCCGCTCCAGAGCACGTTTGTGCCTTCGAGAGCCAGAAACGGCGAGAAGACCATCACGCCCAGAGAGGAGACGAGGCCGAAGAAGAGATACGGCCGTAGCCGCTTCGCGGGCGCCCGGAGACAGACGAAGAGGAGGGCCCCGACGAGCGCGCCGATCACCGCGATCCGGTCGGCGAGGAGAGCCGTCGCCGCCGCGGCGAGTAGGAGTGCGGCCGCCGGCCCGGGACCGAGCTTCATCCGAGAACGTTCCCCCGCTCGTCGAAGCGAGCTTCGTAGCGGAAGCGAATCGAAGCAGGACGGTTGACGAGCGTTTGTGCGGCTGCGCGCACCGCGGGCAGCGACCCGGCCAGCCGGAAGGTGACCGGTGCGTCGTTCGCCGCGCCTCTCGTCGCCGTGAGCGTGGCGCCCTCCGCGCCCTTCAGGACCTGGATGACGAAGGAGTTCGGCTCGCCGGTTCCGCCAGTACCGAGCAGCCGTCGCAAGGCCTGCGCCTGCACGGCGAGCGCGGGCGGCGCGGTCACGACCGCTGGCCGGCGCTCGTCTCCCCAGCCGTGATGGAACGGCTCGGGAAACGCGCCCACCGCCACGGGCTGCGCCATCTGCTCGCGCCAGGAGCGGTAGTCCCACCAGGCGACGTCGCCTTCTCGGAGCCTGACCTCGGCCGCGCCGACATCCGGCTCGATCCCGTTGACGAAGAAGAACCAGTCCCGCTGCTCGTCGAGGCTGCCTTCCACGCCCTCGATCGCCTCGACGAAGCGCCCGCCGTAACGTGTCTCCACGTCGGCTTCCCGCTGGAGTGCCTGCATCACGGTCAACCCGGCGGGCACGCTTGCGGTGAGAACGACCCGCGCGCCTCGATCGTGCGTGACCCACAGGCGGGCCGTCGCGCGTTCGCCGGCCTCCCCGGCCTCTCCGCCGCCGCAGGCGGCAAGGGAAAGGGCGAGGAGGAGCGCGGCGAGGGCACGACGGATCATCCGGGACTACCGCCTGACGATCAGCTCCGAGCGGATCAGGCCAGGCTTCGTCGCCCGCAGCCGGTGCCAGTGTGCGCGCGGGCAGACGATGCCGTTCGGCCTGGCCGCCGGGAAGCCGTCGATCCGAAAAGTCACGTTGCGAGCAGCCGTGCGGGTGCCCGTGTCGTCCACGGCGAAGGCGCGGTAGCACTCCCGCCCGCGGCGGACGACGTCGAGCGTGGACGGGCTCCCGCCGGCGAAGTCGGCCCAGTACCAGACGACGTGATCCCCCTCCTGGACGATGTAGTTGTCGGCGCCGACGGGCGGGGAGACGCCGTTCACCTTGTAGACCCAGCCGGCGAAGCCTGCGGCCTGACGGCGGCCGATCTGGTCGACATAGGGGCCGAAGGACGCGTTGTGGAGGTTGTAGAAGAACTCACCCTTCCGGCTGGCCGACTCGAGCGCGCCGAGCGCCGTGGGCTGGGTGAGGGTGCGCACGGAGCCATCGTCCATGGCAAGTGCCCCGGTGAACACGCTGAGCCGGGGCTCGTGTGCCCCGTAGATCGACGTCCGTGCGCCTTCCACCCGCACATGGACGGCGAGGCCGAGCGCCGGTGCGGCGACGGCGGCAGCGGCGACGAGGGCCGCTGCGAGAACGAGAGTGCGACGAACCACCTTTCCTCCTTCCGCGAGGGGAACAGGGTTTGGGGCGCGCGTCAGGTCTTCTGACTCGGGGCTCCCTCCCGCACCGCCTTCCCAGCCCGAGGGCCAGTGGCGTCTGGCGCGGGAGCATCTCCCCTTACAGCGGCGGGACCGTGCCGGAGTCACACCGGCTTCCCTCGTCCGCGCACCTATCTTGTGGCGGCACCCTAGCACTGGGAGGGGTTGGCGGAACAGGCCCCGTCGTCGGGGCGCGCTGGGCGGATGCGAGGCCAGGACGCAGGGAGCGCTCGTCGTCAAACATGGACGCGTACGCGTTGCGACCGAGGACGCCGCCTCGCGCCGCCCAGAGCAATTCCGACGGCACAGCGCCTGTTTGGCCAAACCCTCCTCAACTAGGCTGGCTTCCAATGCGCGCGGAGCGGCTGTTAGCCTGGGCGCCGGTCGTTCTCTGGGCCGGTCTCATCTTCGCCCTCTCGTCCATCCCCGACCTCGGCACCGGGCTGGGGACGTGGGATCTCGTCCTGCGCAAGCTCGCCCACATCGCGGAGTACGCGATCCTCGGCGCGCTCGTCTACC
>JBBDMP010000012.1:0-1542 GCA_040878265.1 Gaiellales bacterium | reverse complement strand
GGAAGGGCGAGCGCGGGGACGGCCCGCACCAACCGGAGGAGACGACTCATGAGTCAGTACCTGTTGTCCGTTCACGCCGAAGCCGGCGGCAAGACCCACGAGACGTCGATGACGCCGGAGGAGATGCAGACATTCATGGCGCGAGTGGGTGCCCTCGAATCCGACATGAAGACCAGCGGTACGTTCGTCTTCACGGGCCGACTCCATGACGCCGACGCAGCGACCGTCGTCCGGCCAAGCGATAGCGGACCTGTCATGACGGACGGGCCGTTCGTTGAGTCGAAGGAGCACATCGCGGGGTTCTACATCATCAGCGCAGCCGATCTCGACGCAGCGCTGGCCTGGGCCGGCAAGGTCGTGGATGCAATCAACGCTCCGATCGAAGTCCGCCCTTTCTTCGAGATGCCGGGCGCCTAAGGTCGTGACCGGCGCCGTCTCCGCCGTTCGGCAGACGACCGAGGTCGAGTGTGTGTTCCGTGAGGCGTATGGCCAAGCGGTGGCGACGCTGGTTCGCGTCTTCGATGACATCACGCTCGCCGAGGACGCCGTTCAGGAAGCGTTCGTCGTGGCAAGCGATCGGTGGCCGAGAGACGGCATCCCACCCAACCCGGCGGGGTGGATCATTACGACCGCTCGACACCATGCGATCGATGATCTTCGCCGTTCGGTCCGGGGTCGCGAGCTCAGTGAGCAGGTTGGTGCGGCGGCAAACACGGCACACGACCCTCGTGCAGAGGACGGGCCGGTGAGAGACGATCAGCTCCGGTTGATCTTCACCTGTTGCCATCCCGCCTTGCGCTCGGAGCACCGCGTCGCCTTGACGCTCCGTCTGCTGGGCGGCCTCAGCGTCGATGAGGTGGCCCGCTCGTTCCTCGTGAGCGAATCGGCGATGGCGAAGCGGCTCGTCCGGGCCAAATACAAGATCAAGGCCGCCAAGATCCCCTATCGAGTGCCAGCAGAAGTCGACCTACCCGAGCGACTCCGGTCGGTTCTGTCGGTCGTGTACCTCATCTACAACACGGGGGTCGATGATCCGGAACGAGCCCCGCTGCGGAGCGAGGCGATCCGGCTCGCTCGCGCCCTGGGAGAGTTGATGCCGGATGAGTCCGAAGGGGCCGGCTTGCTTGCCCTGATGCTGCTGAACGAGTCGCGGGTTCCGGCACGCACGGTTGAAGGTGCTCTCGTGATCCTGCGAGAGCAGGATCGGACCAAGTGGGACCGCGCGATGATCGAAGAGGGACATGCAATCGTCGGCGCCTGCATCCGCCGCGACGAACCAGGCCCCTTCCAGCTCCAGGCAGCGATTCAAGCCGTGCACTGCGCCGCCGACTCGTTCGAAGCAACCGACTGGGTCCAGGTCGTCGCTCTCTACGATCATCTGTTCACTTTCATGCCCACGCCCGTGGTTGCACTCAATCGAGCCATCGCTATAGGCGAGACCCAAGGCCCCGGCGCCGCGCTCATCGCGCTCGACGTGATCGCGCCCGACCTCGACAACTATCACTTGCTGCATGCGGCCCGCGGCACCACGTTGCGTCGGCT
>JBBDMP010000011.1:0-8373 GCA_040878265.1 Gaiellales bacterium | reverse complement strand
GCCTATCTCGGGCCGGTGGTGACCCGCTACCTCGAGGCTCTCGCGGAGAGCTGCGCGAAGGCAGAGCTCCCCGAGCCCCTCGTCATGCGCTCGTCCGGCGGGGTGGCGAGCCTCGCCGAGGCGGCTGCGCATCCGGCCTGGGCGATCGTCTCGGGCCCGGCCGGAGGAGTCATCGGGGCGGCCGAGATCGCGCGCATGGCGGGAATGGCGAATGCGATCTCATTCGACATGGGTGGCACGTCGACCGACGCCTGCCTGATCGCGGACGGTCGGCCGGAGCGAACGACTGAGCGCACGGTCGGCGGCTTCCCTGTCCGCCTTCCCACGGTCGACCTGCACACCGTCGGCGCCGGCGGCGGCTCGATCGTCTGGCGCGACGCCGGCGGCGCGCTCCGGGTCGGGCCCGAGAGCGCAGGGGCCGACCCTGGCCCGGCTTGCTATGGCCGCGGGGGCGAGCGACCCACGGTCACGGACGCGAACCTGCTGCTCGGCCGCTTGCCTGCCCGGCTCGCCGGTGGGCTGGAGCTCGACCGTGACGTGGCGGGACGGGCGCTCGGCCCGATAGACCCGGCCGAAGTCGTCGCGGCCGTGAACGCCGAGATGCTCCGCGCGTTGCGCCTCATCTCGGTCGAGCGCGGCCACGACCCGCGGGAGTTCGCGCTGGTTGCGTTCGGCGGGGCAGGACCCCTGCACGCCTGCGAGTTGGCGGAGGAGCTCGGGATCCGAACCGTCCTCGTGCCCGCCGCGGCCGGGGTCCTGTCTGCGCTCGGCCTCGTCGCAAGCGAGGAGCGGCGCGACTGGGTGCGGTCGTTCGTGTGCCCCCTCGAGGAAGCCGGCGAGCTGCCGCCGGCGGGAGAGGCCGACCTCCGCTATGCGGGGCAGTCGTTCGAGCTGACGGTGCCTCTCGGCTCCGACCTTGTCGCCGCCTTCCACAGGGTGCACGAAGAGCGGTACGGGTACGCGGAGCCCGGTCGCCCGCTCGAGCTCGTCGCGGTGCGGACGGCGGATGTCCGCCCAGGGCCTGAGGTGGTGCTTCCGCCTGCCGAGCCCCTCCAGGCGCGCGGCCCGGCGGTCATCGCGCTCGAGGGCGCGACGTGCTGGATTCCCCCCGGGTGGGTGGGGGCTAGGGACGGTGATAGCACCTTGAGGATCACGAGAGCGTGAATATCGAGCTCCAAGTCATCGGCAGTGCTCTCCGCGCCGTGGCCGGGGAGATGGGCGCCGTCCTCGTCCGCTCAGCCTTCTCGGCCAACATCAAGGAGCGGCGCGATTGCTCGACCGCCCTCTTCGCAGCCGACGGCCGCATGATCGCCCAGGCCGAGCACATCCCCGTCCACCTCGGCGCTATGCCCGAGGCGGTCGCAGCCGTGCGGGCGCACGACCCCGGCCCGGAGGACATCTACATCCTCAACGACCCGTACACCGGCGGTACGCACCTCCCCGACATCACGCTCGTCTCGCGCACTGCTCTCGGCTTCGCCGTCACGCGAGCCCACCACGCGGATGTGGGGGGCATCGAGCCGGGCAGCATGCCTGCGGACTCGCGCACACTGGCTGAAGAAGGAGTCGTCATCCCGCCCACCCGCCTCGACGAGGCCGTCCTGGCCGAGCTCGTCTCGCGCATGCGAAACGCGGACGAGCGCCGCGGCGACCTCCGGGCGCAGCTCGCAGCCCACCGGCTGGCCGAACGCCGAGTCGACGAGCTCACGACCCGCTTCGGCCGGGAGCGAGTCATCGCCGCCATGGACGAGCTCTACGCCTATTCCGAGCGGAGGGTCCGCGCCGCGCTCAAGCGGCTGCCGCAGGGCCGCTACGAGGCGTCGGACTTCCTCGAAACGGCCGAGGGCGAGCTCGAGATCCATGCGGCCGTGACGCTCCGCGGTGAGAACGTCGAGATCGACTTCGCGGGCACGGCCCTGCAGCACCCGGGGAACCTGAACTGTCCGCTCACCGTGACGCGCTCGGCGGCCTACTTCGTCGTCCGCTGCCTCACGGACCCCGACGTGCCGGCTTCGGGCGGGGCCTTCGCCCCCGTGTCGGTGACCGCACCGGACGGCTGCCTCGTCAACGCGCGACCGCCGGCCGCGGTGGCCGCGGGAAACGTCGAGACGTCGTGCCGGATCGTCGACGTGCTCTTTGCCGCCTTTGGCGCCGCTGTCCCGGTACCCGCCCAGGGTCAGGGGACGATGAACAACCTCACTTTCGGGAACGAGCGCTTCACCTACTACGAGACGATCGGCGGAGGGCAAGGGGCCTGCCCGCAGGCAGCGGGTCCTTCCGCCGTGCACGTGACGATGTCGAACACCTTGAACACGCCCGTCGAGGCGCTGGAGCTCGCCTATCCGCTGCGTGTTCGCCGCTACGGGCTTCGGCGCGGCTCGGGAGGGGCGGGGCGCTTCACGGGCGGCGAAGGCGTCGTCCGAGAGCTCCAGGCGCTCGAGCCGTGCCGGCTTTCCATCGTCAGTGAGCGCCGCGGCCGCTCGCCGGCCGGGATGCGCGGGGGCGGTTCCGGCGCGCCCGGGCGCAACTTGCTAAACGGGGATGAGCTGCCTGCGAAGATCACGCTCGACCTCGCGGCGGGCGACGCGGTCACGATCGAGACGCCGGGCGGAGGAGGATTCGGCGGGAAAGAGGAGGGAGATGGCTGAGTTCAGGATCGTGCATCAGGACGACTTCAGAAAGGTCGGGGCGCTGGCTGCTCGCGCGTCGCGCGGCGAGAGGCTATCCCCCTTCCGGGCGATGCCCGGGGACTCTCGGACGCCGAATTGGTGAGTGTGCGCACGATCGTGTCTGTGATCGGTATTGCCGCTGTTTTCGGCGCCGTCGTCCTCTACGGCGGCAGCTACGTTGGCGCGTGGGATCCCGTCGAGCCTCGGCCTCCGGGCCCCGCGGCCGCGGAAGAGGACGATGACGCGACGACGACGGCGAAGGCGCCGACGACGACGGCCAAGAGCCAGGAGCCCGCTCCGACCCCCGCGCCGGCCCCCGACAGCCGCTGGCTCGCGCAGGCGAACGCGCTCTGCCGCCGCTCGGCCGAGGAGGTAGCCGCCCTGCCCGAGCCGACGACGCAGAAGGAGGCCAGGACGGTGCTAGCCCAGGCGGTTGACCTGAACGCCTTCTACAACGACGAGTTTGCCGCGCTGGGCGCGCCGCCCGGCGGGGCAGTGGCCTTCGCCGAGCTTCTCGGGCTCTTCGAACGCGAGGAGAAGCTTCTCCGCAGGATGCTCACCGCTCTGCAGGAGAACAAGATGAACGAGTACTTCCGCCTCAGCGACCGCGTCATCCCGCTGACGCTCGAGGAAGACGACGTCCTCTACGAGCTCGGGGCCGAGAACTGCACGGTCAGCCTCGTGCCCGAGCTGTCCTTTTAGAGTTCGTTCCAGCCTTCGAGCTCGAGCAGGGCGCGCTTGCGCTCGAGCCCTCCTGCGTAGCCGACGAGGCTGCCCGACGCACCGACGACCCTGTGGCAGGGCAGGACGATGGGAAGCGGATTCCGGTTGAGCGCGCCGCCGACGGCGCGCGCAGCCCGCGGCCGGCCGATGCGGGCGGCCAGGCTCCCGTAGGTCTCCGTGCGCCCGTAGGGGACGCGGGCGAGCTCCTCGAGCACGCCGCGCTGGAAGTCCGGGAGCCACTCGATGTCGAGTGTGAGGTCGAAGTCGCGGCGGCGCCCGGCGAAGTACTGGTCGAGCTCCTTTCGTGCCCGCGCGAGCGGGCGAGGCGCATAGAGGACGCGCGTGCCGAAGCGCGCCGCGAGCCGCTCCGCCTCGCGCTCCGGCTCGGGGTCGAAGGCGATCTCGCAAAGACCGCGGCCGGTCGCGGCGACGAGCAGCGGGCCGATGGGGGAGTCGGCGACGTCGTACGCGACGTCGAGCAAACCGCCGCGCGCGGCGCGGTCGCGGAAGCGCGCATCGAGCTCTCGAGGGACGGCGTTCATGTCAGGCTCCTTCGTAGTCTGCGGACTCCGGACGAGGCGGCCTGGCGGGCCGCATCCGGGCTCGAGTCGATTGCGGCGCCGATGTCCGCGTAGGTCAAGTCGTAGCCGTAGCGGAGGACGACCGCCGCCCGCTCCTTCGGCGGCAGGTCACCGGCGAGATGGGCTAGCTCCGCGTAGGCGGGCTCGCCGTCCACCACGCTCTGCTCCGGGGTCTCGACGGGGACGGCTCGGGAACGGCGGCGCTCGTCGAGCGCCACGCGCGTGGCGATCGTGAATGCCCACGCCCGTAAGTGCCGGCCGTGCTCGAGCGCCGGATAGCCGCGGAGCGCGCGCAGGAACGTTTCCTGGAACGCGTCGTCGGCGGCCTGGCGACCGAGCAGGCGCACGAGGTAGCCGTAGACCTCGTCGCGGTGGCGCAGGTAGAAGCGCTCGAACGGAGGGATCTCCACGACGGCCATCTTCTGCTCTAACGAGCGGGCGTGTCGGAATGTGAGACTGGCCTGGTGAGGGTCGCAGTCTGCGGACACGTGGAGTGGATCGAGTTCGTCCCGGTCGAGCGGGTGCCGCGCCAGGGAGAGATCGTGCACGCCGCCGAGTCCTGGGGCGAGGCGGCGGGGGGCGGAGGGGTGGCCGCGGTCCAGCTCACCCGACTCGCCGGCGCCTGCACGCTTTTCACCGCTTTCGGCGACGACCACCTCGGGCGAGTCTGCCGGTCGGAGCTCGAGCGTTTCGGCGTCCGCGTCGAGGCCGCGGTCCGTCCCGAGCCTCAGCGGCACGGGTTCACGTTCCTCGACTCCGAGGGCGAGCGCACGATCACGGTCATCGGCCTCCGGCACGGCCCGAGCGGGGCGGATCCGCTGCCCTGGGAGGAGCTCGCTGCCTGCGACGGCGTCTACGTCGTCTCCGGAGACGCGGAAGCCGTGCGCCTGGCGCGCGCCGCGCGAGTCCTCGTCGCGACGGCTCGCTCGCTCCCCGCGCTCGAGGAGGCCGGCATCGAGATCGACGTTCTCGTCCGCAGCGGCAGCGACGAGGCGGAGCGCTACCGCCCGGGAGACCTCGACCCGCCGCCGCGCGTCGTCATCGAGACAAACGGGGCCGAGGGTGGAACGTATGCCCTCGCGGGGGAGGAGCCGCGCCGCTTCTCAGCCGAGCCCCTCCCAGGTCCCCGCCAGGACGCGTACGGCGCCGGCGACAGCTTTGCCGCGGGACTCACCTACGCCCTCGCGCAGCGGCTTCCGCTGGACGAGGCTCTCGCGCTGGGATCGCGGTGCGGTGCGGCCGCTATCGCACGCCGCGGCGCGCACGAAGAGCGGTCAGCGCTCGCCTAGACGCTCGAGGATGTAGCGGGCGTACCAGCTCGGCCAGTCCTCGTCGCGCTGCCCGAGCTCGCGTTCGTAATCGCCGTGCGCGCGCTCGGTCTGGCGCAGCAGCTCGGCCAATTCTTCGACGGTCACGTTCACGCTGACTCCCTCTGTGGACGATTGGGGTTGCCTTGTGGGAGATTGTGGTTTACAGTGGACCGAAGTGGGGATCAAGTAACCCGGTGGTTCGATGCTACTCGGCGAGTACGAACACACACTCGATGACAAGAACCGGCTCACCCTTCCGGCCAAGTTCCGGGAAGCGTTCGCGGGCGGGGTGGTCGTGACTCGCGGGATGGACGGGTGCCTTTCGGTGTTCACGCGCGAGGCGTGGGACGAGTTCGTCCGCGTTCGCCTCGAGGGCCTCAACACCTTCTCCCGGGAGGCGCGCCAGATGACCCGGTTCATGTTCGCGGGCGCCGCCGAGGACGAGCCCGACCGTCAGGGCCGCATCATGCTGCCGCCTGCACTCATCCAGCACGCCAGCCTGGGCCGGGAGGTCGTCGTCGCCGGCGTGCGCGACCACGTCGAGATCTGGGACCGCGCCGCCTGGCGCGAGCAGCTGAAAGACGTCGAAGGGAGTGTGGAGCTTGTTGCCGAGCGCCTTGCAGCAAAGCAGGACTGACCACGTCCCCGTCTTGGCCGCGGAGGTGCGCGAGCTTCTCGCGGTCCGCCCGGGGGACACGGTTGTCGACGCCACGTTCGGCGCCGGCGGCCACGCCCGGGTGCTCGCCGCCGACCTACGCGGCGAGGGCCGCTTCATCGCCATCGACCGCGATCCCGGCGTACGACCGTACTTCGAGCGCTTCCAGCGCGAGGCCCGCGTCTCGGCCCGGCTCTTGCGGGGCGACTTCGCGGTCGTTCTCGGGCAGCTCGCCGAGAACGGCGTCCGCGCCGACGCCGTCCTGCTCGACCTCGGCGTCTCCAGCATGCAGATCGACCGGCCCGAGCGCGGTTTCTCCTATGCGGTCGACGCGCCGCTCGACATGCGCATGGACCCCGGGGCCGACGTGTCCGCGCGCGACATCGTCAACGAGTGGGACGAGCGCGAGCTCGCCACGATCTTTCGCCGCTACGGCGAGGAACGGTTTTCACGCCAGATCGCGCGGGCGATCGTCCGGCGCAGGAGCGAGCGGCCCTTCGAGCGCACGGCCGAGCTCGTCGAGACGATCAAGGCAGCGATCCCGGCCCCCCGCCGCTTCGGCGACGGCCACCCGGCGAAGCGCGTCTTCCAGGCGCTCCGCATCGCCGTCAACGACGAGCTCGCCGCGCTCGAGCAGGCTCTGCCCGCCGCGCTGTCCATGCTGCGCCCGGGCGGGCGGCTGGCCGTCATCAGCTTCCATTCGCTCGAGGACCGGATCGTGAAGCGGTTCCTCGCCGCCCAGGCGCGCGGCTGCACCTGCCCGCCCGACCTGCCCGTCTGCGTCTGCGGCAAGGAGCCTGCGGTGCGGCTGCTCGCCCGCAAGGCAGTACGGCCTTCGCCCCAGGAGACGGCCGAGAACCCACGGTCGGCCTCGGCGCGTCTCCGAGCTGCGGTAAAGACGGAGGAATAACAGGGCGATGGCGAGCTGGACCGCTCAGGCTGAGACCCGCCCCGCGCGGGTCGCCCAGCCCAGACCGCGGCAAGCACCGCGTTCTCGCCCGCGCCCGCAGGCGGCTCCGCGCCCTCGTCCGCGGACGCGCCCCCGCGTTGCGGGCAGCGTTCTCTGGATCGCGGTCGTCGCCGGGCTCCTCGCCGGGATCGTCGCCCTCAATGTTGCGGTGCTGCGGCTGAACGTCGAAGTGGAGGAGCTCGACCGTAATCGCCAGACCCTTATTGCGCGCAAGGCCGAGCTCGCCTCCGACCTTTCCAGCGCCGCCGCCGCCGGGCGCGTCGAGGGGCTCGCGCAGAGCCGGCTCGGCCTCGTCGCGCCGGAGCAGACGACCTACGTCAGGGTCCCGCGCCCGGGGCGATGAGCGTCAAGCGGGCGAACCGGCGCATCCGTCTCCTCGTCGCGCTCTTCGCGCTCGTCTTCGGACTCGCGTTCGCGCGCGCGGGCTGGCTCCAGGCCGTAAAGGCGCAGGGTCTCGATCGCCTGGCCACGAACCAGCACCGGGAGACGGTCGACGTCCCGGCCCATCGGGGCACGATCTACGACTGGCGCGGCGTCGAGCTCGCCATCGGCGGGCCTGCGACGACCGTGTACGCGAACCCGCGTGAGATTCGCGAGCCGAGGCTGGTGGCCCTCGCGGTCGAGGAGGAGCTCGGCGTGAGCGCCGAGGAGCTGCTCCCCAAGCTGGCCGACCGTTCGCGCGGCTTCGTCTACGTCGCCCGCCAGGCCGACCCGAAGGACGCCGAGGCGCTCGAGCGGCGGGGAATCGCCGGTCTCGGCTTCTATCCCGAAGAGCGGCGGCGCTACCCGCAGCGCAGCGTCGGCGCCGAAGTAGTCGGCTACGCCGGCGTCGACAACCGAGGGCTGGCCGGGCTCGAGCTGCGCTTCGACCAGATCCTCCGCGGGACCGGCGGCACAAAGACGATCGTCAAGGACCCGCTCGGGCACACGCTCGAGGTCGTCGAGTCCGACTCCGTCGAGGACGGCAAGGACGTACACCTGACTCTCGACCACACGATCCAGGGCCAGGTCGAGCGGATCCTCGCGCAAACCGTGCAGGACTGGTCGGCCCAGTCGGCCAGCGCCGTCGTCCTCGACCCGCGGACCGGCGGCGTGCTCGCCCTCGCGGTCGAGCCCGGCTTCGATGCGAATGCCTTCCCCGGGGTCCCGCCCGACCGGCAGCGCAACCGCGCCGTCACGGACACCTACGAGCCCGGCTCCACGTTCAAGATCGTGACCATCTCGGCAGCCCTCGAAAGCGGGCTCGTGTCACCGGGGACCCGCTTCACGCTGCCGTACGAGCTCCAGGTCGCCGACCGCGTCATTCACGACGCCGAGGAACGCGGCACGGTGACGATGTCGGTGGCGCAGATCCTCTCGCAGTCGTCGAACATCGGTGTCATCACGGTCGCGCTGATGCTCCAGTCCGAAGCTCTTCACGAGTGGATCAAGCGCTTCGGCTTCGGGCGCGAGACCGGGATCGACT
>JBBDMP010000010.1:25398-42359 GCA_040878265.1 Gaiellales bacterium | reverse complement strand
CCTGCGGGCAGTTCGTCGCGAGCCGGCTCGTGGACGGCGGGCACCCGACCGCCGATGAGCTCGCCGAGGAGGTCGAGGCTGCCCGCGAGGAAGGGCGACCCGTCGACCCGGACCTCCTCTCCGAGGAAGGCCGAAGGGGCCGGCTGGCGGAAGCGCTCGCCGCGGCGCCCCGTCACGAGGACCAGCTCGCGTTCCTCGCACGCGAATACCGGAGCGCGCGGGAGGTCTAGGTCTCCGCCGCCGGGCGCCCTTTGCGCCGGAAGAGCCGCGGAAACGCCGGGCGCACGAGGGCCGCGCCCAGGATCGTCACAGGTAGAACCGTGAGCGCGTGCATCGTGAGTACGTAGGCGGTCGCCTTGTCCTCGGGCACGTCCACCTCCTTCGTCGCCAGGAGCGTGATGTAGTCGAACGTCCCGATGCCTGCGGCCGTCGCCGGGACTGCGAGCGCGAGGTTCCCGATCCCCTCGAGCAGGAAGTAGCCGCCGACGCCGAGATCGAGATCGAACGCCTGCCCGACGATGTAGAACATCGCGACGTCGGCAAGCCACATGGCGGCGGACGTGCCGAAGACGAGCGCGACTCGGCGGCGCCCGCGAAACGCACCGAGGCCCTCGACGAAGTGGGCCGCGGCTCGGATCAGGCGCGTGTGCCAACGCGTCGGAAGCCGCCTCGTCACCTTCCAGACGAACCTCTCAGCGCGCTCGCGGTCGTGGGCGGCGAGGGCCACGATCAACACGCCGAGGGCCGTGCCGGAGGAGAGCGCGATGCCGGTGAGCAGCATGATCCCGCCCTCGCCGATCAGGAGCGCGCCCAGCAGGATCCAGACCGCGAGGATGACGCCGTCCAGGAGGCGCTCGGCAAAGAGGGTGCCCGCGCTCACGAACACGGGAATCTGGCGCTCCCGCATCGACTCGATCCGTAGGAGATCGCCCCCCCGGGCCGGGAGGATGTTGTTCGCTCCTCGGCCGACCGCGATGGTCGAGAAGAGCTTGCGCGTGGGGCACGAGTAGCCGGCGCCCTCGAGCAGGTACCGCCAGCGCAGCGTCATGATCACGAGGTTGGCGAGGATGAGCCCGAGGGCCGCGAGCATCGTCCACCCCGGGAGCGACGTGATCTCGCGCCAGGCTTCCCCTAGGTCGACCTCGCGCAGGAAGAGGATGAGAAACGCTGCCGTCGCCGCCGAGCTGACGACGAAGCGGACGAGGTTCTTCCGCCACGTTCGCACGTCGGTAAGTATCCAGAACCATGTGGCCGCGTGAACCGAGGCCGCGCCGCTTCTTGGCGCGACGGGAGGCGGCGATCGGGCTCGGAGTCTACGCCGTCTACCTGTGCGTTCGCCGTGCGGTCGTGAACGAGCGCGGGCGCAAGCAGGCGGCCGAGAACGCGGAGAAGATCGTTGCGCTCGAGCGGCGGCTCGGGATCCACGTCGAGCCGCGCCTCCAGGCCCTGCTTCTCCCGCGCCGGCGCCTCGTCGCCGTGCTCAACGTCGCCTACGTCACGCTCAACGTCGGCCTCACCGTGGGCTGGCTCATACGGCTCTTTCGCCGCCGTGACCCGGAATTCCACCGACTGCGGCGTGCCGCGGTGCTCGCGACCCTCGGGGCCCAGCCTGCCTTCCTCCTCTTTCCGGTGGCGCCCCCGCGGACGCTGGACGATTTCGTCGACACGATCCTCGACGTCACCGGCGTCGACCTCGAGCGGGGCTTCATCGGGCAGCTCTACGACCCGATCGCGGCGATGCCGAGCATCCACATCACGTACGCGGTCATCACCTCGGCCGGAATCGCGCAGACGAGCCGCTCGCCGGCCGCTCGGGCACTCGCCCCCGCCTATCCACCGCTCGTCGCGCTCATCATCTTCGCGACCGCGAACCACTACGTGCTCGACGCGGTCGGCGGCGCTGCGCTCGGCTCGACGGCCCTGGTCGCCGCCCGCTTCTTCGACTAGCGCCGCCGCACGATCCGGGCAAGCGTGGAAGGAGCAAGCGCCTGCGCGATGCCCGCCAGGCGGTAGGCCCGGCGAGCGAACACCTCCGGGGCTCCGGACTCGACCGCGCGGACGACCCGCTCGGCTATCTGCTCGGGACCGAGGACGAGCCGGCACGCCAATCGGCGGCGGAGGAGCCGCTCTTGCGGGAAGCCCGGGGTCTCGACCGGGCCGGGATTGACCGAGAGGACTCGGATCCCGCGCGGTGCCAGTTCGACGCCGATGCTGCGCGAGAACGCGAGCTGGGCGTGCTTGGCTGCGGCGTACGGCCCCGAGGCGCCATATGCCACGGTGCCAGCGATCGAGGCGACGTTGACGATGTGCGCCGGCACGCCCGCTTCGAGCAGCGGCAGGAACGCGAGCGTGCACCAGACGGAACCGAGGTAATGGACCCGGACGAGCTCCTCGATGCGCTCGGGCTCGAGCTCGAGGAATCCGCGCCGCCCCGCCATCCCGCCGTTGTTGACGAGCAGGTGAACCGCCGGATGCCGCTTCCCGATGCGGGTCGCGAGCTCTTCGACCTGTGCGCGGTCGCCGACGTCGCAGACCTCCGCCTCGGCGCCGATCTCGCCCGCCGTCCTCTCGAGGCGCTCCTGGCCGCGTGCGACCAGCACGCAGCGCCAACCGCGCTTCGTCAGGGCCTGCCCCAGGGCCGCGCCGATGCCGCTGGACCCGCCCGTGACGACGGCGACCCGCACGCGCGGCACCGTACACTGCGCCCGCGGTGGCGGACTTCTCCGGCAAGCGCGGACTCGTCCTGGGGGTCGCCAACCGCCGCTCGATCGCCTGGGCAATCGCGCAGCGCCTCGCAGAAGGAGGCGCGAAGCTCGCGTTCACCTATCAGGGAGAGCGGATCGAGCAGAACGTGCGCGACCTCGCCGAGACCGTCGGGAGTCCCCTGGTCACCGAGTGCGACGTCCGCTCCGACGAAGGCATCGAGCGCGTCTTTGCCGAGGTGGGGGAGACCTTCGACGGCCAACTCGACCTGCTCGTGCACTCGGTCGCCTTCGCCGACGCGCGCGACCTCGAAGGCCGCTTCACGGATACGCCCCGCGACCGCTTCTGGCTCGCTCTAGACGTGAGCGCGTATTCGCTGGTCGCGACGGCGAGGGCGGCGGAGCCCTTCATGGAGGCGGCCGGAGGCGGCTCGATCCTGACGATGACGTACCTGGGCGGGGAGCGGGCCGTGCCGCACTACAACATCATGGGCGTGGCGAAGGCGGCGCTCGACGCCTCCGTCCGCTACCTCGCCTCGGACCTCGGGCAGAAGGACATTCGCGTCAACGCGGTCTCGGCGGGACCGGTTCGGACGCTCGCGGCTCGCTCGATCGCGGGCTTCCCGACGATGGAGTCGATCGTCGAGGAGCGCTCGCCGCTTCGGCGCAACATCGAATCCGGGGACGTCGGCGCTGCGGCCGCTTGGCTACTCTCGGACGAGGCGAAAAACGTCACCGGTACGACCCTCTACGTCGACTCCGGCTACCACTCGATGGGCATGTAACCGCGATGCAGTACGACGCGATTCTCGGTCCCGACGACGCTCTTCCGGACCGGCCGTTCACGGACGCGGCGAACACGCTGCACGAGGTCGGGGTGATGCGCATGATGCTCGAGTACGAACGGGAGCGGGCCCGCCAGTGGGAGCGGGAGGGCGATCACCGCATCGGCCAACACGCCGCGGCCGAAAGTGACTCGGAAGGTCACCGCCATCTGCTCGTCGTGCCCGACACGGGAAAGCTCATCGGGGCGAGCGATGTCACCGCGATCGGCTTCTTCGGCCGACCCCGGGAAGACGCGGACCACGCGGTCCTGTTCGAGCTGGAGGACCAGCTCATAGCCCGAATGCCGGACTACGGCGAGCTGGGGCTGCTGAGTTATTACGACGTCGAGATGCCGAAGAGCCAGTACGGCAACCTCATCCTCTTCTCCACGCCCGACGTTCCGCCCGAGTGGACCGCGGACGAGGTTCATCGCCGTGCAGTCAGTATCTCGCCCGGGCACTACCACGAGGTTCGCCTCCACAAGGGCTCGGTCGCCGGCCCGCTGCTCGGCGAGCGCTGTGAAATCGTCGTCGAGCGGACGAAGTACTTCGACTTCGAGGGCGAGGGGGTCTGGCACGGCATGCGGACCTTCACGGCCGAATAAAGAGCGTCACGGCGCCGTCGCTCTCGACGGGGCGGTAGCCGGCCTCGAACAGCTCACGCTGCGCGAGCGAGGCTCCGCGTATGCCGGCCTGCTCATAGACGCCTCGATGGAGAAGGACCGCTCTGACGTCTAGTCGGCGCAGATCCTCGAGGTCGAACTCCTGGACGAAGTCGAACGCTTCCTGGGGCGCGAGTGTCGAGTAGCCGGCCGGCCGCTCGCGTCTCGCCTGGAGGGCGTAGTAGTCGTACACCGCCCCGAGGTGGTTGCCGGGACCGAGGAGCGGCAGATCGAGGTAGCGCCCCTCCGAGCCGCGCAGAGCCGCGTAGGCCCGGTTGCCGGGGTCGTCGGCCGCTGCCCCCAGAGGCAGGACCGCGAGGTCGAGCGCGACCAAGACCAGGGCGGCGCGGCCGGCGAGCCTCCTCCGTCCGACCGCGAACGCCGCCAGTGCGGCGAGCGCGAGGACGGCGATCGGGAGCAGGCGCTCCGGGACTCGCGGGAAGCGGAACGGCGGCAGCGCATCCCAGAGTGCGGAGTAGAGGGGCAGGTTGGTGCCCAGAGCGAGCAGGACCGGCACGGCCGCGGCCACCCCGAGGAGGACCGCGAGCGCCCGCTCCCGTCGCAGCAGGAGAACCAGCCCCGCCACGGCGAGCACGGGGGTGAGCCAACCGAGAAAGACGAACTCCTCGCTCGCCCCCCGATGCCACCGGTCGAGAAAGTCGATCCACTCCGCCGAGAACTTGTCCACCTCCGCGAGCGAGCGCGTGGTGGCCTCCGGGGAGCCCGCGATCACCGTGTAGCGCAGGGCGATTCCAACCGCGACCGCGCCGGCCATCCCGCCCGCGCACCAGGCAAGGGAAACCGGCCCGGGGCGAACGAACGCGTACACGAGCACGAACGGAACAGCGCCGAGGGCGAGGTGAACCTGGCCGGAGAGCGGCAGCGTCACGAGAGAGATCGCGCAGACCGCTCCCCACGCGTGCGCGCGCGCCGGCGTTGCCGCCGTCCGCGAGCGCTCGATTGCGAGCAGCGCCAGCGGCAGGAGGAGCGAGATCCAGCCCAGCAGATGCCAGCCGCCCTGGGCGAGCCGATACGGCGCGATTGCGAATGCCAGCCCGCCGACCGTCGCCGCGAGAGGCGGTAGCGCCAGGCTCCGCAGCCAGGCGTGCGTCAGAAGCCCCGCTCCGACGGTCGTCGCCAGCACGAGCAGGTTCCACGCGACGACGGGTCCGAACGCTGCCTCGAGGGGCCAGTAGGGGAGGCCGAACGGCCAGCCCGAGAGCGAGAGCTGCGGCTCGACCAGGGGCTGGAAGCTGTACGGATCCCGCCAGGGTGCATCTCCGCGGCCGAGCTGGTGGCCGACGAGCCAGAGGCGGTAGGTCAGCTGGAGGTGGTCGCCGGCAGGCGGTTCCCCGTGCCCCTCCCCGAGCCCGCCCGCCGCCGCGAAGTCGTCCCCGAGGCGCGCCGCAGGCCAGGTTGCGACGACCGCCGCGAGACCGTAGAGGGCTAGGAGAGCGAGCCGAGGGAGGTCAAGAGCTCGTCGAAGTCGGGCAGCTCGTCTGTCTCGTAGTGCCATCGCCCGCGGATGATGCCGTGCCCGTCCACGAGGAAGGCGCTTCGCTGGGCCACGTCCTTGAGCCCGCGGTAGTCCTGGGCGACGTCGAAGCCGCGCACCGCGTCCCCGTTCCAGTCGGAAAGAAGCGGGATGTCGACGTCGAGCGCCTGGGCCCAAGCGATGTGCGACCAGGGGCTGTCGCGGGAGATGCCGAAGGGCCGCGCGCCGGCCTGCTCGAACTCGCTCCTCCTGTCACGCAGAAGGGTGAGCTCGTCCGTTCAGGTGCTCGACCAGTCGAAGAGGTAGAAGAAGATGAAGTAGCCGCCGTCCTCCGAGAGCTCCCTCAGGTCGAAGCCCTCTCGCGGGGCGATCCAGACCCGGGCGGACGGAACCTCGGCTCCGACCTCGATCATCCCGGAATGACGGCCGCCTCGGTGGCCTCCGAGACCTCGCGGGTCACCTCGACGATGTCGCGGTTCGCGTTGAAGACCCGGCGCTGGCGGTCGGCGCCGTTGCCCTTGGCGAGGATCTCCCGGATGCCCTCGAGCTCGCGCTCGGATCCGAGCTCGCGTGCGTGAGGCTCCAGGTCCCTGAGGGTCCGGCGAATGAGCTGAGCCACCGGAACACGGTTCCGGCGCCCGGTCGACAGGTCCATCAAGGGGGCCTCCAGCCCGTAGCGGGCTGCAAGCCACTTGTTCTCCGTCGTCAGGATCCGGTGATAGCTCGGGAGCTCCTGCCCGACCGTGTACCGGTCTGAGTAGAGCTTGACGAGGGACTGGATGTAGGCGGCGAGCGCGACCGTGTCCTCGACGCGTGACACGGCGTCCATCACCCGCACCTCGATCGTCCCGAAGCGGGGATGCGGGCGGATGTCCCACCAGATGTGCGTGTAGTCGGCGATGCAGCCTGTCTTCTCCAGCTGGCCGACGACCTCGGCGTAGTCCGAGTAGTCCCGGAAGCGCGGGGGCGGCCCTGAGCGAGGGAACGCGGCGAAGACCATCTGCCGGCTCGACGAGAGGCCGGTCGACTCACCGCGCCAGAAGGGCGAGTTCGCCGAGAGAGCGAGGAGATCGGGGAGATGGACGAGCAGCGCGCTCATCACCTGGATCGCTTTCTCGCAGTCGTCCACGGCAACGTGCACGTGCAGCCCGAAGATGAGCTCCCGGCGGGCGATGTACTGGAGCTGGTCGACGAGGTTCCGGTAGCGGTCGCGGGCGGTTATCCGCTGGCGCTCGAAGAGGCTGAACGGATGTGTCCCGGCCGAGCCGACGCGGAGCTCCTCGCCGCGCGCGAGCTCGGTGACGTACGTCCGCAGCCGGCGGAGCTCGCGGTCGACGTCCCCGGCTGTGTGGCAGACCGGGGTCGAGATCTCGAGGACGGACTGCATCAGCTCCGGACCGATCCGCTCGATGAACTCGCCGTTCTGCACCGCCGTGAGCATCGTGTCCACGTGGTGGACGAGATCGAACGACCGAGGATCGAGGAGCATGTACTCCTCCTCGACCCCGAGCGTGAACGGGTCGGAGTCGCCGAACTTGTGGTCGAGCACGCTCCCGCCCTGGGCGAACCCCTTGCCTGTGATCGAGGCGGGGAAAATCTGCGTCATGAGCAGGTGAATGTACCCCGCAGCCGCTAAACGGTCACGACTGCGTCGACTTCGATCTCGACGAGCCAGCTGGGATTCAGGAGGCCGCCGGCCAGAACCGTTGTGTTGACAGGGCGAATGTCGGCGAACGCCTCGGCGTGTGCCCGGCCGACGTCATCGAAGTCCTCGACCCGGACGAGAAACACGCGTGTGCGGACGACGTCCTCGAGGGATGCCCCCGCTTCGCCGAGCGCGGCGGCGATGATCTCGAAGCATCGCTTGGTCTGTCCGTAGGCGTCGTCGGGCGGGTCGCCGCCGCCGGGCATGATCGGCGCTGTGCCGGCGACGTAGACGTGGTCACCGACGCGGACGGCCCGCGAGTAGCCCATGACCGCCTCGTACGGCGACCCGGAGAACACGTTCTGGCGGTCACGCACGACTCTAGTATCGCGCCGTGGAAGCGCTGGAGCAGATCCAGGAGTGGGGAGCCGAGCACGCCGCAGCGGGAGTGGCGACGGCGGAACGAGCTCTCGCGGCGGCCGGTGACACCGAGCACGTCTTCCGCTGGCTGTCCGTGACGAAGCTCCTAACCGCTACCGCGGTACTCGTCGCAGCGGAGGAGGGTGTCCTCGAGCTCGACGAGCCGGCAGGGCCGGAGGGCTCGACCGTGAGGCACCTGCTCGCCCACACCTCCGGTCTCCCGTTCGAAGAGGGGCCTCCGATTGCGCCGCCGGGCCGGCGACGTATCTATTCGAGCTACGGCTTCGACGTGCTCGGAGAACACCTGGCCGCTCGGGCCGAGATGCCGTTCGGGGAGTACCTAGGAGAGGCCGTCCTACGACCGCTCGGCCTCGCTGGGATGGAGCTGCGCGGCTCGCCCGGCGAGGGGGCGTGGGGACCGCTCGGAGACCTCCTCCGCCTCGGCCGTGAGCTGCTCGCGCCCACGCTGGTCGAAGCGGAGACGCTAGCCGAGGCGACGAGCGTGCAGTTCCCGGGGCTGGCCGGCGTCTTGCCCGGGTTTGGCCGCCAGGACCCGAACGATTGGGGCCTCGGCTTCGAGCTCAAGGATGCGAAATCGCCGCACTGGACCGGGACGCGAAACTCGCCGCGCACCTTCGGCCATTTCGGCGGTTCGGGCACGTTCCTGTGGGTCGATTCGGAGGTCGGCCTCGCCTGCGGCTGCCTCACCGACCGCGATTTCGACGACTGGGCGGTCGAAGCGTGGCCCCGGCTTTCGGACGCGGTGCTCGCCGAGCTCAGTTCGCGATGAGAGATTCGTAGTCGGCACGCGGGCAGCCGGCCACGGTCGCGGGCGTGAGCGCCGTCGCGGTTCCGTCGAAGCTGTCGCCGGGACGCAAGAGCCCGCCGGGACCACGGAGCATTCCGGCCAGCACGACAGAGAAGGTTCCGGGTGCGCCGACGCTCGCTCCCGGCTCGAGCTCCTCCCGGCTCATCCGCTCACCGAGGCGGGCGAGCCTCTCTCCCGGAACGCCCGCGAGCTCCGCGATCCGCGCAAGCTCATGAGCCGTGGCGCTCTGATGTCTCATCGCTAGGCTCCCGATCCTATGGAAGCGAGCCCGTACTTCGCCGGCTGGCGCCACTGCCCCCGGTGCGGCAGCGAGGGGCTCGAGCCGGAGGGGGCCGAGGCGACCTGCCCGGAGTGCGGCAACAGGGTCTACGCGAACCCCGCTCCTACAGCGAGCGCCATCGTCACCGACGACCAAAGACGCGTCCTGCTCGCCCGGCGCGCGAACGATCCCGGCGCGGGCCTGTGGGACCTGCTCGGGGGCTTCGTGGACGAAGGCGAGGACGGGCTCGAGGCGCTCCGCCGAGAGCTGCGCGAGGAGCTCGGCGTCGAGATCGAGCCGGGAGAGTTCGTCGGAGCGTTCCCGGACACCTACGGCGAGGACGGCGTCTACACGCTCAACCTCTACTGGACGGCGCTCCTCGTGTCGGGCGAGCCGACACCCGACGAAACGGAGCTGGAGGAGATCGCCTGGTTCGCCCCCGACGAGCTACCGTCGCGCGAGGAATTCGCGTTTTCGAACACCGTCGCCGCCCTTGAGGCCTGGGGGCAAAGGAGTTAGGACGGGCAACGCCGGAAAATAGGCCGATCGGCCCATCACCCCTGTCCGACAATGCTCCGATAATCGCTGCAATGGAGCATCCCGGGACCTACCGCCTGGAAGACGACCTCTCCGAGCATTGGCTCGACCGGTTCGTGGCGGACGGACTCGAAGAGATCCAGTCGTACCTGGCCAAGCATGCGGACTTCCAGGCGTTCCTGGAAGACCGCGACTAACCTACTCCCCGGCTAGCCCCAGAGCCTTCTCGAGCGCCTTCTTCGGCTGCGCGCCGAGTGCGGCCGCCTTCGGCTCACCGCCCTCGAAGAGGACCATTGCGGGGATGCTGAGGATCCCGAAGCGGCTTGCCAGTGCGGGCTCCTCGTCGATGTTCACCTTCGCGAGCCGGATGCCCTCGTGCTCGGCGACGATCTCGTCGAGCACGGGCGCGACCGCGTGGCAGGGGCCGCACCAGTCCGCCCAGAAGTCCACGATGATCGGCTGCTCGCTCCCGAGGACCTCGGTGTCGAACGTCGCTTCCGTGATCGTTTCTGCCATAGCACTGCAAACGTAGACTGACCCGCAAATGTTCCGGCCGCCTCCGGCCAAGCCCGATCACCCTGCACTCGAGCGTGAGATCCTGTCCTGGTGGGAGGAGCGGCGGGTCTTCGACCGCCTGCGCGAGCAGAACGAGGGCGGCCCCCGCTTCAGCTTCATCGACGGCCCGATCACCGCCAACGGCCCGATGGGCGTCCACCATGCCTGGGGGCGGACGCTGAAGGACGCCTTTCAGCGCTACAAGGCGCTGCGAGGGTTCGACGAGCGCTACCAGAACGGCTTCGACTGCCAGGGGCTCTGGGTCGAGGTCGAGGTGGAGAAATCCCTCGGGCTCAACTCGAAGCGGGAGATCGAGGAATACGGCCTCGCTGAGTTCGCGCGCCGCTGCCGGGAGCGCGTGGCCGAATACGCCGAGGTGATCACACGCCAGTCCCAGCGCCTCGGCATGTGGATGGACTGGGACAACGACTACTACACGTTCTCGGACACGAACATCAGCTACATCTGGGGCTTTCTCAAGACGGTGCACGAGCGCGGGTGGCTCTTCCTGGGACACCGCTCGACCGAGTGGTGTCCGCGGTGCGGGACCTCCATCTCCCAGCACGAGCTCTTCGCCGGCGAGTACAAGGAGCTCGAGCACCCCTCGCTCTACGTGCGCTTCCCGCTCAAGGCGAGGGAAGGCGAGGCGCTGGTCGTCTGGACGACGACTCCTTGGACCTTGCCGGCCAACGTCGCCGCGGCTGTGAAGCCCGACGCCGATTACATTCGGACAGAGAACGGGGACTGGTACGCGCGCGGGAGCAGGCCCGACACAGCTGCGGTCGAGACCGTGCGCGGCGAGAAGCTCGTCGGCGTCGAGTACGAGGGCCCCTTCGACGAGCTGTCCGCGCAGGACGGAGTCGTTCATCGCGTGATCCCGTGGGACGAGGTCGACCTCGAGGAGGGAACGGGCATCGTCCACATCGCACCCGGGGCGGGCTCGGAGGATTTCGAGCTCTCGAAGGTGCACGACCTGCCTGTGCTCGCCCCGATCGACGACGCCGGCCGCTTCGTCGTGGGCTACGGCGATTTCGAGGGACTGGGGACGGACGAGGCCGCGCAGCCGATCGTCGCGGAGCTCGAGCGCCGCGGCTTGCTCGTCGAGGCGGGCGCGATCGTCCACAGGTACCCGACGTGCTGGCGTTGCGGTACCCCGCTCGTCTTCCGGGTCGTCGACGACTGGTTCATAAGCGCGGAGGAGATTCGCCAGCCGATGTTCGCCGCCAACGCCGAGGTGGACTGGACGCCGGACTTCTATTCGAAGCGAATGGACGACTGGCTGCGGAACATGGGGGACTGGAACATCTCGCGCAAGCGCTACTTCGGCCTGCCGCTCCCGTTCTATCCCTGCGCCTGCGGGCACCTCAACGTCGTCGGCTCCAAAGCCGAGCTGGAGGAACGCGCCACCGGTGGGCTCGAGCAGCTCCAGGAGCTGCACCGGCCCTGGATCGACGAGGTGCCGATCCGCTGCGAGAAGTGCTCGGAGGAGGTCCGCCGCGTTCCCGAGGTGGGCGACGCCTGGCTCGACGCGGGCATCGTCCCTTTCTCGACGCTCGGGTGGCAGAACCCGGAGTGGGTGAAAGGGGGATACGCGACCGGAGCGTCGGAGGGCCTCTCAGGCGCCGACCTTCCCGACCATGCGTACTGGGAGAAGTGGTTCCCGGCGGACTGGGTCTCCGAGATGCGCGAGCAGATCCGACTCTGGTTCTACGCCATCTCGTTCATGTCGGTCACGCTCACCGGCGGCTCCCCCTACCGCCGGGTGCTCACGTACGAGAAGCTCCTCGACGAGACGGGGCGGGAGATGCACCGCTCGTGGGGGAATGCGATCGAGGCGGACGAGGCGCTCGAGCTTATGGGCGCCGACGTCATGCGCTGGATGTTTTGCGAGCAGGTACCGAGCCAGAACGTCCGCTTCGGCTACGGCCCCGCGGACGAGGTCAAGCGCCGGCTCCTGACGCTCTGGAACTCGGTCAACTTTCTCGTCACGTACGCGAACATCGAAGGTTGGGAGCCGCGGTGGGAAGACCTCTCCCACGGCCCTGCCCGCCAGGGTGGGTTGCGCCCGCTCGACCGCTGGCTGCTCGCGCGCGTGCAGGAACTCGTCACCGAGGCGACGGCGGCCTACGAGGACTACTGGACACCGCGGGTAACGCGGGCCTTCGAGGCCTTCGTGGACGATCTCTCGAACTGGTACGTCCGCCGCTCGCGCCCCCGCTTCTGGCGCGGGGAAGAAGCGGCCTTCCGCACCCTCTGGTACTCGCTCGTGCAGGCGCTGCGCGTCGTCTCGCCGCTCATGCCCTTTCTGGCCGACCACCTTTGGCGGACGCTCCTCGGCCCCTGCCGCGACGCACCGGAGAGCGTCTTCCTCGCCGGCTGGCCCGAGGCGGTGGACTCGCTGCGCGACCAGGAGCTTCTCGCAGAGGTGGGCGCCGCCCGCCGGGTGGCCGAGCTTGCACGTGCTGCCCGCTCCCAGGCGGGCCTGAAGCTTCGTCAGCCGTTGCGGCGGCTGGTCGTCGCCACCTCCGATTCGGGCCGCCGAGCGCTCGTCTCCCGTCAGGTGGAGGAGATCGCGAGCGAGCTACGCGTGAAGGAAATTGCCATCACAGAGAGCGCGAACGAGGTCGCCGTCCTCAAGGCGACGCCGCGGCTCGACCTCGTCGGATCGCGCTACGGCCCCAATCTCCCCGAGTTGCGCAAGCTCCTACAGCAGGGCGAGTTCCAGGTCACGGACGGTGGCCTCCGCGCCGGGGCCTTCGTCCTCGGCCCCGGTGAGTTCACCCTCGACTACGCGCCCCGCGAGGGCTGGGCCGTCAGCCACGAGAGCGACTACGTCGTCGCGGTGGACACCCGGCTCGACGACGCGCTCGTCCTCGAGGGTCGCGTGCTCGACCTCATCCACGCCGTGCAGCGCAGGCGCAAGGAGGCCGGGCTCGAGATCACCGATCGGATCCGCCTGAGCATCCCGGAAGCCGAGCGGGAGCTCCTCGCGCACGAGGAGTGGATCAAGGCGGAGACCCTGGCGACGGAGATCGAGGTCGGGGCGGAGCTGGCGGTCGAGAAGATCTAGCCCGCCCGCACCTCAGCGGGAAGGCTGGCCAGTGAGCGAAGAATCCGGCCGCAAATGCGGAGCATTTTTCGCGGATTAACGAGGAAAGCCCGCCGCTCGGGGGGGTAAGCGCGGCGGGCCTTCCCACATTTGCTCACCGCGGCTCACATGGCCAGGGACACTACCGCGGTTCGCATCGCCCAGTGGGCACGAGGCTATCCGCGAACATGGTTTCTGCCAATAGGCCTTTCGGCCCATCTTTACAAACAGGAAGGCACATTCTCGAGGGCGAAGGAGAGCGCTCGACGGGGGGCCATAACGCTCCCTATCATCAAAGAGAGCCCTGGTGGACAGAACGCGCGTCATCGTGCTCGAGGCTGCGCCGCTCCTGCTCCTCGCGGCGCTGTATCTCATCGTGGCCGTCGCGCTCGCGCCGCAGCTCTGGCGCGGGCGCCGCTTTAGCTGGCTCGGGCTCGGCGTCTGGACGCTGTTCCTGCTCGTCGGGGGGCTCGCGGCGATCGTCGGCTTCGCCAAGCTCGACGACGAAGGCTTCCTCGGCGGGATCAGCCCCTGGCCCGTCTTCGCCGTCACGCTCATCGCGTACGTCCCCGCGCTCATCGTCCTCTGGCGCTGGCGCGAGCGGGCCCTCCTCGTCACCGCGGGACGGCGCGTGGTCGAAGCGGAAGAGCAGGCGCTCAGCGGGCACGACGCCGCCGAAGAGGAGCTCGAATCTGCGCTCGAGCGCGAACGGCTCGTCGCCGAGATCTCGCGGAAGGTCCGCTCGGAGCTCGACCTCGACGCGGTGCTCGCGATCGCGGTCGAGGAAGTCGGCCGCGCGACCGGCGTCGCCCGCGCGTTCATCAGGCTCGGCGCTCCGGGCGAGGAAGTGCCCACCGTCTCCGAGTGGGACGCTCCCGGCTTCGGCCCCGTCGGCGACGCGGCCCCGCGTCTACCGGTGAGCAACCTCGCCGCCCGCGAGCAACGGACGGTTCCGATCGGCGACATCATGAGCGCGCCCGAACTCGATGATCCAACGCTCGGCGGCCGCGCCACGCTGCTCGACCTCGGCACCCGCGCGGTGCTCGCGACTCCCATCCGCGTATTCGACCGTACGATCGGCGTCTTCGGTCTGCACCGGCCAGAGCCCACGACGTGGACGGCCGGCGAGATCTCGCTTGCAGAGGCCGTCTCCCGCGAACTCGGTCTCGCCGTCCATGCCGCCCAGCTCCTGCGTGAGAACCAGCGCCGGCTCGAGCAGCAGCAGTCGCTCGTCATGTCGGCCCAGGTGCTGACGAGCGATCTCCGCTTCGACGCGGTCATGCGGCGGCTCGTCGAAGAGGTCGTCTCGCTCCTTCGCGCCGACGCCGCGGACTGCTGGATCTTCGACGAGGAGCGGCGATTGCTTCGATGCCACGCCGTCCTGGGGATTCCGGAGCGCAACATCGGCCGGCTTATCCCCCCGGAGGGCACCTTCGGCAGCGTCGTGGCATCGGGACGGCCCATCCTGAAGCACGAGTTCGCGACGACCGAGGATCCACCGCCGAGCGAGGACTACGCCGTCTTCGCGGAGGTGCTGGACGCGCCGATCACCTGGCTTGGAGAGGTACGCGGAATTCTCGGCGTCTGCTCGCGAGAGCACGGGCGGTTCGACGCGGCCGACCTCGAGGTGCTCGACACGTTCGCCCGTCTCGCCTCGCTCGCGCTGCACAACGCCGAGAGCTTCGGAGAACGGGAGCGCCAGACCCAGGTGCAGCGCGGCTTCTACCGCATCGCGGAGGTACTCGGCGCGACGCTTTCGCTGGGGGAGACGCTCAACGCGCTAGCCCAGGCGGCGTGCGACGCGTTCGGCGGAGTTGCCGCCCTGGTTCTCGAGCCGCGCGGGGAGAGGCTCTATCTCACCGGCTCGCATGAGCTCCCGCCCGCGCTCGAGCGGGCGCTTGCCGAGGGCCTGGAGGAGAACCGTTCTCCCTTGACCGCCACGGCACGGGAAGAACGGCTCGTGACCGCCTCGTCGCTCCAGGATGACGATCGTTTCGAGGAGGAGCTGCGGCAGCTGCTCCTCGACATCGGCTTCCGCTCCCTTCTCTGCGCGCCGGTGGCGGGCGCCCGCGGCGAGAACAATGCCGCGGTCGTCCTCTTCGACGAGCCGCGCAGCTTCTCGGACGACGACATCGCGCTCGCGCGGCACCTGAGCGGCGCGGCGCGCGGCTCGGTCGAGCGGGCCGAGCTCTTTGAAGGCGAGCGTCGTGCTCGGGCGTTCTCGCAGCGACTCGCCGAGGTCGGCGGCGTGCTCGCGATGAACCTCGACGTGGCGACGGCGTTCGAGACGGTCGTGCGCGAGGCGCCCGCGCTCTTCGAGGCAGACGCAGCGGTCTTGCGGCTCCTCGAAGACGACGAGCTCGTCGTGCGGGCGGCCGGGGGACCGGGGACTGGTGCGCTCGTCGGAACACGCGCGAGCTCGGCCGCCGGTGCCGCGGGGGTGGTCGCCCAGTCCCGCGCGCCCCTTGTCATCGAGGACGTCGGCTCGACGCCGCGCCTGCGCCGGGAAGATCCGTTGCTCGCGAGGACGATGGCCGCCTGCGTCGCCGTCCCGATGATCGCCCACGGAGGCCGCCTCTACGGCGTCCTCGCCGTCTACTCCGAATCGGTTCGAGCGTGGGGCGACGACGAGGTGCAGGCGCTCCTTGCGCTGGGCGCCACGGCTTCCTCGGCCCTCTCGAGCGCCGAGCTCTACCAGCGCGTCGCCGAGGAGAAGGAGCGCAGCGAGGCGATCCTCGCCAACATCGCCGACGGCATCGTCGCGGTCGACCGTGAAGGCTTGATCGTGCTCTGGAACGCCATGGCGGAGCAGATCACCGGCGTACCCGCGTCCGAAGCGCTCGGCCGGCGCGTGGCCGAAGTGCTCCAGCGCGAGCTGGCGGGCGACGGAAAGCATCTTCCGGGCGAGCGCGCGATCTCGATCCAGCGCGGCGACAAGGACGTCTGGCTCTCCCTCACCGAGGCACTCATGCTCGACCCGGCAGGCGGCGTGGCAGGACGAATCTTCGCCTTCCGCGACGTGTCCAGCGAGCGTGTGGTCGACCAGATGAAGTCCGACTTCGTCGCGACGGTCTCGCACGAGCTGCGCACGCCGCTCACGTCCATCTACGGCTTCGCCGAGACGCTGCTGCGGGCCGACGTCGACTTTGCCGCCGAAGAGCGGCGCACCTTCCTGGGCTATATCGCGTCCGAGTCCGAGCGTCTGATCAATATCGTCGACGACCTCCTGAACGTCGCCCGGCTCGAAACCGGGACGCTCGGGCTCGCGCTCGGGACGACGGACGTGGGCGAGGTCGCGAGCGAAGTCGTCGCGCGCGTAGCCGAGCACACGAACGGCGACCATCAGTTCACGCTCGAGGCCGATGGGGGAGACCTCGTCGTGCAGGCCGACCGGGAGAAGCTCGCGCAGATCCTCCTCAACCTCGTCGACAATGCCGTCAAGTTCTCTCCGGAAGGCGGCCGAATCACCGTCTCGGCGCGGCGCCGGACGGACTCGGTCGAGGTCAGGGTGGCCGACGAGGGGATCGGGATCGCGCGCGGTGACCAGCAGCGAATCTTCACGAAGTTCTATCGGGCCGAGGGCGTGACCCGAGGCGGCACGCCCGGAACGGGGCTCGGCCTCTTCCTGGCGCGGGGCCTCCTCGCTGCGATGGGCGGCCGCATCTGGGTCGAGTCGAAGGAAGGAGAAGGCTCGAGCTTCGTTTTCGACCTGCCGCTGGCCAAGGGCGAGGCTCTCGTTGCCGAGCCGGAGCCGGTCACGTCGTGATCACGACGCTCGTGATCGACGATGAGGCGCCCATCCGGCTCCTCTGTCGCGTCAACCTGGAAGCAGAAGGCATGCGCGTCCTCGAGGCCCCCAACGGCCGCACTGGAATCGAGCTCGCACAGGGCGAGCAGCCGAACGCGATTCTCCTCGACGTGATGATGCCCGGGATGGACGGCTGG
>JBBDMP010000010.1:0-25298 GCA_040878265.1 Gaiellales bacterium | reverse complement strand
CGAGCAGCCGAACGCGATTCTCCTCGACGTGATGATGCCCGGGATGGACGGCTGGGCCGCCGCCGAGCAATTGCTCCAAGACGAGCGGACGGCCCAGATCCCCATCATCTTCCTCACCGCACGCGCGGACCTCCGCGACCGGGCGCGCGGGATGGACCTTGGCGGGCTCGAGTACATCACGAAGCCGTTCAACCCGGTCGAGCTCGCGACGCTCGTCCAAGAGGTCGTCACCGCCGTTGAACGGGGCGAGCGCGAGCAGCTGCGCACCGAGCGCATCGCCCGCCTGAGGAGCCTGTTCGAAGGCGTTTGAGAGCTAACGCGCCGCCGGCCGCGCCGTCTGCGCGAGCACGATCCCGGCCAGCACGAGCAGGCCGCCCGCGATTTGTACGCGACCTATCTCCTCTCCGAGCCAGGCGTAGGCAACGAACCCGGCCAGAACGAGCTCGCTCATCCCCAAGATGACGAGGCGGGTCGGGCTCACGTGGCGGAGCGCGCTGACCATCAAGGAGAACGGGACCACCGCTCCCGGAACGATTACGTAGGCGGCGAGGAGCCAGACGGGAAGCGAGAAATCGTCGAGGCGTCCGAGCAGCGAAGCCTCCCGGGTGAGCAGGTCGAAGGGAAACGACCACCAGGGCTGCACGAGCGCCCAGAACACGGCGGCGAAGGCAAAGCCCCACGCGAGGAGCGAATAGACGTCCTGGGTCTGCCTGAGCCGGTGGTCGGCCATGAGGATGTAGACGGCATAGGCGAGTGCAGTGGCGATCGAGGCGGCGAGCCCGACGCCGTCGAGGGTGACTCCCTGCCACAGCTCGACGACGAGCGTCAATCCCATGAGGCTGAGCGCGAGCCCCACCCAGAGACGGCGGCGCATGGGCTCGTGGGCGACGAACCGGGCCCAGAGCGCGATCAGGACAGGCGCCAGGTTGCTGATCAGGAGGGCGATCCCGATGTCGAGATGGGTGATCGCGACGAAGTAGAAGAACTGCGCGAGCGCGAGACCGCAGATCCCGAAGACGGCGAGGAAGCCTGCGTCCCGCCAGCCGATCCGCAGCCTGGCCGGCCCTGTCAGCGCGACACCGGCGAAAAGGAGCACAGCTGCCCCGGTCACACGGAGCTCGCTGAGGCGCAGGGCAGAAAGCCCGCCCGACTCGATCATGACCTTGGCCACGGTCGCGTTCACCGCCAAGAGGCTCACCGCGAGCAGGACGAGCACGTAGCCGAGGGCGGGCCGCCTCACCCCGCGACGTTAACGGGAGCTACGCTTCCGAGAGGCGGGACGTAGCTCAGCCTGGTCAGAGCGCCGCGTTTGGGACGCGGAGGCCGCCGGTTCGAGTCCGGCCGTCCCGACTGTTTTCTCTGTGTCATTTGACGCGTGGACCAACCGGCAGTACAGTCGGGGCGCCTTAAAAGCCCCTCCAAGGGGAGAGGGAGCTATCGAAGGGGGTAGAGGTGTCATTCAGAGCGAAGTTCCTTCTGCTCGCGTCCGCCTGCCTGCTCGTAGGCGGGACAGCGGGCGGGGCCGCGGCGAAGGTGCCGCCGTCCCTCGGCTGGCTACCGGAGGACGGTCCTCCGCCTGGCGACCAGCACGGGCCCATGACGGGCCACCTCCCAGCCGGGAGCAAGAACGTCAAGTTGATCAGCAAGCTGAGGCTGACCAACCAGGAGGGCGGCATCGCCGACGTTAGCTACTTCAACGGCTTCGCCTACCTCAACGCGTGGGGGCCCGAGTGCGCCGCGTTCGGTGGAGCGGGAACGGGCGTGCACGTCGTCAACATTCGCAACCGGTCGAATCCGCGGAAGGTCGCGTTCATCCCCGCCCACGTGAACAATTTCCCGGGCGAGGGCGTGCACATTGCCCGCGTGAACACGCCTTTCTTCAGGGGCGACATGCTCATCCACAACAACGAGTCGTGCAACGGCGGGGAGCCCTCGCCGTCGGGAGCGTCGCTCTGGAACGTCACCAACCCGAACAACCCGAGGCCGCTGAACCTCAACTTCGGGGATGCGACCCCGGCGGTGGCCAACCAGACGTTCCACACGACGCACAGCGCGCAGCTCTTTACGAAGCCTGGGAAGGTCTTCGCGGTACTGAAGGACAACGACGAGCTCGCCGACGTGGACATCTTCGACGTCACGAACCCCGCGGCTCCCGTGCTCGTGGCCGAGCAGGGCCTCGAGAGCTGGCCGGGGGCTCAGGGCTCGTACGCGCTCGGCGACACCGTCAACAATCACGACTTCCAGTTCAAGCGGATCGGCGGGCACGACTTCCTCGTCGTCTCCTACTGGGACGCCGGGCAGGTGCTCCTGAACGTCGACAATCCGGCGAACCCGGTCTTCGTCGGCGACGCGGATTACCGGACGCCGGATCCGCTCATGCCCCAGTTCGACATCCCGGAGGGGAACAGCCACCAAGGCTACTGGTCCAGCGACAGCAGGTTCCTCATCTCGACGGATGAGGACTTCTCGCCGTTCCGGACGGACTTCGAGATGACGACGGGGCCGAACGCGGGCGAGTACGGGGCCGGCGAGTTCGGCTTCACGCCCTCCATCGACAGCCGGCCGGACAGCATGATCGCCGGGCCGACGGTCTTCGGTGGGCGGGGCTGTTTCGCCGCGGGCCCGAACGCGGGGCCCGACGCGGCGGGCGATCCGATGCCGCCTCCGGCAGCCGCCATCCCGGCGGCACCGGGCGAGGAGAAGACGGTGGTCTTCTCCAGAGGGGGCTGCTTCTTCTCCACGAAGATCGCCGCCGGGCAAGACCTCGGCTACGACGTCGTGATCATCGGCCAGAGCCACGGAGGAACGCGGAACGGTCTCCTGCCGGACTCGTTCTTCTGCGGCGGCCAGGGGCACGACTACGACGAGCAGATCCCGGCGATCTGCATCGGCCACCGGGCCATGCACCTGATGTTCAACGATCCGCCCCAGTACGGCGATCCGGCGGGCGAGGGGCTCGACATCCCGCTCGGGACGCTCGGGGAGAGGTACGTCGCCACGACCGAGTTCGACGGCTGGGGCTACGTCCAGCTGCATGATGCGACGCAGCCGAACCTGCCCATCGTCGATTCGTATGCGGTCCCGGAGGCTCTGAACGAGAGCTTCGCCGCAGGCTTCGGCGCGCTGTCGGTGCACGAGGTGAAGACCGATCCGCGCCGGCGCGTGAACCTCGCGTACTTCTCCTACTACGCCGCTGGGTTCCGCGTGGCCACGTTCGGCCGAGGTGGGATCCAGGAGGTCGGGTTCTTCATCGACCAGGGAGGCAACGACTTCTGGGGCGTCTTCCCGATCGGTGACGAGACGGCCGGGCACGGCTACGCGAGCCACCCGGGTCGGGGTGAAGGGCTCAGGCCGGACGTCCTCCTGAGCGACCGCGACTTCGGCCTGTACATCTTCAACTACACCGGCAAGCGCCCCAAGGGCAACTAGGCGCGAGCCGCCGAAAGGACGAAGACCGGCCCCCGGAGACGGGGGCCGGTCTCGTTCTTGACACTTAATTGGCTAATACCTAGGATTCCTAGGTATGGAGATCCCAGTACGCGACCACCTCGACGCGCTGCTCCTCGCGGTCCTCGCTTGGGGCCCTGCGCACGGCTATGCGGCCATCGACGAGCTCCGACGGCGCAGCGGGGACGCCTTTGACCTGCCGGAGGGCACGGTCTACCCGGCGCTCCACCGGCTAGAGCGGGCGGGCCTGCTTGCGAGCCGGTGGACGAGCGCGGACGGCCGCAGGCGCCGCGTATACCGTCTCACCCGCAAGGGTCGCGGCGCCCTCGCCAGGGAGCGGCGAGAGTGGGCGGGCTTCGCCGAGGCAGTCGAGGCGGTTCTGCTCGCATGATCGAGAGCTACCTCGCCGAGCTCGCTCCGCTGCTGCCCCTTCGCGGCCGCGGGCGCCGGCGCATCCTCGCCGAGGTCGAGGACCACCTGCGCGAATCCGCGAGTGCGCTCGGCTCGGAGCGAGAGGCGATCCGGCGCTTCGGAGCGCCTGAGGTTGTCGCGGCCCGCTTTTCCGAAGCCGGTGCCGTCCAGGCCACGAGGTGGGCCCTGGTCGCACTCGCCCTCGCGGGTGCGGGCTTTGCGGCGGCGGGGCTTGTCTCGGAGAACACGCTTCCGCCGGCTCCCTGGGCAGAGGGCGAGACACCGAGCCAGCTCAGCTGGAAGCTTGACGCGGCTTTGGCCGGATTTCTCGTCGCTTTCGCCGCGGGCGTGGCAGGAATCCTGCTGCGCCGACGGCTGAGAGCAGCGCTCGCCGCCGTGGGCCTGGGCGCCGCCGCGCTGGCGGCCGCCGCGATGGTCGGCGCGGTCGAAGAGCTCGAGCGTGCGTCTCTCTACCGTGATCTTGGCGTCGCGGGGGCGTACTCTCCGGGGGAAGCGGCGCTCGTGGCGACCTGGGCCTGCACGCTCGCTTTGCTCGCGCTCGCGCCGGCCGGTCTCGCTCTCAAACGAACTCTCAGGGCAGCAGCCGGACGAGCCCGGCCGGGATGAGGTAGATCCAGAGGAACGCGAGGGCGACGACGAGGACGAGCCCGACGAGGGTGCTCGCCTCCCGCGGGACGCCCTGCTTGGCGGCGCGCCAGCCGACCAGGCCGAAGACGACGGCGAGCAGCGCTCCGAGCGTCGTCATGGGCAGCAAGGTGTCGGCGACCGCGAAGGTGGCGAACCAGGTGACGACGCCGAAGAGCACCAGGCCGAAGAACGCCTGGGCGGCGCGATTGTCGTCCTCGAGCGTGCGGACGAGCTCCCTCACGCTCTGACGGTAAGGGCTCAGCGTCCTCCGGTCGTCCCCCGGAAGGGCTAGGCCGGGGGAGATTCCGGGCGCTAGGCTCCGCCGGGTGAGCGCCATCCAGCTCGACGTCGTCGCCGAGGGCCGTCGTCTCCTGGGCGAAGCCGAGGGGGCCGGCGTGCCTCTCCGTCTTCTCGGCGGCGTCGCGATCCGGCTGCGCGCGCCGCGTGAGCCGCCGCCCGAGTTCGCGCGCTCGTATGGGGACCTCGACTTCGTTACGACGCGGCGGGCGCGCCGGGACACCCCCGGCTTCTTCCGGGGCCAAGGGTACGAGCCGCACACGTCCTTCAACGCGCTCCACGGTCAGGACCGGCTCCTCTTCTTCGACACCGAGAACGACCGGCAGGTAGACGTCTTCGTCGGCGCGTTCAGCATGTGCCACCGGATTCCCCTCGACGACCGCCTCGAGCTCGACCCCATCTCGATTCCGCTCGCCGAGCTTCTGCTGACGAAGCTGCAGGTGATCGAGCTGAACGAGAAGGACGTGCGCGACACGCTTTCGATGCTGCTCGACCACCCGGTCGGCGAGGGAGACGGGGACATGCTCAACGCCGGCCAGGTTGCGCGCCTCTGTGCGGACGACTGGGGGCTCTGGCGCACGATCACGCAAAATCTCACCGTCTGCTGCGGCTATGCCGGGACGTTCGAGCTCGAGCCCGAGGTGCGAACGCTCGCCGAGGAGCGGCTGGATGCGCTCCTCGAGCGCATCGAGGCGGAGCCGAAATCGCGCGCCTGGCGCCTGCGCGCGCGGATCGGCGACCGCAAGCGCTGGTACGACCTTCCCGAGGAGGTTAGGCGCTAGGTGGACTTCGGGGCCTCGGAGTAGTTCAATTTCGCGCTGAGGGCACGATGCGCCTCTTCTTCGCCACGGACATCCATGGGTCCGAAACCTGCTGGAGGAAGTTCCTGAACAGCGGGAAGCACTACGGCGTGGACGCGATCGTCCTCGGCGGCGACATGACGGGGAAGGCGCTCGTCCCGATCGTCGACGACGGCGGCGGAAGCTGGCACGCGACGCTGCTCGAGAACAAGCACGAGCTCGAGGGCGAGGACGCGGTCGTCGAGTTCGAGCAGATGGTTCGGCGGCGGGGCTACTACCCGTTTCGCACGACCCCGGAGGAGATTCGTGAGTACGAAGCCGACCCGGACCGGGCCGAGCGGTTCTTCCACGAGCAGATGCTCGCGACGGTCGAGCGCTGGATGGCCCTGGCCGAGGAGCGGCTCGCGGGCACCGGAATCGTCTGCTTCGTCTGTCCCGGGAACGACGACCAGTTCGACATCGACGAAGTGATCCGAGCGGCCAAGGGGGTCGAGCTCGCCGAGGGCCGCGTGGTCGAGATCGACGGCTTCCAGATGGCCTCGACCGGCTGGGCGAATGTGACGCCCTGGAAGACCTATCGGGAGGAGGAGGAAGGCCCGCTCGCCGAACGAATCGAGCAGGTGATCTCCCAGGTGACGGCCCCGCCCGAGCGGACGATCTTCAGCCTCCACTGCCCGCCGCACGGCTCGGGGCTCGACGACGCGCCCGAGCTGACGGAGGACATGTACCTGAAGCACGCGGGGCACGCGCCCGTCCCATGCGGCTCGACGGCGGTCCGGGAAGCGATCGAGCGGCACCAGCCCGCGCTCGCACTCCACGGCCACATCCACGAGGCGCGCGGCTCGGCGCGCATCGGCAAGACGTTGTGCATCAACCCGGGGAGCTCTTACGAGCAGGGCGAGCTGCTCGGCGCCTTCGTCGAGCTCGACGGCGGCAAGAAGATCAAGAACTTCGTATTGACAAGCGGATAGGAGGAGGAATGGCGACGACTGTCGGCGACGTCCCGTACCAGGAGCGCACGCTCTTCGCCCGCAAGGCGACCGGCTTGGTCAGGGGCTGGTCGGTCCGGGACGCGTTCATCTACGCCACGTTCTCGATCAACCTGATCACGCTCGGGCTCTTCATCTTCACTTACGCCGTGTTCATCCCGAGCGGCAGTCTCCTCTGGGCAGTCCTGGTTTCCGGCGGCTACCTGCTCTTGCAGGTGGTCACCTACGCCTCGCTGATAGCCGTCATGCCCAGAGCCGGCGGCGACTACATCTGGATCAGCCGGATCCTCGGCGGCGGCGTCGGCTTCGTACTCGCCGCTTGCGGCTGGTGGTTCATCCTCTGGCACTGGGTCCCGATCTACGCGAACATCCTGAACGTCGAGGTGTTCGTGCCTCTCGGGGCGATCGTCGGCGCCGACGGCTTCGTCTCGTTCTTCTCGCAGCCGAAGGGCCTGTTCACGGCCTCCATCATCACGGCGCTGCTCGCGTCGGGAGTTATCTCGCTCGGAATCAGGGCGTACGCGCGGTTCCAGAAGTTCTGCTTCTACGGCGGTCTTGTCGGGCTCGGGTTCATGTTCGTCCTGCTGCTCGTGAACTCGAAGGCTGATTTCATCTCGGCGTTCAACGCCGAGTCGCAGGACGTTCTCGGCGCTCCCGCCAATGCCTACCAGGGAACGCTGGACACAGCGGCGGCAGGCACTCCCGGCGTCGCCGACCTCGGCGCCGTCAAAGGCCTGTTCCTCCTGATCCCGTTCCTCCTCTTCTTCAACCTCTGGTCGAACTGGGGCGCGACCCTCTACGGCGAGGTGCGCGGCGCCTCGGACTTCCGCAAGAACATCTACGCGATGGGCGGAGCGCTCATTGCCACGACCATCGCGGCAATTGTCATGTTCCTGCTCTTCGCCAAGACCTTCGGGTGGGACTTCTACAACGCCGCGAACAACGCCTACTGGGGCACGATCTACGCCTATGTCGAGAACGCGCCCGTGACGACGTTCCCGTACCCGGGCCTTTTCGCGGCGTTCCTCATGGACGGGGCCTTCTGGCAGTTCCTGCTGGTCGGCCTTCTGTCGCTCTGGTTCTTCGGCTGGGTCGGCACGGTATTCCTCTCGTCCACGCGGGTGGTCTTCGCGGCCGCGTTCGACCGTGTGCTCCCGGAGGCCGCGGCCAAGGTGACGCGGAACGGCGTCCCGATCGTGGCGATCCTGCTCATGCTCATCCCGGCCATTCCGATCGCGTACTTCTACGCCTACAACAGCGAGTTCTACAGCTGGACGCTCGCCGCGACCTTCGTCATCGCGGTCACGTTCGCTGGCTCGGCGATCGCGGCGGCGATCTTGCCGTGGCGGAAGCGTGAGATCTACCAGGCCTCGTCGATCGCGCGCTACACGGTTGCCGGCGTGCCGCTCATCACGGTGACCGCGGGCGGATTCCTCGTCATTCTGGGCTTCGCGATCTACGAGTGGTCGACGAACGCCGTCTACGGGATCGACTGGACGAACTTCCGCAACTCGTTCTATTACATGTTCGCGCTCTACGGGCTTGCGCTCGCCATCTACCTCGTCTCGCGCTTCGTGCGCCGGTCGCAGGGGATCGACATGAAGATGGTCCATAGCGAGATTCCGGCCGAATAAGGACTCCTTAAGGAAGGAGGGGCCGGCGGTGCTGCGGTGCCGCCGGCCTCTCTGTTGCAGAATTGGCGTGTCATCCCCTGGGAGCTCGCCACCTTCGGTTCCGAAATGCTCGACCCCGAGCGAGACCTCGAGGGGGTTCAGGTCGAGGTCGTCCGGCCTGGAGACCCCGTCCGGATCACGCACGTCCTGGACGCGGTCGAGCCTCGCATCCGCCCGGATGGGCGGTCTGCCTTCCCCTTGGAGGAAAAGGCAGGCGAAGGCCGCACGAACCGCATCGACGGCGTCGCCGTGCTCTCCTGCCTCGACTTTCCGGCGGAGGAACGGCCGCTGCACGAGCAGGCGTCGGTCGTGGACATGGCCGGCCCCGGCGCCCAGCTGACGCCTTTCTCGCAGACGACGAACGTGGTCCTGAGCTTTCGGGCGCCTGACGGCGTCCGAAACGAGGAGCTGGAGGCGATCGCGCGCCGGACGACGCTCGAGGTGGCCGAGCGCCTCGCGCGGCCGACGCTGAAAGCGGAGCCCACGCAGGTCGAGCGCTTCGAGCTGGGGCCGGCAGACGACAGCCTGCCCTCGGTCGCCGCCCTCGTTCAGCTCTCCGACCTCGGGCCGCTCTACTACCAGTACGTCTACGGCCTCCCGGCGGGGCAGGCGGGCCTGCCGCGCGCGATCGAGCCCGCAGAGCTCATGGACGGCGCCGTCACCTGTGGCGAGTACCACTGGGCGGCGCTGCGCAACCCAACCTGGTTCTTCCAGAACAACCGGCTGGTGCGCGCGCTCTACCGCGAGCACGGCCGGCGTCTTCGCTGCGCCGGCGTCGTGCTCATGCGGGGCTACGAGCAGACGGCCGAGGACAAGGAGCGGGCCGCCGAGGGAGCGGCCGGCGCTGCGCGAGAGCTGGGCGCCGACGGCGTCGTGATCACGACCGACGGCGGCGGCAACTCGCACACGGACGTCATGCTCACCTGCCGCGCCTGCGAGCAAACGGGGATCCGGACCACGGTGATCGTGGCCGAGATGGCCGATCCGCAGTCGACGAATCCCGGCCTCACAGACTGGGTTCCCGAGGCCGACTGCATTGTCTCGGCCGGGAACGCCGAGGAGCTCGTGACCGCGTGGAAGCCCGAGCGCGTGCTCGGAGGCGAAGTCGTGCTCGACCCAGTACCCGTCCGGAACTACCTGGGAGCGACAAACCAGATGGGCCAACTCGCCCTGACGGCGACGACATGGTGAGAGCCGTCCACTACGTGAACCAGTTCTTCGCCGGGCTCGGTAGTGAGGAGGCGGCCGAGACTCCTCCCACCAGGATCGAGGGCGCCGTCGGCCCCGGCCGCGGTCTCGCGCCCCTGCTCGAAGGCATCGAGATCGTCGCGACCCTCGCCTGCGGCGACGACTACTTCGCCGAGCACGAGGAGGAGGCGCTCGGGACGCTGCTCGGCTTCCTGCGCGAAGACAGGGCCGAACTGCTCCTCTGCGGCCCGGCCTTCGGCTCCGGCCGTTACGGCTACGCCTGCGCCCGCCTCGGCGCATCCTCGCCGGTGCCCGCTCTTGCCGCCATGCACGAGGAGAACCCCGGCGTCGCCGCGGCCGGCAAGGCGCTCGTCATCCCCACGGCGGTGAACGTCGCCGGCATGCGCGACGCGCTCCCCCGCATGGCCGCGCTCGCCGGCAAGCTCGTCTCGGGAGCCGAGCTCGGGCCACCCGCGGAGGAGGGCTACCTGCCGCGGGGCTACCGCCGGAATCTAACCGCCGAGCAGCCGGGCGCAGAGCGTGCCATCGACCTCGTGCTCGCCAAGCTCGCCGGGGAAACACGGTCGGAGGTCGCCGCCGGCTTCGACCGGGTCGAGCCCCCGGCGCCCGTCGACCTTTCGGGCGCGCTGCTCGCGCTCGTCACCGAGGCCGGCTGCGTCCCGCAGGGCAACCCCGATCGGCTGCCGACGATCCGGGCCCAGGGCTGGCTTCGCTACGAGCTCGACGGTGTGGAGGGGATGTCGTCCGACCGGTTTCAGTCGGTTCACGGCGGCTTCGACGTCACGCTCGCGAACGAGGATCCCAACCGACTCGTCCCTCTCGATGCCGTGCGGGCGCTCGAGCGCGAAGGCCGGATCGGCCGCGTCCATGACGCCTTCTATACGACGACCGGCAACGGGACGCCGGTGGCGAGCTCGACGCGCTTCGGCCAAGAGATCGCCTCCGAGCTCCGAGATGCCGGAGTCCAGGCTGTGCTCCTCTCGGGCACCTGAGGGACCGGCACGCGCTGCGGGGCAGTGCTCGCGAAGGAGATCGAACGGGCGGGGATCGCGACGGCGTTCGTGACGGCGCTTCCGACGATCGCGACGATGATCGGAGCGAACCGCGTCGTTCACGGGCCCGCGATCACGCACCCGGTCGGGATGGACCCGGCTGAGAGGCGGCGCATCGTCGAGCGGGCGCTCGAGATGCTCGAGACCGAGGTCGAGCCCATCACAGTCTGGGAGGTGACACCGTGAGGGTGCGCGCTCGCGATTATTCGAGGCCGAGAAATCGGCGAATGCCGATGACCAATCCTGCGACGACGCCGACGGGGGTAAGGCCGATCAGAATCGCTGCGATTCCCCAGAGCCCGGCCGGGTCCGGCAATGGCTCCGGGCCTCCGTCGGCGAACAGGATCGGCATCCGCCTCTTCTACGGCCAAAAAGGAATGCTGGGTCCGAGCGTTGTGTGGGAAGGGATGCTCCCATCCCACCTCCCGCTTCGAGCGTACTCCGCAAAAGCGCGCCCGTGGCGCGCGGACTGGGGAGAGAAGCACACGCAGACGGGGAAGAGCGCATGAGCGCCGCGATCCATGGCTGCTCGCTCGTGCTCGCGCACGCGCCCGACCTTGTCCGGCACGGCTCCAAGCCCGCTCGCGAGGAGGCTGCGGACAAGCTGGAGCCGGCGCTTCGCACGTACGAGGACGCTCTCGGCTACCCGCCGCACCAGGTTTTCATCGGCAACCTCAGCCCCGCCGCGCTCTGGGAGATCGAGCGTCCTTGGTGGCGCCACCCGGTCGAGCCGAAGCAGGCGGGCCCGTTCGGAGCCTTCGTCGACGAGGCGGAGCTCTACCGCCGCATGCAGGAAGCCGACCAGTTCCAGCTCCTCAAGCTCGACGGCCGCGAGCCGGGCGAGGGCGGCCTCGCGATCCACGCGAACGGGACGCTCCTCGGCGCCATGCAGCGTGCTCACGATCTGGACGAGAGCCTCTCCGCCGCGGTCCTGCTCGAGAACCTCGCCTGTAAGGCGACCGGCGCGCTCGCGCTCGAGCACCTGCTCGCCGGCACCGGCTTCCCTGCGGACGACGTCGAGTACGCGATCGGGTGCGGGGAGGAGGCGGTCGGCGACCGCTACCAGCGGGGCGGCGGGAACCTCGGCAAGGCGATCGCCGAGCAGGCGGGCTGCCGGAACGCATCGGGAAGCGATGTGAAGGCGTTCTGCGCCGCCCCGCTCCATGCGCTCGTCATGGCCGCTTCGCTCGTCTCGTCGGGGGTCTACTCGTCGGTCGTCGTCGTCGCAGGCGGCTCCCTCGCCAAGCTCGGAATGAAGTTCGCGGGGGCGCTCCGGCACGATGTCCCCGTGCTGGAGGACGTGCTCGCCGGCGTCGCGATCCTCGTTGGCCCGCCTGGGGAGGGGGCGCCCGTCTTCCGGCTGGACGCGGTCGGCCGCCACAAGGTTGGCTCCGGCTCGGCCCAGCAGGCGATCCTCGAGGATCTCGTCGTCGAGCCGCTCGAGCGCCTCGGGCGCGGAATCCTCGACGTCGACCGGATCGCCACCGAGCTGCACGACCCGGAGATCACCGAGCCCGCCGGCGCGGGCAACGTGCCCAGCCGCAACTACCGGTTGATCGCCGCCCTGGCCGTCAAACGAGGCGAGCTTGCGCGCGAGGGCCTGGACGGGTTCGAGCGCGACCACGGCCTGCCCGGCTTTTCGCCGACGCAGGGCCACGTCGCCTCGGCGGTTCCCTGGCTCCCGCACGCGCTGGCAGAGTTCAGGGCCGGCGAGCTGGGCTCCGGGATGCTCGTCGCCAAGGGTTCCCTCTTCCTCGGCCGGATGACCGAGCTCGCCGACGGCCTCTCGATTCTCCTCGAACCAGGAAAGGAGTGACGATGCCGGTCGACGCCGACGTCGAGACATTCGCAGGCCTCACCAGCGAGGGGAGCGTCTTCGTGGATTTCTGGGGCCCGAGCTGTCAGCCCTGCCTGGCCATGATGCCGACCATCGCCAAGCTCGAGGAGGAGGCGGACGGCGCCGTCCAGGTCGTCAAGGTGAGCGCGCCGGAGAACCGGCAGATCTGCCGCGACCTGCGTGTCTTCGGCCTCCCGACGTACCTGCTGATGCGCGACGGCGAGGAGGTCGAGCGTCTCTCCGGCGAGGTTTCGAGGGAGGATGTGGAGCGCGCGTTCGCAACCCTGAGGGGAGGTGATGCTGCATGAAGCTCGAGGGCAAGAAGGTGATCGCGCTCGGCGAGCGGGACGGCGTGCCCGGCCCCGCAATCGCCGAATGCGTCCGCTCGGCCGGCGCCGAGGTCGTCTTCATCGAGACGGAGTGCTTCGTCTGAACGGCGGCGGGCGCCATGGACCCCGAGAACCAGGACCGGATCAAGAGCCTGGTTGACGAGCACGGGGCCGCCGACCTCGTCGTCGTCCTCGGCGCGGCTGACCTCGAATCGCTCGAGGTCACGGCCGAGACGGTGACCCTCGGTGACCCGGCCTACGTGGGTCCATTGGCAGGAGTCCAGTTGGGGCTCCCCGTCATCCACATCCTCGAGGAGGACGTCAAGGCGCAGGTTGATGCCGCTGTGTACGAAGAGCAGGTGGGGCTGCTCGAGATGACAATCGACGTCGACCGGGTCAGGTCGGCCGCGGCCAGTTTCCCCGGCCGCGACGGCGGCTAGACGACCTCTCGGTAGCGGAAGCAATCGACGGTGTGGTCGTTGACGAGTCCGGCCGCCTGCATGAACGCGTAGCACGTGGTCGGGCCGACGAAGCGGAAGCCGCGCCGCTTGAGCTCCTTGCTCATCGACTTGGACTCGGCGGTTTCCGCCGGGATCTCCCGTGTTGTCTTCCACGAGTTCTGCACCGGCCGTCCCTCGACGAAGCTCCAGAGAAGCTCGTCCAGGCCGCCGAGCTCGAGCGCGGCCTTGGCGTTCCCGATTGCCGCCTCGATCTTCCCTCGGTGGCGGACGATGCCCGTGTCGGCCATGAGTCGCTCGATGTCCCGCGAGCCGAAGCGTGCAACTGCCTCCGCGTCGAAGTCCGCGAAGGCGCGACGGTAGCCCTCCCGTTTGCGGAGGATCGTCAACCAGGAGAGGCCCGCCTGGGCCCCCTCGAGGACGAGGAGCTCCAACAGGTGGCGGTCGTCGTGCGACGGCACGCCCCACTCGTCGTCGTGGTAGGCGACGTACTCAGGGACGTTCTCGGGAACCCAGGCGCAGCGGGTCACGACGTCGGCTGCCGGCCGGCCGTCTCGATCAGATGGTCGACGCAGCGCAGCGCGTTCGCTGCGATCGTCGCGGTCGGCGGCTGCGGGCCGGAGGTGACGAACACGCTCCCGTCCACGAGGAAGAGGTTGGGCACGTCGTGGGCGCGGCCCCAACGGTCGACGACCGACGTCTTCGAGTCGTCGCCCATGCGGCAGGTCCCGAGCAGGTGCCAGCCCCACTCGGACCAGTCGGTCACGACCGTGTCCACGCAGCCGGCCGCCTCGTGCGCCTCCTTCGCGCGCTCGAGCTGCCAGGCGAGGTTGCGGCGTGCGTCCTCTTCGATCTTGTAGACGACCTTCGGCGCCGCAATCCCGTTCGAGTCGGTCAGCGCCCCGGAGAGCGTGACCGCGTTCTCCTCCGACGGCAGGTCCTCGACCCCGATTCCCCAGTCGAACGCGCGGCCCAGCGTGCGCCGCACGAGCTCGTGCACGGCCGGTCCCCAGCGCTCCTCGAAGAACCGGTCGTCGTAGCGGGCGAGCGACATCAACGGGCCGCCGATCGGCATGACGTCCCACTGCGCGCCGCGCGCGAAGCCACGGGATTCGTCGGTGTCGGCGAACTCGAGCGAAAGGAGCGGGGTGCCCCACGGCCCCAGCCAGCTCTCGAGGTCCTCGCCGTAGATCCCGAGCACGCTCATGTAGGGGTGGAGCATCAGGCGCCGCCCGACGAGCCCAGACGAGTTGGCGAGGTCGGAGAGGAGGAGCAGCCGCGGCGTGCCGACCCCGTTGGCCGCGAGGACGACCACGGACGCAGGCTGGAAATGCTCCCCGCCTTCGCGGTCGACCCAGTTCGCGCCGGTGACGAGGCCCTTGCCGTTCGTCGTCAGCTCCCGGACTCGAGCGCCGGTCACGAGCCTTGCCCCGTGCTCGAGCGCCTTCGGCCAAAGCGTCAGGTCCGTGGAGCCCTTCGCTCCCTCCGGGCAGCCGAACATGCACGTGCCGCGGCGCGCACAGGGCTGCTGCGTGTCCGTGGCCTGCGAGGGGATCGCGTGCGCCGCGGGCCACCAGTGCCACCCGAGCCTGTTCATTCCTTCCGCCGCTTTCCGGCCGATCTGCCCGATGGGGAGAGGAGGGAGCGGCGGCGGCGCGCCGGGCGGGTACGCGGGGTCGCCGGCCATGCCCGAGATCCGCATCCACTCGTCCAGCTGCTCGTAGAAGGGCAGGAGCTCGTCGTACGTAATGGGCCAGTCGTCCCCGACGCCCTCTAGCGTGCGCACGCGGAAGTCCGACGGGCGCATGCGCGACCACTGCGCGCCGAAGTGGATCGTGCTCCCCCCGACGGCGTTGAACATGACCGGCGCGATGTCCGACTCTGCCGTCTCGCACGGGTAGTCCTCATCCCAGCCGCGCACGTTGGGGTCAGGGCTCCACGGCCCCTCGACGAGGAGCTCCCACTCGAGCTTGTCGCCCGGGTACTCGGCCGCGTTGTGCCAACCGCCTTGCTCGAGGCAGACGACCGAGAAGCCCGCCTCGGCCAGGCGTCTCGCCGCGACGGAGCCACCCGCCCCGGCCCCGATCACGAGGACATCGACGTCTGACGCGCCGGCGGGTTTCGCGATTCGGGGCGGAGCCGTCGGCTCGGGTGCGGGGGAGGCCGGAGGCTCCAGGAGTCCCTCGAGGTAGTACTCGGCCTCGTCGGGGTAGGGCGGCGCCGACTTCTGGCCCGGGTAGCCGATCCGCTTCCGGACCTTCGGGTTCATGTAGTAGGCGCCGGAGACCAGCGCGGCGAGGGCGGCGAAAGCTTCGGGATCTTGCTCGCGGAGGCTGCGTGCGTCGCCGCCCGCCGCAAGGGCGCGCTCGAGGAGGGGTGCGAGCTCGGGTCGCGCCGCGAGCGCCCGGTCGAGCCACTTCTCGTGCGCGTTCGCCTCGGTCGCCGAGGGCAGACCGTCCGCGGCCGGGATGAGCTCGTCCGCGAGCGCCGCGACCGCCGCCCGCTGCGCCGGGTCAAGCATCGCCAGGACTGTAACCCGCCTCCTCCTCCCGCATGAAACGGGTGAAGAAGAAGAGGAAGGCGGCGAAGAAGACGATGGCCTCGCTCACGGACATGAGCACGCCGGCGAGCTGCTGGTCGGCCAGGGGGCCGAGGCCCCAAATGCGTGGCGCCTCCTCGTAGAAGTCGTAGAGCGGGCTCGGCAGCAGCGCGAGCAGGAGCCCGAGCGGGCTGGCGAGCACGAAGGCGGCGAAGAGATAGGCGGACTTCGCACCCGCAGAGAGGCGGCCGGGCTGCTCCTTGAAGACCGGCCACCAGAGGAGGAAGCCGGTCGCGAAGTAGGTCGCATGCTCCACGTTCAGGAGCAGGTGGTGACGGAGCGCGGCGTCGTAGAGCGCGGGCAGATGCCAGACGCCGTAGGCAAGGAGCCAGAGCGGCAGCGCGACGAGCGGGTGCATGAGCGGGCGCAGCAGCCGGATCGCGGCCATGTGATCCGCGAGTCCGGCCGGAATCGCGGCGACGGCGAGCGCCGGTGCCCATTCCGCGAGGGCGACGTTCTGCAGCAGGTGAGCGGAGAGCAGGTAGTGGAGCGCCAGCGTGGCGACCGGAGTCACCGAGACCGCCAGGATCACGGCAAGGGCCCCGGCGAAGGCGGTCGCCTGGCCCCGCGTCGGGCGCCAGACCCGGGCAGCCGCGACGTACGCGCCGGCGAGGAGGACAACGACTGCCGTCTCCTCCCAGGCCGGGTACCAGCTCCAGGGGGACGGCGAGACGGCGAAGGTCAGGGCGAGGGCACCTGCGCGAGCGCCTCTTCCCGGGAGGTGTACACGGAGAAGACTCGGTCGAGCCCGGTCACCTCGAACACCTTGCAGATGTTCGGATCGACGCAGGCGACGGAGAGGACGCCGTCTGACGTCTCCCGCAGGCGCTGGACTCCGCGCAGGAGAACCCCGAGCGCGGTCGAGTCGATGAAGGTCGTCGCGGCGAGGTCGATGACGATATGGCGGGCACGTTCGGCGATCACCCGCAGGAGCTCGTCCTTGAACTCGGGACAGGAATAGAGGTCGAGCTCACCGCCGAGAGCGATGACGTAGGCATCGGATCCCGCTTGCTCGGTCGCGATCGAGAGCTGCACGGCGGTTAGCTAATCACTCCCGAAGGTGCCGATTCAACGACGAGAGCCTCGCCGGGGGCGAGGCTCTCGAGAACGGAGGAAGATGGGGACTAGTTGTGGCGCACGCGTTCGCAGTTGAGAACGCGGTCGCCGCGGTCCGCAGTGGCCACGTCCGAGCCGGCGCCGCAGTTGACGACGTCGAAGTCGCCGTCGGCCGCGTGCAGCTCGTCTTTGCCAGCTCCGCCGAAGAGCTCGTCTTCGCCGGGACCTCCGTTCAGGTAGTCGGAGCCGAGGCCGCCGCGGAGCTCGTCCTTGCCGCCGCCGCCGTAGAGGTCGTCGGGGCCGGGGCCGCCGCGCTCCTCGTCGTCTCCAGTGCTACCGCGGGCCGAGTCTTCGCCCAGTCCCAGCTCCGCGTAGTCGTCGCCGGGGCCGAGCTTGACGTCGTCGTCGCCCGGGCCCGCGTAGACCTCGTCATCGCCTTCGCCCGTGCACAGCTCGTCGTCGCCTTCGCCGGTCTTGATGGGCTCAGGCTCCTCGCCGGTTCCCCGCATGGGCTCCGGCTCCAATGATTCCTCGGGCTCTGTGAGCTCCGTCTTGATCTCGTCCTGCACGACACAGGCATTCGTGTCCTTTTGCTCGGGCGTCGGCTCTTCCCCGCCCGTGGCGAAGGCCACGGAGACGAGCGCCAGCGCCGCCACGAGCACGACGAAGGGAAACCCCATCTTGAGAACTTTCACGGCCGCAACTCCTCTGTCGACTCCTGACCCCGTACGGAGGCAGGCATCGGCCGGAAACGCAGCGTCAGCAAGGAAAATCCCCCGTTCGAGAGCGAACGGCGATCCGGTATCGTTCGTCTCGGCCGGCGGGCGTAGCTCAAAGGTAGAGCCCCAGCCTTCCAAGCTGGTGGTGAGGGTTCGATTCCCTTCGCCCGCTCTTACGGCCTGCGCGCCAGGCGCGCGACCGTCTCGCTCAGCTCTTCGACCTGGAAGGGCTTCGAGATGACGGCGGCGGCGAACTCCTCCGCCTCGCTCCCGTAGAGCTGAGCACTCCCGCTGAAAAAGATGATCGGCAGGTCGGGCCGGCTTTCGCTGAGCTCGCGCGCGATGTCGATGCCGTTGTCGTCACCGAGATGGACGTCCAGCAAGAGGACGCGGGCCTCGTTCTCGGAGAGCGCCGCGGCCAGGTCGCTCCCGTTCGTTACCTCGACGATTTGAAAGCCGTCGTGCTCGAGAACGGTACGGCAGAGCAGCCGTAGGTCTTCGTCGTCCTCGGCGACCACGACGATCCCCCGCTCGTCGGGCACGCGGGCAGTGTACGTGCCTGTCCGACGCGTGGTGCAGGCTGCCCGAATGGACGGCGTCCAGGAACGGGTCGTCTCCTTTCGCCCGCGCACGATCCTGAGCATCATTGGGATCGTCCTCGCCGTCGCGGCGCTCCTCACGTTCGTGTACCTCGCCTGGCACGTGATCACGTGGCTTCTGATCGCCCTCTTTCTCGCGCTCGCCCTGAACCCCGCGGTGGAGATCTTCGAGCGGCGCGGGCTCACACGCGGCTTGGCCTCCGGGATCGTCTTCCTCCTGGCCTTGGGGGTCATTGCGGGGCTTGGCTTCCTGGTCCTCCCACCGCTGCTCGACCAGGTGCGCGCCTTCATCGAAGCGGTTCCCGACTTCATCGACGATCTCACTGCCGGGCGGGGGCCGCTCGGCTTCCTCCAGGACGAGTATCAGATCGTCGACCGCGTGCGGCAGGCGATCGAGGAGCGGGGCCCCGGTGGCGTGATCGGCGTGACCGAGCCCGCGCTCGCAGTCGCCCAGAGCGTCGTCACGGCTGTGGTCGGAACCGTGGCGATCTCCTTCCTGACGTTCTTCATGCTCCTCGAGGGGCCGCGGCTCGTCGGCCGCTTCTACGACTTCCTCCCCGAGTCCGCCCGGCCGAGCTGGCAGCGGGTCGGCCGTGAGATCTACAGGACCGTGGGCGGCTACGTTACGGGCAACCTCCTCATCAGCCTGATTGCGGCGATCGCGTCGGCGATCGTGCTCTTCGTCCTCGGAAGCGACTACGCCATCGCGCTGGCTGTCGTCGTCGCCGTGCTCGACCTCGTCCCGCTCGCTGGGGCGACGCTCGCCGCGATCATCGTCTCGGCCGTCGCCTTCATCGAGCTCGGCTGGGTCAGAGGCCTGATCGTGGCCGGTTTCTTCGTCATCTACCAGCAGCTCGAGAACCACGTTCTCCAGCCCGTGATCTACGGGCGAACAGTGCAGCTCTCCCCGCTAATCGTCCTCATCGCCGTCCTCATCGGGGCCGAGCTTGCCGGGATTCTCGGGGCGCTCGCGGCCATTCCGATCGCCGGCATCGCGCAGGCGATCGGGCGCGAGTTCGTGCGCTACCGCCGGGAAGGGCTGCCCGCCCCCGCACCGCCTCCTGAGCAAGCGATCTAGGCGCCGCCCTTTCGGGGGATTCCCGCCTGTTCGGGCGCGTCCTACGCTGAGCGGAGAAAGGAGTACAACGGCATGGCACAGCCCCTTCATAGCCATGCTGCGGCCGGGCTACCCACCTACGAGGTGCACGAGCTCACGGAAGGCGATCCTCCGATCGAGCTCGGGCTCCGCTACCGCACGACGGACTACGGTGCGGCGGTCGAGTACGCCTTCGAGTATCTGAACCAGCGGGACCCTCGCCGCGAAGGCGAGGTCAGCGCCCTCGAGATCACGAAGGTGACGACCGACGGCAAGCGCGAGTCGGTGTGGCAGTACAGCCACACGAGGCAGGCGACCGCGGGCGTAGACCTCGTCGGCAGGTGGGGATTCGACGTCACGAGGCGTTGGCACACGCCTGCGTGGACGCCGAACACCCGGCTCGCAGCGCGACGCTAGAGACGATCACAACGGCGCGAGTGCGCCTGGCAGACGGAATCCGACGACTTGCCACCGTTCGAAACCGACCAGCACAGGACCCTCGCAGCTCGCCTGCGCGAATTAGGCGCCGACAGGCAGACCGTCTTGTCGGCGCCTAAGCAGGATCGTTCGGTTCGTCCCGAACGACCACCGAACTCCGCGTGCAAGCGACCGCCTCGCTCCGGCGCAGGTGGAACCGCTGACCTGAACCGCCGATAGGTGCCAGCGTTAGACAGCAGCCGCGGCGGGCGTGCGCTCGCGGGAGAGCACCCGCTCCAGGGCGGCCACGCATTTGGCGTCGAACGACGTCCCGCTCTCCTCATGCAGAAGCCCGACCGCGCGCTCATGCGTCCACGCGTCGCGATAGACCCGACGGGAGATGAGCGCGTCGTAGACGTCGCAGACGGCGAGGATGCGAACGTCGAGAGAAATCAGCGATCCGTCGTAACCGTGCGGGTACCCGGAACCGTCCAAGCGCTCGTGATGGTCGCGGACGAGCTGCCTGACGTCCATCGCAAAGCCAAGCTCAACGAGCATCCTCTCGCCCCACTCGGGATGGCGCTGCACGATCGTGAACTCCTCGTCGGTCAACGGACCGGGCTTCTGGAGGATCGCGTCGGGCACCGAGAGTTTGCCGATGTCATGGACGAGCGCGCCCGTCGCTAGCGCCCGCAACCTCCGCCCCGACAGACCGAGCTCCTCGCCCACCTGGACGGCGCGGAGGGCGACTCGTCGAGTGTGCTCCTCGGTGTATTCGTCCTTTCGGGCGAGGCAAAGGGTGAGTGCCCGGACTTGCGCACCGAGGAAAGCCTCTTCGGCGGCGACGAGGTCGGCGCAGCAGACGTCGCCGACCAGGGGCCGCGACTGCGCGGCGCGCCGGAGGTCGAGGGCGACCGGCACTCCCACGACGACGATCCCGAGCAGCTCGAATCCGTGTCCGAGCCACCAGCCGAGCTCCATGAAGTTGAGGAGCATGGCAGGCGGCAGGGCTGAAGCGAGCCAGACGATGCCGACGGCAACGACGAGGTCGGCTCGTCGGCGCGTCAGCAGGAAGGTTCGCACCGCCCGCAGGGTCAAGAGCGCGAACAACGCAAGACCAACAACCAGGAGGGTGAGCGCCGCGGGGCTTCCAGGCGTGGGCACGCTTGGAACTGAGCTGGGCACGAGCATCCCGACAGCCCCGAGCGAGAGAACTCCGCAGAGGAGCGCGATTTGGAGGTAGACGAGCGGCCAGACGCTTCTGGGCCGACGAAGGGCGGGTAGAGCCGACAGCGCAAGCACGGCAGCGCCGACAGGGAGGGTTGCGCCGCCGGTAAAGGCGACGACCCCGTTCATCCCGATCAGGATTCCGGGGGTGGCGATCCCGTGCAAGGCGAGCAGCGAGGCCATGACCGAGAAGGCGGTACCCACGAGAACCGTCCGGCCGTCTCGCCGCCGGGCACCGGCAATCGTGAGGGCCAGCGCTGCGAGCGCGGCTGCAAGAGCGGTCAGCCCGACGCCGCTGAAATGAACCTGGCCGCTGAAGTCAGCGTGTCGGTGCGCGACGGAGTAGATCAGCGCGAAGGGGACCGCGGCAACGACGGCGCCCAGCGTCAGGGACGGAATGATGTGCTCGGTTGTACTGCGCCGCATACTTCGAGATAGATCGGACGGCCGGAGCCAGTACCGATCCCTCCAAGGGGGGAGGTCGAGCGGATCGTTACTTGGTCGAGTGCCCCGGCAGGATTCGAACCTGCGACCCGCGGATTAGAAGGGACCAAGCCCTCGGCCTCTTTCCCCTGCACACTGGCGAGCTAGCAAGCGCGCCGCGCCAGCAAGTGCGCCAGTCGGCAAATACACAGAGCCGCGGCGCCGCCGGTAGACAGGTGAGCCTTGTCACTTGTAAGCTCCGCCCGCGGTGGCGGCGGCGATCAGGGCAAAATCATGAACCCGCTTCGCTGGCGGAAGATGACGTGGGTCATCGTTGTCTTCAGCGTCCTGATGCTCGTGTGGGCGATTGCTGGGTCTGCGGGTACTGAGTGCGACGAGTTCCCGGCCGGGAGCGCGGATCGCGAAGCCTGCGAGCTAGGTGAGGACATCGGAACCGGACTTGGCGTGACGCTCATCTTTGTCCTCTGGTTCATCGGGTTCATCATTCTCTCGATCATCTGGTTCATGACCCGGAGGCGGGGACGAATCTGCCCACACTGCGGCGAGGACGTGAAAAAGGGCCGGACGACGTGTAAGAACTGCGGCTACGACTTCACCATCGGCGGCAAGCCCCCAGCGGAAACGCCTCCGCCTGTGGCTCCCGGGTAGTACGCAGTCGAGAACTCCCTCCTGGTGCTCCAAGACATTCGGCCCTCGACCGGTGAGATCAACCTAGGTCTTTAGCTCCGAGCGGGACTGCGCGTGCGGGGCTTGACCGTATGTCGCTAGCGAGTGACAATCGGCACGCGGTGGCCCGTTGTGTTATTGGCCTGGCTCTTGTCGTCTTCATGGCAAGCGCCTGCTCGACTGAGGTCTCGCCTAACGAGAGCCTTAGCTCTCTGAAGACGCAGCAGGAACGTCTCGGCGACATTGACGATCAGGCGGCCGCGCTGGACCTCGAGCGTGACGATGCCCTCGACCAAGCTGGCGATCTCCGGTCCGCCTATGCGGACCTCTTGGCTGAGTCGAGAGAGAAGCGTCCTGACGGCGCCACGGGCAGCGAGGCTGTTGTTTGGGACAAGTTCATAGAGATCACTGAATTGCGTTTGGAAGCCGCTGCGGCCTTGGTCGATGGACTTTCCTCAGGCGACCTGGCGTCCTTCAGAAGGACGGTTGAACGAGCTAACGCGCGGACAGCTCAGCTCAACCGGGAGTTCAACGACCCTCTAGCCGACTTCAGGAACGATGAGCCACCTGAAGGGTAGAGCGGAGAGGAGAGGGAAATGCTTTTGAAAATCGTCGGATGGGCTTGGATCGGGGTCGCGACTGGCGCGCTGATCATCGCGGGGATCGCCGCGAGCTACTTCCTCCTGATAGGAGGGATCTTTGACCTCTTCACAGACCGGACGCTGTCGAGCGGGATCGGGTGGGTTGACGAACAAAACCGCGACCTGATCGCCAACTATGGCAGCGGCGTGGTGGGCGCCGTGAAGATCTTTTTCGGCGAGCCTTTGCTCCTCGGGGCGGTAAGCATTGCGATCCACATCGCCAATCTCCCCGGATACGCTTTTCTCGCCGCGGCCGGTTTTCGGGAGGACAGGAAGCAAGCGCCTTCCTACGAGCCGCTGTAGATCTTCGTGTCGGGTTGCGGGCGGCCCCTGACCCAGGGCGCATCGGCCGCACGCTCGAGGTAGACGTCCAGCAGCGTGGCCGCCTCCTCCTCGTTTCCAGGCATGAGGTGGCCGTACCGGTCGAGCGTGATCGTGATGCTGGCGTGGCCCATGTACGTCGAGAGGGCCTTCGCGTTGACGCCCCGCGCCGATCATCAGGCTCGCGAACGTGTGGCGGCACTCGTGGAGGCCAATCGCGTCAAGCTTCGGCTCGGCGTTCTTCCAGGCCGTAGCCGCCCGGCGTGAGAGGGCGCGGGCGTCGAAGGGTGTGGCGCCGTTCCGGCTGAAGACCAAGCCGTCCGACCGGCCGCTCGCCAGCTTGTGCGCGATGAGGTGCTCGCGAAGGACGGCCGGGATCGGCACCCGCCGCTCGCCCGCGCGCGTCTTCGGGGCGACGTACTCGCGGGCCTTGGCGTCCCAGGAACGACGTCCAGCGCGGCGATATCGCCGTGAACCCCACGACCGGGCTGGACCTCCCCGCCGCCCGCGGCCGCCGGGAGCGGATAGCGGCCTCCGACGAAGCCGCGCGGCTACTCGCGGCCCTCGCACCTCCCGACCGGGCGATCCGGTGGGAGGACGTAGACCTCGCGTCGGGCGTGATCCACTGCTCGATCAGGTCCGCGATCACGCTCGCCTCCGTGGTGGGGTGCGAGCAGACGACTACGCGACTGGCGGCACAAGAGCCAGTGCGCGGTTTGGTCTAATTCCAAATGACCCCAAATTATCGCCAACTCTTGGAGTTGCCGACAACTGGTAAGGCTGCTAAACTCCAAGCCGTTGGACATATTTGGAGTTATTTGGAATTGTCATGTACATAGAAAAAGCGCCCACCTTGCAGGAGGCTTTTTCAAGCCTCGATTCTGATCGGCTTCTCCACGCCGTGAGGACCGTGGGCGTTTCTAGCTCTTCTGCGTACCTGCATTGGGAAGAGGTTCGCCATCGAAAGCCGCCCGAAGATCTGACCCATCGTGAGTGGTGGGGGGCCTTGAAGTTCTCAAGGGTCAGTCTCGCGCGGAACCTTCCGCTGACCGACCCAAGCGGCGAGGCGTTCGCTTTTTCGATGACCGACTTCATTCTTCGCGAGCTGCATCACGTGGACCAGAAGTGCAGCGGTTCGATCGCGATGCCGGAAGTAGTGACCGCGGATGAGCAGGCTAAGCAGCACTACCTAGTGAACTCATTGATGGAGGAGGCGATTCGGTCGAGCCAGCTCGAAGGGGCGACCACCTCGCGGCGCGCGGCGAAGGAACTTCTCCGCTCCGGCCGCGAGCCCAAGGACCGGAGTGAGCGGATGATCCTCAATAACTACCGCGCGCTCGAATTCATGCGAGAGGACATCGGCGACCGCATCACGCCGGAGATCGTCCTTGAGCTGCAGCGGATTCTCACAGAGGGCACGCTCGATAACCCAGATGCAGCGGGGCGTCTCCAGCGGCCTGACGAGGAGCGGGTCGCCGTTTGGGACCGGACAGACGGATCGCTGCTCCATATGCCTCCGCCAGCCGACCAACTCCCTGACCGCCTAGAGCGCATGTGTGAATTCGCGAACGCGCATGGTGACGAGGAGGGGGAGGTCATCCACCCAGTGATCCGCGCGATCCTGCTGCATTTTTGGCTTGCCTATGACCATCCGTTCGAAGACGGCAATGGCCGAACGGCCCGAACGTTGTTCTACTGGGCTATGAGAGCACAGGGCTATTGGCTGACGGAGTACTTGTCGATCTCCCGGATCCTCCGAAACGCTCCGTCGAAGTACGCGAGGGCGTTCATGCTCACGGAGACTGATGAGGGGGATACCACGTACTTCATCCTGTACCAGCTCTCCGTCATCAGGCGGGCCGTTGAGGACCTCCACACCTACCTACTGCGGAAGGTCGAAGAGATCCGCAAGGTCGAGCGGCTCCTTCGCGGGTCCGATGAATTCAATCATCGCCAGCTCGCTTTGCTCGGGGATGCGATCCGGTATCCCGATCGAACTTACACCTACAGGACTCACGCTTCGACCCATAACGTGACCCACGAAACCGCGCGGGCAGACCTTCATCACCTTCATTCAAGGAAACTGCTGAACAAGCGTCGCGACGGCAGAAGGCATGTCTTCGTACCGCAACCAGACTTGCCTGATCGACTCGCACGAGCCTCGCGGCGGCGCGCCACTAATGCGCCAGCGCGCGCCACGCCCTAGCGGGTTTGGGCGGACTTCGCCGGAGAAGGCGACCTACCCGTGGCGGCAGGAAGTCCCCGGAAGCATGCGGGGTTCGGCTTGGTCAGCGAGGTGCGCCCGGCAAGGATTCGAACCTGCGACCCGCGGATTAGAAGAAGGCTACGAGGCCGATGTGACC
>JBBDMP010000009.1:0-8511 GCA_040878265.1 Gaiellales bacterium | reverse complement strand
CCCGCACAAGCTCGTCGCGTGGAGCCTCGGGAACTTCGTCTTCGGCGCGACGTCGCCGGGCACGCAGAGGACCGGCATCCTGCTTCTCCGCCTGGGAGCCACCGGCGTCCTCGCGCACGGATTTCGCCGCGCCGTCATCGGCGGCGCGTACGGCGTGCAACCGCGGCTCGTGCGGAGATGAACGAGCGGGTGCTCCTCGTCGAGGACGACGCCTCCATCCGGGAGGTGACGTCGCTCGGACTGGAGCAGGCCGGCTTTCGCGTGACGCAGGTCGGAGACGGCCGCGAGGCGATCGTCCAGTTCCACCACGCCCCCTTCGACCTCGTCATCCTTGACGTCATGCTTCCTTCCCTCGACGGCTACGAGGTCTGCCGCCAGCTCCGGCGCGAGAGCCGCGTGCCCATTCTCATGGTCTCCGCCAAAGGCGACCCGGTGGACGTCATCGTCGGGCTCGAGCTCGGCGCGGATGACTACGTGCGCAAGCCGTTCGAGCTACACGAGCTCGTCGCGCGCGCCCGCGCGGCGGTGCGCCGTGCGGCCGAAGCGCCCGACGAGCCCGTGCTCGTCCGCGGCGACCTCGAGATCGACCCGGGAGCCTTCGCGGCGCGAAAGGGCGGTGAGGAGCTCCCGCTCACCGCGACCGAGTTCAAGCTCCTGCTCGAGCTGGCGCGGAGACCGGGACAGGTGTTCACGCGCGAGCTCCTGCTCGAGCGCGTCTGGAGCTACGAGTACCTCGGCGACTCGCGACTCGTCGACGTCGCGGTGCAGCGGCTGCGGGCCAAGGTCGAGGACGACCCCAAGGAGCCGAAGCTGGTCCAGACAGTGCGCGGTGTCGGGTACCGCTTCGCCGCGAGCTCGTAGTAGTGCCCCTGATGCCCGAGCGCGCGATTCGACCCGGCCGGCTGCGGCGGCGCCTGACGCTCGCCTTCACGCTCGCCGCCGGCCTCTCTGCTGCCGCGCTCGCGGCCGGTTCCTACGTCCTCGTCCGCGAGGCGCGTCTCTCCGACTCGGTCGACCGGGCGCTCGAGCAGAGCACCTTCAACCTCGTCCTCGCCAACGACCTGCTGGCGGACGGCACCGGTCCGGACCAGACCGACGAGCTCCTCGCAGCGTACGAGCGCCGCGGCGCCTTCGAGGTCGTCGGGCGGACCGGAAAACGGACCTTCTCCTCGAGCCTGTCCGTGCGCATGCGGCAGGTGCCCGATGATCTGCGCGGTCTCGTGCAGCGGGGCGACCTCGCCTACGAGCGCGTCGACGTCGCAGGCGCGCGCTATCTCGTCGTCGGCGGACGGGTGGCGGATGCGGACACGGAGCTCTACTACCTCTTCTCCGAGGACCGGCTCTTCGACGAGCTCGTCCAGCTCCGGAACATCCTGCTCGGCGGCGTCGCAGCGCTGCTCCTGCTGGGGGCGCTGGCGGGGATGCTCTTGGCGCGACGCACCCTGCGCCCGGTCGCGCGCGCGAGCGCGGCGGCCCACTCGCTTGCCGAGGGCCTGCTCGAGACGCGGCTCCCGGTGGAGTCCGCCGACGAGTTCGGCGCCTGGGCGGCCTCCTTCAACGAGATGGCGGACGCCCTCGAGGCGAAGATCGCCGCGCTCTCCGAGGCGCAGGCACGCGAGCGTCGGTTCACGGCGGACGTCGCGCACGAGCTGCGGACGCCGCTGACGGCGCTCGTCGCGGAGGCATCGCTTCTCGCGGACCACCTGGAGCGGATGCCCCCCGAGGCCCGGCGGCCCGCCGAGCTTCTCGTCCAGGACGTCGCGCGGCTTCGCGACCTCGTCGAAGACCTGATGGAGATCTCGCGGATCGACGCTGGCCAGGCGCGCGTCCGTCGTGAGCGCGTCGACCTCGCCGCGCTGGTCCCCGCTCTCGTCCGCTCGCGCCGGTGGGACGGCCGCGTGCGGGTGGCCGGGGACGAAACCGTGGTCGAAACCGACCCGCGCCGCGTCGAGCGAATCGTCGGGAACCTGGTCGGGAACGCGCTCGAGCACGGAGTCGGCGACGTCGAGGTTCGCGTTGCCCAGGACCCCGCGGGCGCGCTCGTCGAGGTCTCCGACCAAGGCCACGGCATCCCGCCCGAGGAGTTACCGCGGATCTTCGACCGCTTCTACAAGGGCGACCCGGCGCGGGCCGGACCGGGCAGCGGGCTCGGCCTGGCGATCGCACTCGAGAACGCGCGCCTCCTGGGAGGCGACCTCCACGTCGAGAGCGACTTCGGCCGCGGCAGCCGCTTCACGCTCCGGCTACCGGTTACGAAACCGTTACCTCACGGTGAGCCGGCCGTTGCGACGGACGACGAAGATCGTGAGCGTCCAGATCAAGGAGGGACGCCATGAGGTACGCCATCATCATTCTCAGCACGATTCTCGCCGGGCTCGTCGGCTTCGGCGCCGCGAGCTGCGGGACGCAGGAAGGCGCCCAGGTCGCCGGCCCAACCCCGAGTGCCATGCCGGGCAGCGGAAGCGAGCCGTCTGCCACGACGGACGGGTCCGGCACAGATGGTTCGAGTGCCGAGCTCGTCACCCTGCAGGTGTGGTTCACTCGCGGGGAGAGCGTTCTCGGAGAGGACCTGACGCAGACCTTCAACCCGACCCTCTGGTCGGTCAAGCGGACCATGCCGTCGACTCAGCGCGTCGGCGCCGCCGCACTCGAGGCCCTGTTCGACGGCCCGAACGACGAAGAGATCACCGGCGACGTCGGAACGGCCGTTCCGGAGGGCACGCAGCTCCTCGGCCTCGACATCGCCGACGGAGTCGCCACGGTGAACCTCACGTCCGAGTTCGAGTCCGGCGGCGGCTCGCTCTCTATGACCATGCGGCTCGCCCAGGTCGTCTACACCCTGACCCAGTTCCAGACCGTGAAGGGCGTGCGGTTCGAGCTCGACGGCCGGTCCGTCGACGTCTTCTCCGGCGAAGGGATCGTCCTCGACCACCCCGTTGGACGGAAGGACTACGAGCAGCTGCTGCCGACCATCCTCGTCGACAGCCCGACGCCGTGGGCGGAGGTCTCCAACCCAGTGACCATCGCGGGCAGCGCGAACGTGTTCGAGGCGAACGTGACCGTCCGGATCCTCGACGAGCGGAACCGGGAGATCGCCCACACGTTCACGACCGCTACGTGCGGCACGGGTTGCCGCGGCACCTTCTCCGTCGCGGTTCCCTACGAGGTCGATGAGAGACAGCAGGGCGTCATCCTCGTCCAGGACGATGACGCGGCCGGGGTCGGCAAGCCCCCGCACGAGGTGCGCATTCCGGTCATCCTCGTCCCAGCGTGACCGTCATTCGCCTTCGGCTCACTCCCGTTGGGGAAACCATGTTTCCCCCACGAGCCCCCTTCTTCGTCTTGGTGGGGGAACCCCCCGGTTCCCCCACACCCCCTCCACGCGCTCATAGACCAGCCCCCGGTCTATGAGCTGGGAAGACGCGGCGCGGCGGCTCGAAGGACGAATCGTCGCCCTCGAGCCGCTTGCGCCCGCCCACGAGCAGGGACTCCGGGCTGCGGCGGCCGACCCGGAAGTCTGGCGCTGGATGCCCTCGGACGCGAGCACGGACGACGGGTTCGCAGCGTGGTTCGACGCCGCTCTGGCCGGCGGGCTCGCGGGCATCGAGGTGCCGTTCGCGGTCCTCGAGCGCGCGAGCGGCGAGCCTGTGGGCAGCACACGGCTCCTCACGCTCAGGCCCGAGCACCGCGGCCTCGAGATCGGGCACACGTGGCTCGCGTCGAGCGCCTGGGGGAGCGGGGCGAACGTCGAGGCGAAACTCCTCCTCCTGGGACACGCGTTCGAGCGGCTCGGCTGCATTCGCGTGGAGTTCAAGACGGACGCGCGCAACGAGCGCTCGCGCGCGGCGCTCGAGGCGCTCCCGGCCCGCTGCGAAGGCGTCTTCCGGAGCCACATGCTCGTCCGCGGCAGCGAGCTCCGCGACTCGGCCTACTACGCCGTGATCGACGCCGACTGGCCCGACGTGAAAGCGAATCTGCTGCGCCGGCTCAACGCGAAGAGTTGAGTCGACGATAGAGCTCGGCGCAGAGCTCCGGCGCGGCGGCCGCCACGACGCGTGACCGCGCCTCGACGTCGAGCGGCGCGTCCTCGAACGGGCCCGCTTCCGGCAGGTCGATCGCTAGACCGCGCTCGCGAACCAGGAGCTGGCCGGCCGCGATGTCGACGCTCCGCGCCGGCTTGAGCGAGCACACCGCGTCCACGCGACCGGCGGCGAGGTGACAGAGGGAGAGGGCGAGCGAGCCCATGATGCGCGTCCGGTAGGCGAGGCCGACCATTGCCCCGACCTGTTCCGCCACGAGATCGGTGCGGGTGGCTTCGAACGAGAGAATCTCCACGTCTTCCTTTGGACCCGGCCCGTCGAGCCGCACGTCGTTGAGGAACGCCCCTTCGCCCCGGCGCGCGACCCACTCCTCCCCTGTGCCGAAGTCATGGACGTAGCCGAAGAAGACATCGCCCATGCGCGCGCCCTCGGCCACGGCGAGCGAGAGCGAGAAAAACGGGATCCCCCTCTTCGCGTTCATGCTCCCGTCGATCGGGTCGAGGACGACGTGCGTCTCGCTCTCACCGAAGCGGCGCTCGCCCAGCTCCTCGGAGACGAGCGTGAACTCCAGCCCGCCCGCGTGCAGCTCCTCGAGGCGCGCGACCGCTGCGTTCTCGGCCGCGAGGTCGATCGCAGTCGTCTCGTCGCCGCCCATGCCCGTCCCCATGCCGGGCTCACGCTCGACGCGGGTCGGCAGCTCGACGAGCGCGCTCCCGACGTCCGCGACGATCGCGCGGGACACCTCGAGCCAGGTGGTGACCCCGTTCGGGGGTGGGGGGTGGGGATCCCATTTTGTCACTCGTCGAGGGGCGAGAACAGGAGCCCGCTGGTCAGCTTGGGGAAGAAGTACGTCGACTTCTCGGGCATCCGCTCGCCCGAGAGAGCCATGGCCTCGACATCGGCCAGCTCCGGGGGGCGGACGAGAAACGCCGCGCGGGCGCGGCCGCTCGCCACCGCAGCCTCGGCCTCGGCCGCGCTTGCCGTGAAGCTGACGCCTTCGAGCGCCAGCCGGTCGACGACAACCGTGTCGAGCCCCGGCTGGTCCGCGAGCGCGAGAACCGCCCCCTCGGGCCTGAGCATGACGAAGGCTGCCCGGTCGCGGGGCAGCCGGTCGAGCGCCGCGACCGCGGCGGCCGCCCCGCCCTCGAGCGGTTGCAGCCGGAAGTGACCGTCCAGCTCGGGCGGCGTGCTCGAGACCAGGCGGTGGGTGGGGAAGATCGTCAGGCCGGGGTCGTCCCGACTGACGAGGACGGCGAGGACATAGCCCGTCTCCTCGCTCCCCTCTTCCTGGTGGAAGCGAAGCGCGGTCTCGTAGCGATGATGCCCGTCCGCGATGATCAGCCGTCCCTGGATGCGCTCGAGCGCCTGCTCGATCTCGGCGGGCTCGATCAGCCGCCAGAGCCGGCTGCGGGCTCCGTCGAGCTCCGCCTCGAGGTCCGGCGCTCGAGCTAGGCGCTCGGGCCCCGCTCCCTCGTGCAGCAGGAGGACAGGCGAGAGCTTCGTGCGAGTCGCCCGTAGGAGCGGCAGACGGGTGTCCTTCGCTTTCTCGAACGTTCGCTCATGCGGGAGGATCCGGCCCGACTCGTACGGCTCCAGGCGCACGCGGGCGGCAAGGCCGCGTCGCGTGCGGGTGAGCCCATCGGGACCGGCGAACTCCTCCTCGAGCGCCCAGACGGCGGGTGCCTCATCCCGGACGAGGATGCCGGTCTCACGCCAGTCGGCCAGCATGCCGGCGGCCTCGTCCGGCTCATCCGGACGCACGAGCCGCACGGCGTTGTACGGGCTGGCGGCGAGAAGTCTCGCCTTCTTCTCGGGCGTGATGACGTCGTGGGGAGGAGCGACGAGATCGTCGAGCGGGCCCGCCTTTGCCGCGTCGTAGCGCAGGGCGCGAAGCGGCTTCACGAGCGGCATCGCGGCCCAGGCTACCATCCGTTCGTCGGCCTAGACTGCTTTCGTGACGACGGCCCGGATCGCAGAGCTCGCCGAGGACCGGGTCGTGGAAGGGATCTTTGCCGTGGCCCGGAAACGGCGCTTCCGGACCCGAGGCGGCAGCCCCTACCTCGCCCTCGAGCTCGTCGACCCGAGCGGCCGAATCGACGCACGCGTGTGGAGCGACGTTGAGCTCCTGGACGGGCGCTTCGGCGAGGGCGACGCCGTCCGGGTGCTCGGCCGCGTCGAGCGCTTTCGCGACCGCCTCCAGCTCGAGGTCCGCACGCTCGAGCGGGCCGAGGTGGAGGCCGCTTCCCTCATCCCCGAGCCTCGGCGCGTGGTCGAGGAGCTCGACGGCTTCCTCGACTTCCTTGCCGACGAGATCACGCACCCCGGCCTTCGCGGGCTCGTCGCCCGCTTTACCTCCGACGGAGAGTTTCGAGCGCGGCTGCGGCAACTTCCGGCAACGGCGGGCGGTCACCACGCCTGGGCGGGCGGCCTCCTCGAGCACACCGTCGGGGTCGGCACGCTCTGTCGCGACACGGCGCAACTCCATCCTCGGCTTCGCTCCGACCTTCTTCTCGCAGGTGCTCTTCTCCACGACCTGGGACGGGTGCGGGAGCTCGACGCGGGCCCGCTCTTCCTACCGACGGCCGAGGGCAAGCTGCTCGGCCACGTGCACCTGGGTCTTCGACTGATCGAGGAGCGGGCCGGCGGGGTCGAGCCGAGCGTGCTCGCCGAGGTGCTGCACGCGGTTGCGTGCCATCACGACGGACGAGCGGCCCGTACCCCGGAGGCCGCCGTCCTCTACCACGCGAACCAGCTCGACTCGGCGGCGGCCGCGCGCCAGCCGCTCAGCGAGGAGGCGTGAGCTCGGGCGGAACCTGTCCGGTGCGGGCAGCTTCGGCGAGAAAGCGCCCTAGCACCGGAGCGAACTTGAACAGGTTGTGCCCGGCGAAGAAGAGCAGCGGCCCCGCCGACCAGACGGCGAAGGCATCCGCCTGCCAGGGGAGGACGGTCAGCCAGCACGGTCGGTACGCGATCGGTTCCGGATCGAGTCCGGGCAGGGCCTGCTCGACATACCGGCGCGACCGCTCGGTGCCGGGATCTCCGTTCAGCTGATCGTCCGTTCCGATGCCGACGACGTAGCGGTCCGAGCCAAGCGGGCCCGCGTACACATTCGGCCCGTAGCGACCGGTCCGGTCGTACAAGCAAGCTAGGGGACGCCCGTCGAGCTCGGGGCGGACCGAATACGTCACCCGGACGTGCAACGCGAGCGTGACCGGGATCTCGACGCCGTGCGGCCGCGCGAGCTCGTTCGTTCTCACGCCGGCGCAGACGAGCACACGGTCGCACCGCCAAAGCCCTTCCGGCGTGAAGAGCGTGACGCCGTCTCCTTCGGGACGAATGGCGATCACCTCCTCGCGAACAAGTCGTTTGCCCAGCGCGGAGGTGAGGAGCTCGATCGTCGGCCGCACTCGGATCGCTCCTCCCGCAGCCTCGAAGAGCGCGGCGGGAGCCGGCGGAGCAAGCGCGGGGAGGAGCTCTCGCTGCTCCTCCTCTCCGACAAACCGGTGCTCGATACCGGCCGAGGCGAGGAGCTCGGCTCCCTCCTCGGCTCCGGGGCCGGCGAAGAGGACCCCTTCATCGCCTACGAGCGGGGTCGCAGCGCGCTCGCCCCACTCGGTCCAGATTTGACGGGCCTCCTGGGCCAGCGCGACGAGCTCCGGTTGGTCGTGCACGTGTCGGAAGACTCGCGTGAGCCCCGCCGACTGGCCGCTCCCCGGCTGGGGATCGAAGCAGACGACCTCGCTGCCCTCCCGCGCGAGGGCGTCGGCCGCGGCGAGCCCGATCACGCCGGCTCCGACGACTCCCACCTCGGCCGTCCGCGTAGGCACGGACGCTGAGGCTACCGTGCAGGCGTGAACGAACGGCGCGTTGCACTCGTGAGCGGCGGCAACCGAGGCATCGGCCGCGAGGTTGCCGGGCAGCTCGCGGCCCTCGGCTACACGGTCGTGATCGGCTCGCGTGATCTTGCACAAGGAAAGCAGGTCGCCGAGGAGTTGGGCGAGGACGTGACCGCCCTCCAGCTCGACGTCACCGATGCGGAGAGCATCGACCGCTGCATCGCCGCGGTCGGCGACGAATTCGGCCGCCTCGACGTCCTCGTCAACAACGCGGGGGTCACCGGCGGAGGCTGGAGCACCAGCGCGGTGGACATCGACCTAGACGAGGTGCGCGAGACGCTCGAGACGAATCTCTTCGGAGCCTGGCGGCTGACGCAGGCCGCGCTCCCGCTCATACGCCGAAACGGATATGGCCGCATCGTGAACATCTCGAGCGGGATGGGACAGCTCTCTGACATGGGCGGCCACTCGCCGTCCTACCGCGTCTCGAAGACCGGGCTCAACGCCCTTACCCGCATGCTCACCGCGGAGCTCGGTGAGGAGAACATCCTCGTCAACTCCGTTTGTCCGGGCTGGGTCCGAACGGACATGGGCGGCGCGAACGCGAGACGGTCGGTCGAGGAGGGTGCCGAGAC
>JBBDMP010000008.1:0-1593 GCA_040878265.1 Gaiellales bacterium | reverse complement strand
GCGAGGCCGCCTTCCGCACGCTCATCTCCGTCCACGTGGGGCTCAACTCGCTCGCTTTGCTCAGGTACGCAAACGACGAGCAGAAGGAGCGGTACCTGGCTCCGCAGGCGCGCGGCGAAAAGCTCGCCTGCTTCGGGTTGACCGAGCCGGCCGCAGGCTCCGACGTGGCGTCGATGCGAACGACCGCACGCCGCGACGGCAGCGCCTACGTGCTCAACGGCCAGAAGAACTGGATCTCCTACGCGACGGTCGCAGATCACCAGCTCGTCTTCGCCAAGACCGACCCGGCCGCGAAGCACAAGGGCATCTCCGCCTTCATCGTCGAGCGCGAGTGGCCGGGCGTAACGACCCTCGAGACGGAGCACAAGCTCGGGATCTGGGCGGGCTCGACCGGAGAGCTCTTCTTCGAGAACGTCGAGGTGCCGGCCGAGAACCTCGTCGGCGAGGAGGGCCAGGGCTTCGAGATCGCGATGTACGGCCTCGACCAGGGCCGGTTTACGGTCGCCGCGGGCGCCTGCGGCGTCATCCGGGCCTGCCTCGAGCGATCCGTCGAGTACGCGCGCGAGCGGGAGACGTTCGGCCAGCCGATCGGCAAGTACCAGTTCGTCCAGGACATGATCGCCGACATGGTGCTCGGCTACGAGACTTCGAAGCTCCTCGTTATGCAGGCCGCGTGGCTGAAGGACAAGGGCGTGCGGAACACGCGCGAGACGAGCCTCGCCAAGTGGCACGCGACCGAGAGCGCCTTCCGGGCAGCCCACCTCGCCATCCAGGTGCACGGCGCCTACGGCTACTCGGGCGAGTACGGCATCGAGCGCTACTTCCGCAACGCGCGCGCGCCCATCATCTACGAGGGCACGACGCAGATTCACAAGATGATGCAGGCCGAGCACGCGCTCGGCTACCGCAACCTGAACGGCCGCGACGGGGATGTCTCCCCGCTCGCCTCGTGGGCGCCCGCACTCTCGGCGCGCTCGTAGCGCCCCTCTTCCTCGCGCTCGCGGCACCCGCCGCGGCAGCCCTGCCCGAGCGCGGCGTCCTCGTCCCGGGCAGGGACGTGGCCGGCGTCGAGGTCGGGATGACCCAGGCCCAGGTGACGAAGGTGTGGGGGGCCCGCCACGGGATCTGCCGCGACTGCCGGCGTCCGACCTGGTACTTCAACAGCCGCCCGTTCCAGCCCGAAGGAGCCGGCGTGATCTTCGAGCGAGAACGCGTCGCGTACGTCTTCACGGTGTGGCGGCCGGACGGCTGGAGGACGACGCGCGGCCTCCGGCTCGGTGCTCCCGCCGCCGAGATCGCCCGCACGTACGGCCCGCTCGACCGGCGGGAGTGCGGGCGGGGCATGCCCCGCCCCTACTACGCGCTCATCTTCCGTTCCGGGCTGAGGGCCCAGACGGTCTTCTACGTCTTTCGCGACCGGCTCTGGGGCTTCGGCCTCACCGTGCCGGACGCCTCACCCTGCCTCTAGCCCAAGAGCCGCGGGGAGGGCGAGTAGCGTTGGCAGTGCGTCTGCTCGCTCGGGAAAGCGCCCCTCCCGATCGACGAGGAACGCCTGCATGCCGAGCGCCCTCGCGCCGTCCACGTCGTCTGCCG
>JBBDMP010000007.1:0-8678 GCA_040878265.1 Gaiellales bacterium | reverse complement strand
CCTCGCCGTCGACATCTTCGGCTACCCGGCCGAGCTGGCCGAGCTCGAGGCGATCGCCGAGCGGCACGGGCTCGCGCTCCTCGAGGACGCGTGCCAGGCACTCGGTGCCGAGTATCGAGGCCGCCCGGTCGGCTCCTCTGGGCATCCGGCCGTCTTTGCCTTCTACCCGAACAAGCAGATGACGACCGGGGAGGGAGGTGCGGTCGCGGTCGGTAGCTCCGAGGAATGGGAGCTGCTCAAGAGCCTGTCCAACCAAGGACGGAGCGACTCCGGCGAATGGCTCACCCACTCGCGCCTGGGCTACAACTACCGCCTCGACGACCTCTCGGCCGCGCTCGGCGTCGCGCAGGTGGAACGCCTGGACGAGCTCCTTGCGGGCCGGGCCGAGGTCGCCGACCGCTACGCCGAGCTGCTCGGAGACGTCGAAGGCGTCGAGCTGCCCTGGCCGGACGACGAAGAGCATCGGCGGTCCTGGTTCGTGTACGTCGTGCGACTGAGAAACGGCTTCGACCGGAACGAGGTCATGGCAGCGCTGGGCCGCGAGGGCATCGCGTCGAAGCCGTACCTGCCCTCGATCCACCTGCAGCCCTACTACCGCGAGACCTTCGGCTATGCGGAAGGGGTTTGTCCCGTTGCCGAGGACGCGAGCGCTCGCTCGCTCGCGCTGCCGTTCCACGCGCGGCTCTCGGCGTCGGACCAAAAGCGTGTCGCCGAGTCGCTCACCGCCGCGCTGCGATAATTCCAGCATGGCGAACGGCACGGGGAGAATGGTGTTTCTCGGTTTCGGGAAGTTCGTGCGCGCGGACAAGATCTACGCGCTCGAGCCCTTGCGCGGCAAGGACCGAGGCGACGGTCAGCGGACTCGTGTCTGGATCGAGGGGATCTCCGAGCCGATCATCGCGTCGCGCACGGAGCGATCGATCCTGGCCGAGATGGGCCACCAAGACGCGGGCCGCCCGCACATCGTCGACGACGCAGTCGCGCTCGCCGAACGGATCGTCGAGGACGCGGAGCGCGGCCGCGTGGATCTCGGCGACCTGGGGCGACGCGCCCGCAAGCTCCTCGAGTCGACCTCGAACCCGGGCGACGACAGCCAGCTGTTTTGACGCTGGAGCGGGAGTTCTTCGCCCGCAGCGTGCACGACGTCGCTCCGGACCTCGTCGGCTGCGCGCTCCTCGTTGACGGCGTCGGGGGAAAGATTGTCGAGGTCGAGGCGTACGACCACGAGGATCCAGCCAGCCACGGCTACCGCGGGCTGACCGCGCGAAACCGCTCGATGTTCGGCCCTCCCGGTCACGCCTATGTCTATCGCTCCTACGGGATCCACTGGTGCCTGAACATGGTGTGCGGCGAGGACGGCGTGCCCGAGGCGGTGCTCGTACGCGCGCTCGAGCCGACGCACGGGCTCGACCGCATGCGTGAACGGCGCGGGCTGGACGATCCTCGGCTCCTCTGCGCCGGCCCGGGTCGCCTCTGCCAGGCACTTGGAATTACCGGCGAAGAGGACGGCCTCCGGCTTGACGAGCCGCCGTTCGAGCTCCATCCCTCCGAGGCAGAGGCCGAGATCGTGCGCGGTCCTCGCGTCGGCATCAGTCGTGCAGCCGAGCTCCCCTGGCGTTACGGCGAGGCGGGCTCGCGCTTTCTCAGCCGCGTCCTACGATCAGCTTGATCGTCATGTTGGGCCCGGCGGCGAGGCCTGCCTTCGGCCGCTGCCCCACGACGATGCCGTTCTCACCGTCGACGAAGGCGTCGATGAAGCCGCCGAGGCTCCGCCGCGAGAGCTTCCGGCGGGCTTCCTGGAACGTGAGGCCGATGACGTTCGGGATCCTCCCGTGCGTCGCGAGCGGGACGACGATCCGCACCTCTTCCCAGGACGAGAGCGTGCCCTTCTTCGGGATCTGGTCGACGACCACGCCGAGGCGCTCGCCGGGCTTCGCGGGCCGGAAGATCACCTCGGGGGTGAGCGGCATCGAGAGGAGGCGGTCGCGGGCGAACCGCAGCTTGGCCCCGACGACGCGGGGGACGTCGACCTCGTTCGGCTTGCACGGCGCCCGCTCGCCGGGCTCGAAGCCGATGTTGTAGAGCACCTGGTGCGAATCGCGGCAGTTGCCGTTGTCGAGCATCCAGCGGTTGTTTCTGTAGACGACCTGCTGGGGCGCCGCGGATTCGAAGACGGGCGGAGTGAAGAACTCCGGCGGCTCGCCGAGCTTCTGGAGGGCCTCCTGCATGAACGTCTTCCAGATCTCAGCGGGGAAGGTTCCGCCCGCGACGGGCATGTTGTGGTACTCGGTCTTCATCGGGATGAGCTTGTTCGGATAGCCCACCCACACCGCGACGGCAAGCTGCGGCGTGTAGCCCACGAACCAGGCGTCCCCGTAGTTCTCGGTGGTGCCCGTCTTCCCGGCGGCAGGGCGATCCTCGAGCGCCGCGCGCCGGCCGGTGCCGGATTGGACGACCTCCTGAAGCATCGCATTGACCTGCGCGGCGTCGTTCGAGTCGAGCACCGGCTTCTCGATGGGATCGTTCAGGTCGAGCCGGTCGCCTTCTTGCACGGCGAGGATGGCGCGCGGACGGTTACCGAGGAGCGACCCGTCGATCCGGTCGCCGCCGTTCGCGAACGTCCCGAAGGCACGGGCCATCTCGAGCGGGTTCACCGCCTCGACGCCGAGGCCGATGGCGAAGTACTCGTCGAGCGCGCTCGTGATCCCGAGGTCGTGGGCCATCCGCGCGACGTTCTGCGGCCCGACCTGCGCGGTCAGCTGCGCGTAGACGGCGTTGTCGGAGTGGGTGGTGGCGTCGAAGAGGTCGATCGGCCCCAGGTAGGAGCCCTCGTAGTTGGCGACGGACCAGAGCTTGTCACCGAGGTTGATCAGGGTCGGCCGTGACGTGAAGACCGTCTGCGGAGAGATTCCTTCCTTGAGGGCCCCGGCCAGCACGAAAGGCTTGAACGCCGAGCCCGACTGGCGCTCGCCCTGCACGGCGAGGTTGAACTGGCTCTTCTTGAAGTTGTCGCCGCCGACCATCGCGAGAACCCGCCCGTCGCGCGGGTCGACCGCGACGAGCGCGCCCGCAGGGCCGCGCCCCAAGAGCCACTTGTCGATCGCCGCGCGGCCGAGCTTTTGCAGCTCGAGGTCGATCGAGGTGGTGATCTTGAGCCCGCCACCGAAGACCCGACCCGATCCGTAGTAAGGGACGAGCTCCTGTTTCACGTACTCGGCGAAGTACGGCTCTCGACCGCGCACCCCGGGGAGGCCGATGCGCTCCGGATCCGGGAGCTGCGCATCCTCGGCCTCGAAGAACTGGGCCCGCGTGATCATCTGCTGCGCGAGCATCAGGCGGAGGACCGTGCGGCGGCGGAGCTCCGCTCGCCGTGGGTTCGCGGCGGGGTCGTACGTTCCGGGGCTCGCCGGCAAGCCGGCGAGGAGGGCCGCCTGCGGAAGCGTGAGCTCTGCCGCGGGCTTCCCGAAGTACACCCGGGCCGCCATCTCGACGCCGTAGGCCCCGTTTCCGAAGTAGATCGTGTTGAGGTAGGCGGTGAGGATGCGGTCCTTCGACCAGCGGTTCTCGAGCTGCCAGGAAAGCGCAGCCTCCTTCACCTTGCGGCTGATCGTCCGTTCCTTCTTCGTGTACGTGTTCTTCACGAACTGCTGCGTGATCGTCGAGCCTCCCTGGACGAATTCCTTGTTGCGGATGTCGGCCCAGACGGCTCGCACGATGCCTCGGAAGTCGACTCCTCGGTGCTCCCAGAAGCGGCGGTCCTCGACGGCCACGATCGCCTGCTTCATCGCCGGCGCGATGTCCTCGGAGGCGACGACGATCCGGTTCTCTTCTCCTCGGAGAACGGCCAGGAGCGTCTTGCCGTCCGACGCGTACACGTACCCGAGCTCCTGGACACGCTTGCCCTCGACCCGCGGTTCGAGCGAGGGGAGGTCGCTGGCGACGGCGCTCACGAGCCCGTAAGTGAAGGACACGAGGCAGACGAGGCCGAGGGCGGCGAGGATGGCGAGGAAGCGGAGCTTGCGAATCCGGCGCCGCTTGGGCGACTTGCGTCTTCGGAACAGCACGAAGCGCCAGATTCTATTGCCGCGGGACGGCTGTAGAGCTCGTTTCAGGATGGGGCTCGTCGCCGGGGCGCGATGGGCGGATGCGAGGCAAGGACGCAGGGAGCGCTCGTATCGAACTTAGATACGGGCGCGACCGAGGACGCCGCCTCGCGCCGCCCAGCGCGATTCCGGCGGCACAGCTCTCATTTTGGGACGAGCTCTTAGACGGGTTCGCGGCTCGTGAAGAGCGGATCGGTCTCGGGCTGGTCGACGCCGCCCGCCCGCTCGAGCGTCACTGCCACGATTGCACCGTCGGGAACCGGCTGAGTCAGTTCTACGGCTGTCGGATTGGCCCCACCCTTGAAGATGCCGGCCGCCTTCGCCTTCCCGTCCTCGATGACCCAGGCCTCATACGTCCTGCCCACGGGAGCCATAGGGAGATCCGAGACGACAAGGGTCACTTCGCCTGAAGGCGCGACAACGAGTGATCCCTGCGCGCCGTCGAGCGCGATCACTTGCCCGCGATCGTCCACTTGGCTCTTGAGCGACGCGGCCCAAAGGCCGAGCCCGAGCGCCGCGCAGGCTGCGACTGCGGCCGCAGCAGCCGTTGCGCGGAACGCCCACCGCGGCCGGAGCGGCGCAACGTTCGCCCCGCGCTCGGCTCGGACCAGGCTGAGAATTCGCTCCCGCAGATGAGGTGGCGGCGCAGGTGCCGGCGTGGCGTGGCCGAGCCCGGCCGCAGCCTCGTGGAATGCGGCGACGTGCTCGCGGCATTCCGGGCAGCGCGAGAGATGCTCCTCGAAGGCCCGCTCGTCCGCAGGGTCGAGGGCGTCGAGCGCGTAGGCCGCGCTCAGCTCGTGAATTCCTGTGCGTTCCACTGTTTCTCTTCCAGGCCAGGTTCGACGAGGAGCTCACGAAGGCGAGCCAGACCGACGAACATCCTGCTCTTGATCGTACCGAGGGGCTCTCCGAGGCGATCCGCGAGCTCCGACTGGGTGAACCCGCCGTAGTAGGCGAGCTCGATCGCCTCCCGCTGCTTGTCAGGAAGCTGCCTGAGCGCCTCCTGGACGCGCGTGCGCCGTAGCCGCAGCCAGGCCTCTTCCTCAGTCGTCTCGGCGGTGGCAACAGGAGCGGTGTCGAGCGGGTCCGCCCGCCTTGTTTGCTCGCGGCGAACGATGTCGACGGCCCGTCGGTGAACGAGCGTGAGGATCCATGTGCTCGCCTTCGCCCGCTCCGCGACGAAGCGTCCGGCGGAGCGCCAGACAGCCAGGAAGGACTCCTGCACCGCGTCCTCGGCCAGTCCCGGGTCGCGCACGACCCGCAACGCCAGGCCGTAAGCGACACGTCCGAAGCGGTCGTAGAGCTCGGCGAGCGCGGCGTCGTCGGCCCGGGCGACAAGCGCCACGAGCGCCTCATCGGACAGATGCGCGAGGTCACGACCCATTGCCTGCCGCCCCTGCGGGCGCGCGCTCAAAGCTAACACGGCCATCCAGCTGCATTCGCGCGCGAACCCGCCTCGGTTCGCCGAACCGGATCGCTCCTTCGAGCGAATACGCGGCGACCCACCCCCAAGGAGGAGAGGTATGTGGAGAGTAGGAGCATTGGCGCTGCTCGTCGCCGCGGCGCTCGCCGTCGCCCTGACGCGCGGCCCAACCCCGCAGAGCGGGACTGCTTCCAGTCACCGGGAGGCTCCGCTGATCAGCCAGGATCCGACGGCTGATAACACGGATGTGTATGCGTTCGTCAGCCCGGACCGGCCTGACACGGTGACGATCGTCGCCAACTACATCCCGCTGGAGGAGCCGGCCGGCGGGCCCAACTTCAACGCGTTCGCGGACGACGTCCGCTACGAGCTGAAGGTGGACAACACAGGTGACGGGGAGGAGGACGTCACCTACCGCTTCCGCTTCCGCACCGAGACGCGGAACGGGAACACGTTCCTCTACAACACCGGCCCGATCGAGACGCTGTCGGACACGGATTGGAACCGGCCGCAGTTCTACAGCGTCAAGCGCGTCGAGAACGGCAGGGCGACGGTGCTCGGGAGGAACCTGCCGACGCCTCCGGTCAACATCGGTCCGCGCTCGACGCCGGGATACGGCTCGCTGATGGCGGCGGCGGTGAACGAGCTGCCGGGAGGAGTCAAGGTCTGGGCCGGACAGAGCGACGATCCGTTCTACGTCGACCTCGGCTCGGTCTTCGACCTGGCCGGCTTGCGGCCGTTCAACCCGGCACACGCCATCCCGCTGCCCGCTGAGGACGGCGTCGACGGCGTCGGCGGCTTCAACACGCACGCCATCGTTCTCCAGGTCCCGATCGCACAGCTGACGCGGGACAAGGAGCTGCCGACCGGCGCCTCCGACCCGGAGGCCGTCATCGGCGTGTACGCGTCGGCGAGTCGGCAGCGCATCCAGGTCCGCAGCGTCGGCAGGCACCTGCAGCGCAACCACGGTCCCTGGATCCAGGTCTCGCGCCTGGCCGAGCCGCTGATCAACGAGGTCGTGATTCCGCTCCGGGACAAGGACGAGTGGAACTCACAGGATCCGGCGCACGACTCCGAGTTCGCCCACTACTACACGAGCCCGGAGGTCACGCGCCTCGAGAACGGGCTCTATCCGGTGCTGGACGACGCGCCGGAGACGGGTCGCGGCGATCTTGCCGCCATCCTGCTCACCGGCGTGCCGGGGCTCAACTTCACTGGCACGACGCAGGCCGACCTCATCCGCCTGAACACGGGCATTCTGCCCAGCGGTCCGGTCGGCACCGGCAACCGGCTCGGGCTCCTCGGCGGCGACTTTGCCGGGTTCCCGAACGGGCGCCGGCTCGAGGATGACGTCGTCGACATCGACCTGCGCGCGTTCGCGTGCGGGTACGGCCCGATCGTCGGCCCGATCATCGAGTCGTTCGGCTTCTGCGGCGGAAACGCGAACCGCACGCCGAACAACCTGCTCGGCGACGGCGTGGACTCGAACGACCGGCCGCTCCACGTGACGTTCCCCTACGTGGGCGAGCCGTTCCAGGGCTACGAGCACGTCCATCACGGCGCGCCGGGTGGCCCCTAGTCAGTCGGCAAACGACGCGGAGGGGCCGCCCAGCGTGGCCCCTCCGCCCGGCTGAAGGAGGAGGGATGAAGCGGAGTCGGTTCTTGATCGCAGCCGCAGTGGCGGTCGTTACGGGCGTCGCTGTCTTCTTCGGTGGGCTCGTGGGATCGTCGTCCTCGGATTCCAGCCGGTCGCGCGAGCGGCCCGACGTGGCCGCGACGCAGCTTCTCAGCGGCTTCGCCGTCGGCGACACCGGCTCGTACATCCGGGAGCTCCAGCAGCGGGTCGCGGCGACCGAGGGCCGCGACCCGAAGGGGCTCGCCCTGCTCGGCCTCGCGTACCTCCAGCAGGTGCGGGAGACGGGTGACGTGAGCCTGTACCCCCGCGCGGAGCGGTCGCTACGGGACGCCTTGCGGCTCGACTCGCGGAGCCCTTACGCCACCACCGGGCTCGCCGCGCTCGCAGCGTCACGACACCGGTTCGCCGAGGCGCGCAGGATCGCCGAGCGCGCTATCGCGCTCACCCCGTACTCGGCGGCGCCCTACGGCATCCTCGGCGACGCCCTCGTCGAGACTGGTCGCTACGACGAGGCCTTCGCGGCCTTCGACCGCATGGTCGCGCTCAGGCCGAGCGCCAGTGGCTACGCGCGGATCTCCTACGCGCGGGAGCTCCTCGGCGACACCGCCGGCGCGGTCGAGGCGATGGAGCTCGCGGTCGAGGCGGTTTCGTCGACGCCTGAGCCGGCCGCCTGGGCACTTGTTCAGCTCGGCAACCTCGAGCTGGGGAGAGGGGCGCTCGACCGCGCCACCCGGTCGTTCCGGAACGCACTCGTACGCTTCCCGGGGTACGCGCCGGCGTTTGCCGGACTGGCGAGGGCCGAGATGTGGCGGAAGCGCCCCGGCTCCGCCGCGCGGCTTTTCGGCAACGCGCTCGAGCGCGTTGCGGTGCCCGAGTACGCCGTCGGTCTCGGAGACGCCTACAGGGCGATGGGCCGCAAGAGGAAGGCCGAAGTCGCCTGGCGCCGGGGCGAAGAGCTCGAGGCCGCGTTCGCGGCCTACGGCGGCCGCAATGATCTCGAGACGGCGCTCTTCGACCTCGATCACGACCTGGATTTGAGTGACGCGCTCGCGCGTGCGCGCGAGGGTCGGCGGCAGCGGCCGAGCGTCGAAGGAGAGCACGTGCTCGCCTGGGCCCTGTACAAGAACGGGCGCTGCGAGGAGGCGCGAACCCATTCCGTTCGCGCGCTTCGACTGGGGACGAAGGACACTGGTGCGATGCTGCACCGCAGCCTGATCGAGCGCTGCCTCGGCAACGTCAAAGCCGCGGTCGAGTACCGCGAGCGTGCCCTCGTGGCCAATCCCTATGCGGTCGTCGCGTTCGGCCGGTCCGTGCCTTAGAGTTCGTTCCACAATGAGAGCTGTGCCGCCGGAGCCGCGCTGGGCGGCGCGAGGCGGCGTCCTCGGTCGCGCCCGTATCTCATTCGATACGAGCGCTCCCTGCGTCCTGGCCTCGCATCCGCCCAGCGCACCCCGGCGACGAGCCCCATTCTGAAACGAACTCTTAGGGTCACTACACTCGCCCGCATGGACGCGGC
>JBBDMP010000006.1:0-8784 GCA_040878265.1 Gaiellales bacterium | reverse complement strand
TCGACCTCGGCGACACGGCCGAGTTCTGGGCCGCGATGGGCATCCTCGCCGGCGCAGGCTTCGCCCTCGGGTTCTCGCAGCTCTTGGGCGGCTGGACGAAGTGGGGCGTTCCCACGCTGAGCCCCGGCGTCTTCCTGCTCGGCTTCCTGCCGGCCCTCATCCTCGGCGGCGGCATCTTGCTCGCCACCCGGGAGACGGGCCAGGGCACGCAGGACACCGTCTCGGGCTGGGCCTCCGACATCGGCATCGAGGGCTTCGTGCGGGACATGAGCCTGTTCCAGGGCGTCATCGCCTTCGCGATCGGTCTCGTGTTCTCGTTCGTCTTCGACACGGCCGGCCCGCGGCGCGAGCATGTGGTCGCACACGAGCGGGAGACGGTCGTGCCCGACGAGGACGTCGACGACTACCGCGCGTCGCGTGACGAAGAGGTCGTCCGCGAGGAAACCCGAACGGTCAAGTAGAAGGTCTGCGGCTCGCATGACCCGGGGGGCGCCGACGAGGCGCCCCCTTCGGTTTGTGCCCGAAACACTCGCGTCAGGGATCGTCCGCGTCGGCCCGCCCGCCGATGCAGACCACCGTGGACGCCGCACACGCCCCCCGTGCCGCATCGATTCGAACCACCGCTCGCCTGCTCGACGATTGCGCCGCCCTCGAGCGACCGACGCGTCATGACCGGCACAACGCCCGCGCCCAGCTCGATGCCGAGCTCGGAGGCGAGCTCGCCCGCCTTCTCTGCGGCGCTCTCGTCGCCCGCCGCCCGCGGGCCGGCTTCCTGACTCTCGTCTAGCGCCTAGGCGCTTAGGGCGTCAGCGGCGAAGTGGATCGGCGCCGTAGAGCCTGACATAGAAGAAGATCAGGGCGCCGGAGACGATGGCGACGAGGAAAGACGTCGCACCGGAGACGCCCACCGCGAGCAGGCCGATCCAGATGTAGAGACCGAGGCCGAGCGCCCACAGGAACGCAGTGAAGCCGGGGCTGAAGGCCGGTGGTCGCAGCGGGTGCACTTCGCGGGCGAAGGTTAGCGGCGGTGAGGACGCGGTCGGCTGGACCACAAAAATTCGCCGAGTCGGTGAGGCTTTCGTCCACTCCGCCCGCCGACTTTCGGCTTCCGCCTACAGTCGCCGGGCGAGGCTTCAACCTACTGGCCTCCCGTGCTCGGCGCAAAGGGGAGACTAGGGGGTCTGCGGGGGGGATGCAAGGGAACTGCCAATTTAATCTATGCACTTTGCGACTATTTCAGTTTTCCACATTTTCCACACCTGGCCGAAGCCAGTGTGAGCAAGGTTGTGGAACGCGGCTCGGCTACTTACCGGCGAGCGTGCCGGGAGTGTAGACGCCCGACGGGTTCCAGAGGAGATAACCCTCGGACTGCGCGTCGCGGGCGGCCATGATCTGCCCGCGCACGTCGGCGAGCGTGTAGTCCCGGCCGAGGGAGAAATCCTGCAGCCAGGGGACGAGGCGGGTCTTCTGGCCGCGCAGCGCGACCGCGAAATCGCGGAGCGAGAGGGCGACCGTTCGGGCCGGCTGTGCGTTCGGATCGGGCAAGTTGAACTCGCCGGAGCCGTAATGGGAGGGGTAGACCATCGGGTAGATCGCGTCGAGGTAGGCGGCGAGCCTGCGCGGACGCTGGCCGATACCCATGTCGCGCGTCGCCGAGAGGCCGAAGACATCGGCAGAGATCCGTACTCCAAGCGGCTTCAGGCGCTCGCGGGCGTACTTGAGGAAGCGCACGATGGTCGTGACCTTGGGCTCCTTCGTCTCACCCTTGTAGACGGTGGCGGAGAGGTCGCCGTCGGACGGAAAGCGGATGTAGTCGAACTGGATCTCGTCGAAGCCGGCCTTCGCAGCCGCCGCGGCGACGTCGACGTTGTACTTCCAGACCCGCTCGTCGTACGGGTTGGCCCAGCCGAGGCCTCCGCTCGTCAGCCAGACCCCGCCGCCGCGGCGCTGGATGGCCATGCCCGGCTTGCGTCGCGCGAGGTAGGGGTCCTCGAAGACGACGACGCGCCCGATCAGGTAGACGCCGTGGGCGCGCGCCTTCTCGACGACGTCGAAGGCGTCGTAGTAGTTCCGTGCGGAACCCATCCGCTTGGCGAGGGGCGCAGCGGGATCGCTGAAGCCGATCTCGCCGTTCTCGTCCTTCACGTCGAGCTCGAGGGTGTTGAGGCCCTCGCGAGTGAGCGAGAGGTACTCGTCGAGCTTGCCGTCGAGCGAGGCCAGGGCCATCGTCACGTGCACGCCCCGAATCTCGTCGGGGTAGGGGCGGAGCTGAGGCTTCTGAGCGGCGGTCGCGGCCTGGCCGCCGGCCTTGGTCGGTTCGGCGCCTCCCTTCGCGCCCGAGCCACCCTCGCTGAGTGCGAATCGGGCTCCCAGTGTCGTCGCTGCGGCGAAGAGCGCGACGACTGCGAGCACCGAAACTCGCCGCATCGTCTGGCGTCGCCGAGCCTGTCGTCGTCGCGCGCGAAAACGTTCGTTCGGATCAACGGGCTCGAGCAGCATCTGGGGTGCGGGCACCGTATTCGCTCCATCCACAATGCGCAACCGGCTCCGAGGGGGGAAGTCTCAACCTCGACTTGACATAACGCCGGTTATCGTGCGTCGGACTAGATGCCGCGGAACGGGCGGCGGTGCAACGGCGATTCTGACGCGGTGCCCCGGTGGCAAAGGTTTACATTCTCGGTCAGGTTGGTAGGGTGGTCCCGGCACGGCCCGGGGTCGGCGCGTGCGGTCCAGGGAGCGGCGACACACGGGAATTGATGGCTGAGGAAGGCGCGAGCGTCCAACAGATCGAAGAGATTCAGCAGCTATTCGAGCGGGCCGAAGCGGCCGGCTTCATCGAAGCGGCTGATCTGACCGAGACGATCGAGGCGCTCGAGCTCGAGCCTGCCGACATCGATCTCCTGCACAAGGAGCTCGAAGAGCGCGGGATCGAGGTTCAGGAGCCGAAGGAGCAGCCGCCGGCGAAGGAGCCGACGAGCCCGACGACGCGCCTCACCGAGGGCTTGGAGACGACGACCGATGCCCTCCAGCTCTTCCTGCGCGAGATCGGGCGGCATCCGTTGCTGACCGCCGCCGACGAGGTCGAGCTCTCCAAGCGGATCGAGCAGGGGGACCTGGAGGCCAAGCGCCGCATGATCGAATGCAACCTCCGGCTCGTCGTCTCGATCGCAAAGAACTACCGCAACCAGGGTCTCCCCTTCCTCGACCTGATCCAGGAAGGCATGTTCGGCCTCATCCGCGCCGTGGAGAAGTTCGAGTGGCAGCGGGGGCTCAAGTTCTCGACGTACGCGACCTGGTGGATCCGCCAAGCGGTCGCGCGCGCGATTGCCGACAAGGCGCGGACGATCCGGGTCCCGGTGCACGTCGTCGAGCGCATGCAGAAGATGCACCGCGCCGAGCGCCACCTCTGGACGCAGCTCGCCCGCGAGCCGACTCTCGAGGAGATCGCCGACGAGGCCGGGCTCCCGCTCCAGCAGGCGATCGAGGTGCGGGCGGCGGCACGGGCTTCGACGAGCCTCGACCAGCCGATCGGCGAGCAGGAGGACGCGGTCTTCGGCGACCTCGTCGCCGGCGACGACCCGCTCCCCGACGAGCAGACCGAGCGCCGGCTCCAGAAGGAAGCGCTGGACCGCGCGCTCGACTCGCTGCCCGAGCGGGACCGCCGTGTGCTGGAGCTCCGCTACGGGCTCGGCGGCGAGGAACCGCACACGCTCGAGCACATCGGCAAGCGGCTCGGAATCACCCGCGAGCGCGTGCGGCAGATCGAGATCGAGTCGCTCGCGCGGCTAGCGTCGCTCCGCGAGATCGACGCCGTCGCTAGCCGTTAAGCGGCGATCCGCCAGCGGGCCTCCGGTGAAGAGCGCGTCGGCGCGCTCCCCCACTCTCGCCTGCACGACCTTGTAGGCCTCGTCGAGGGCCGGCGGCCGCGCGCTCCCGTGCCCGTCCGAGGAAACGAGGTCGACGAGGTCGTCATCGAGCAGCCGCCAGGCCGTCAGCTCCTGCTCTGGCCCGTGGTACCCGAGCAGGCTCGTGGAGTTGACCTGCAGGAGCCAGCCGCGCTCACGCAGCGCCACCGCGAGCCCTGGGTTGTCGATAACGGCCTCGGCCCGTTCGGGGTGTGCGATCACCGGGGTCAGGCCGGCGGCCTCGACATGCTCTGCGAGGCGCTCAGAGAGGCTGAGAGAGCCGTGAAAGGGCACCTCGAGAAGCACCGCGGGAAAGAGCCCCAGCCGGTAGCGCCGGGGATCCTCGTCCAAGCGTGCGGGCGAAGGCGTCAGCTCGTATCCGAGCTGGAGCTCGAGACCGAACTGTCGCGCTTGCTCTGCCATCTCGGCGTGTGCCGCGCGGACCGCCTCTTCCCGTTGGGGAAAGAGGGTGAGCTCGGGCCAGATGTGCGGGGTCGCCACGAGAACGCTCGTTCCGTGCTGTGCCGCCTCCCGGCAGAGCTCGAGACCCTGCTCGACCGATCTCGCCCCGTCGTCGCCGGAGGGCACGACATGCGAATGGACGTCGACGAACACGGCATCCACGGTACCCGCCCCGCCGGGTTACTCGGCGCGCAGGTAGAGCCGCAGCTCGGGCGCGACCGCCTGCAGCTCGCGCAGCGCCCGCGACTCGAGCTGCCGCACGCGCTCACGCGTCACCCCGAGGTGGTTGCCGACCTCCTCGAGCGTCTTCGGGGCCTGCCCGGTGAGCCCGAAGCGGAGCTCGAGCACCTGGCGCATGCGGTCCGAGAGCGAGTTGAGCGCACCCTGGAGCTCGACCGAGCGGAGAAGCTCGGCAAGGACTTCGTGCGGCTGCTCGGAGTTGACGTCCTCGATCATGTCGCTGTAGATCGAGTCACCGTCGCCGACGGGCGTCTCGAGGCTGACCGGGTCCTCGACGAGGTCGAGGAGCTCGTTCACCCGCTTGACGTCGAAGCCGCTCTCCTTGGCGACCTCTTCCGCGGTCGGGTCGCGGTTCAGCTTCTGCGTGAGCACACGCCGGGCGCGCATCACCTTGCGGACCTGGTCGACGACGTGGACCGGCAGGCGGATCGTGCGTCCCTGGTCGGCGATCGCGCGCGTGACGGCCTGGCGGATCCACCAGGTCGCGTACGTCGAGAGCTTGTAGCCCATCTTGTAGTCGAACTTCTCTACCGCGCGAATGAGGCCGAGGTTCCCCTCCTGGATGAGGTCGAGGAGCGGGACGCCCGCGTTCATGTAGTTGCGCGTGATCGACATGACCAGGCGCAGGTTCGACTCGATGAGCTTGCGCTTGGCGGCCTCGTCGCCCTCGTCCTTCCGCCTCGCCAGCTCGCGCTCCTGGGCTGGTGTCAGAAGGGGCCCGTCGCCGATCTGCCGGACGTAGAGCTTGAGGGGGTCCTGGGTCGCAGCCGGTTTCTCGACTACCTCGGCTTCCTCCGCTGCCTCCTCTTCCTCCTCCTCGTCCTCGGCTTCTTCCGCTTCCGCGGCGCCGGCGGGCTCGGCAACGAGCTCGAGCTTCGGCTCGTCCCCTACCTCCGCCCCATCCTCGGGCTTGGGCTCGGGCAGCGGGACGTCAGGCAGGCTGCGCTGTGGCACGACGGCTCTATCGGCCTTGCTCTGAGCGGGCTTGAGGCGCACCCCCGATCCGAGGGATTGACGTCTTGAACGCCTGAGCCGATGGCTATAGTGTCCGGCGCGGACAGCAAGTGGGGCGAAAGGCGCCCCGGCTGTCCGAGTCGTTTCAGGCGGGAGGTCGAACCAAGCCGCATTGTGCGGAATCGCGGGATACAGCCTTAGTCCGAAGAGCGGGGTCGAGCAGACGCTCGCCGCCCAGACGCTCCTCGCGGCCATCTCGGAGCGCGGCTCCGATGCAGTCGGCTACGGCTACCGCGGCACCGGTCTCTCCCTGACCGTGCACAAGCAGCGAACGGGCGCGAGCGAGTTGCTCGATGCCGTGCGAATCCCCACCGGAGCTGGCCAGGTGCTCGTTCATGTCCGGGATTACACGAAGGGCCACCCCCGCCTGGCGGCTAACAACCATCCCATTCGGCACGGCGCCGTCGTCGGCATTCACAACGGGATCATCGCCAACGACGAGGAGATCTTCGCCCGGCACGGCTTCTCGCGGGCCAAGCGTGGTATGACGGTCGACTCGGAAGCGATCTTCGCCCTCGTGGAGGAGACGCCGTCGAGCGCGTCAGTTCTCCAGGAGCTCTACGGCTCCATGGCCACAGCGTGGCTGGACGAGCGGCTTCCCGAGCGGGTCTTCCTCGCCCGGGGCATCGGACGCCCGCTGTGGGTCGGCGAGGGCCGCCACGAGCTCTTCTTCGCCTCGACGCGCGAGGCCCTCGAGCTCGTCGAGCGTTATGCGGCCCTGCGCCTGCGTAAGCGCGAGGTGCCCGAGGGCAGGCTACTGACGGTCGAGGCCGGCGCCGTCGTGCGCAGCGAGGCCTTCGAGCCTGACCGAAGCTTCACCGAGGAGCTCCTCCCCGCCGTCCGGGCGCCGGAAGAGCGCCGGTCCTGCCTCGCCCGACTCGCCGCGCTCGCGGCGCCCGCCGCCGCCCGCTAGCGACAACGGTCCCGTCCGTGGCGACCTGGTCGCCCGCCTCGAGCAAGCGGTTCCGTACGAGGTACTGGAACGTCGCCCAGACGCCTCGGCGCGCGTCGAACATCCGGTAGACCTGCCATTCGCTCAGCAGCGCCGCGTCGGCTCGCCTGGCCGTCTCCCAGTCGGCAAAGCGCGGCAGCCGCCCGAGCCTACGGGCGAGGTCGACTCCCTGCTCGAGCGCCCGCTCGAGGCGTTCCTCCCCCACCGGGACGTCGAAACCGGCCGCACGGAGCGCGTTTCGCAGGGAGCCGAACGTGTGCCAGTAGAGGGATTTCGAGGGCATCGTCGTCCGGCGCGCGTCCAGGTCGCCCGCGGTCGGGACGCGACCGAGGACGGCACCCAAGGCCCGGAGCTGCTCGAGAAGCTCCTCGCGCGTGGCAAAGCGACGAGGCACGAGGCCCGCCCGGCGCTTGGCCCCGTTCCAGGTGCCGAAGTGCTCGATGACAGTCTGAGGGTGCACCCGGGCTGACGGGTCGGCGGCGAACTCGCGCATTGTCGGCGAGCGCCCAAGCCTGCCGGCGCTCTCCTGCAGCTCGACGAGGATGTCCTCGTCTGTGTACCGGCGGCGGAGGCCGGCCTGGAAAGCGGCGAGCTCGTCGGCATCGACCCGCACGAGCGCCGCGAGGTGAGGGCTGCGCGGCATGAGACTCCCGGAAAAGGATAGAGCAGACTAGACCGTTTGCAAGTAGTCGAGCTCACGGAGGAGCTCGCCGCACTCGGCTTCCGCCTCCACGAGCTGCTCGGGCGAAAGATCGCGGCGGTGTCGTCCGACCGCGTCGGCTCGCGCCTCCGACAGGGCTGCGGCGAGCGCTTCCTCGCCGACGCCGAGAAAGGGCGCGAGCCGAGCCGCGGCGGCAGCGGGCCGCGCGGCGAGCTCCTCGTAGCGAAGCTCCAGCGTTCGCGCGGGGACGCTCCGCGCAGCCTCGAGGTAACGGCGCCAGGCCCAAGCCGCCCGCCGGGCGTCGCCCGCGTGGGCGAACTCTTCGCGGCGCTCGGGCTCGACCCAGAAGCGGATGCCGGGGCCGTAGGGAAGCCCGGCGTCATCCCCTCCCCCACGCCCCTCGCTCAGCCAGCCGCGCTCGAGGAGCGAGGCGACGACGTCGCGCCCGTCGCGCACCGAGTGCACGAATAGGGCTTCCGGGAAGGCGAGGGCAAGCGCCTCGGCGACGAAGGCGTTCTCGGGGGTGTGCTCGACCGCCCGCAGGCCTCCGGCAAGGCCCAGGCGCCCGGCGAGGGCGAGCAACCGGCGCAGGCGCGGGGCCGCCTCGGCCGGCGCGCACCCGGCGAGCTCGGGGACGGAAGCTTTGAGTGCAGCCACCTCGCCGAGATCTACGAAGCCGGGCAGGGAGCCGACGGCCCGGCCGAGGAACGTCGTACCCGAGCGCGGGCTCCCGACGATGAAGACGAGCCGCCCGTCTAGCGGGCCGAGGCGCGCGCGCAACGGGCCGCTCGAGCGACGCAGGACGCGCCGCGCGGTCCGGAGCTGGAGCGCGGTCGAGCGAAGGGCGCCGGGCACCCCACTATGGTCTCACGAGGCCCGGGCCTAGGAGGCGGTCGCGACGAGCCGGTCGCCCGGCTCTTCCTCGGGCTCGTTCGTGCGGAGGATGCGCTCGAGGGCCGCCACGGTGCGCGGGCAGAACTGGCTGCCCGCCCCGCGCCGCAGCTCCTGGAGGGCCTCGTCGGCGGGGCGGGCAGCTCGGTAGATCCTCGTCGTGAGCATCGAGTCGAGCGCGTCCGCGACGTGGATGATGCGGGCGCCGAGGGGGATGTCCTCTCCCCCGAGCCCGTCCGGGTAGCCCTTGCCGTCCCACCACTCGTGGTGGTGGCGAATCGCCGGCACCGCGTCCTGCAGGAAGCCGAGCCGGTCGATGATGCGAGCGCCCTCCTCGGCGTGACGCTGCATGAGTCCCCACTCGTCCTCGGTCAGGCTGGCCGGCTTGAGCAGGATCGCGTCCGGGACAGCCAGCTTGCCGATGTCGTGGAAGAGGGCCGCGTGGCCGAGCAGGTCGAGCTCGGCCTGCGAAAGCCCGAGCTCCCGGCCGATCGCCAGGGCAAGCTGCTGGACGCGCCGCGAATGGCCGGCGGTGTACGCGTCCCGCGCGTCGACCGTCGCGGAGAGGCTCTCCATCGCCGCCGTCGAGCGCTCTTTCAGCAGCCGGTTCGCCTGCTCGAGCGAGACGTTCTGGGTGCGGATCGTCTGCGCGGCCTGGC
>JBBDMP010000005.1:0-8803 GCA_040878265.1 Gaiellales bacterium | reverse complement strand
CCGAGCTCGAGCGGGCCACGGAGCTGACGACGCTCTGGGCGCGCCGGCAACGCGCGGCGCCGCGCGCCGAAGGCCAGCTTCTCTTCGGCGTCGCCCAGGGTGGGACCGATCCCGACCTGCGCCGGCGCTCGATCGCGGAGATCGGGGAGCTCGACTTCGACGGCCACGCACTGGGCGGGCTCAGCGTGGGGGAGGACCGCGACGCAATGCTCGACGTGGTCGCGTGGGCGGCGCCTGTCCTACCCGCTGACCGCCCGCGTTATTTCATGGGCATCGGCGATCCGGCCGGGATCCTGGCCGTCATCGAGCGCGGGATCGACATGTTCGACTGCGTGCTCCCGACGAGGCTGGGCCGCACCGGCTCGGCGCTCACCTGGGAGGGCCGCCTGAACCTCAGGAACGCCCGCTTCGCCCGCGAAGAGCGGCCCCTCGACGAAGACTGTGCCTGCCCCGCCTGTGCGGGTTTCAGCCGCGCGTACCTACGTCACCTCGTGAACCAACAGGAACTCCTTGGCTTGATACTTTTGTCCGAGCACAACGTACGGTTCTTACTCGATTTGACCGCCGGAGCGCGCGCAGCGATCGAGCGGAGCGAGCTCGCCGCGTACAGCGCGGCGGCGCTCGACCGGCTCGGCTCGTCGGCAGTGGCCCCGGGCGAGGAGGTATCTCGTGGGTAACGGCTTTTTCATCGTCCTGCTTTTGATGTTCGGCTTGATGTGGTTCATGCTCATCCGCCCGCAGCGGGCCCAGCAAAAGCGGCTTCAGGAGATGCTCGGCGGGCTCAAAGTGGGTGACGAGATCGTCACTTCCGGGGGCATCTACGGGGAGGTCGTCCAGCTCGATACCGAGCGAGTCATGGTCGAAGTCGACGACGACGTCCGGATCGCGGTTGCCCGCCGCGCGATCACGAGCATCATCCCTCCCGAGGAGCTGAGGCGGCTCGAGGAAGACGAGCCCGAAGGCGAGCCCGAGACCGCGCCGGAGCCGCTTACCGCTGAGGAGCGCGACGCCGCCCGCAAGTAAGTAGCCGTGCGCCGCCACCTCGCCACACTCCTCGTCATCGTCGCCGCCCTCGGCGGCGCGGGCGCGCTTGCGTATTTCAAGGAGCCGACTCTCGGCCTCGATCTCCAGGGCGGCCTGGAGATCGTCTACCAGGCGCAACCGCCCAAGGGAACCGAGATCACGACCTCTGGCATGGACAACGCCGTCGAGATCTTCCGCCAGCGCGTCGACAAGCTCGGTGTCGCCGAGCCGGAGATCCGCAAGCAAGGTGAGGACCAGATCGCAGTCGAGCTGGCCGGGGTCCACGATCCCGCGCGCGCGGCGGAGATCATCGGAACGACGGCCCAGCTCGCCTTCTACGACCTCGAGGGCGACCTCGTCGAGCCGTCGATCACCTCGGACGGCCAGCCCGTCCCCGGTCTCCAGCTCCTGCCCCTTCTGACGAAGGAGGACGATCTCGACGAAGGCGCCGCGCCCACGGCGTGGTACCTCTTCTCGGACAAGAAGGAGCGCCTCGCCGGACCGGCCGAAACGAAGGATGGCCTGCCGGATCTCCTGCCCACCGGAGAGGTGCCCGAGGGCGCCGAGTACTACGCGGTGCCGCCGAGCCGCATCGTCCTCACCTGCGGCTCGAGCGCGGTCGTCTGCCCCGGGGTCAACGAGTCTCCGCCGACACGCACGTACTACTACATCTTCAAGTACCTGCCGGGCCATCCGAGCGACCAGGTCCCGGAGATCACGGGCGAAGACCTGAAGGGCGAAGGGACCCGGCAGGACTTCGGGCAGTCCAACGAGCCGATCGTCACCCTCGAGTTCACGGGCAGGGGCGGAGACAGGTTCCACGAGATCACCCGCGAGCTCTCCCGGCGCGGCGCTGAGAACTCTGCCCTGGCAGGAGCGAGCTCTCGCGAGGAGCAGCAGGCCTACGCGCAGCACTTCGCCATCGTCCTCGACGGCGAGATCCGCTCCTGGCCGCAGATCGACTTCACCGACCCGAGCCTCGTGGACGGCATCGGCGGCGGCCGCGCCCAGATCACCGGTCTCGACTCGATCCAGGAGGCCAAGGACCTGGCTCTCGTCCTCCAGACCGGTGCGCTGCCGTACGACTTCGTCCAGCTAACGCGGACGGACATCTCGGCGACGCTCGGCGAGGACTCGCTCCGCGAGGCGCTCATCGCCGGCATCGGCGGCCTAATCGCGGTCGCGGCCTTCCTGCTCCTCATCTACCGCTTCCTCGGCCTCATCGCGATCATCGGCCTCGGGATCTACGGTCTCTTCCTCTACGCCGCGATTCTCCTCTTCGGCGTGACGCTGTCGCTCCCCGGGTTCGCCGGCCTCATCCTCACGATCGGGGTCGCGGCCGACGCGAACATCGTCATCTTCGAACGGATCAAGGAAGAGGTCCGGGCCGGTAAATCGGTGCGGGCCTCGATCGCGGGCGGCTATCGCAAGGGCTTCAACACGATCGTGGACGCGAACGTCGTCACGATGATCACGGCGTTCGTCCTCTTCGCGGTGGCGACCGGAGGGGTGAAGGGCTTCGCCCTCATGCTCCTCATCGGAACGCTCATGTCGATGGTGACCGCCGTCGCCGCCACCCGCGCCCTCCTGGGCCTGCTCGCGGGGTTCCGCTGGTTCGACAACCCGGCCTTCATGGGCGCGAGCGCTCAGAAGATCCCGGCTTGGCAGCGGATCGACTTCATCGGCAAGCGGAACTGGTGGTTTGCCTTCTCGGGGATCGTCCTTCTGATCGGGTTCGTCTCGCTCGGTGTCCAGGGGCTCAACCTCGGGATCGACTTCCAGGGCGGGAGCCAGGTCAACTTCGAGACGCCGCAGCCCGCTTCGGTCGAGCGCGTGCGCGAGGAGATGGCGCAGATCGGCCGGGGCGATGCGGTCATCCAGGGCCGCGGCAAGCTGACGAACAACGGCTACACGCAATTCGCGATCAAGACGGAGTCGCTCTCAGACCAGGCGCAGACCCGGCTCCAGGATGCTCTCCGAACCGATCTCGAGGCCGAGTCGATCGGCGTCCGGAACGTGTCGGCGAGCTTCAGCGAGCAAATCTTTCGCGGCGCGATCCTCGCCATCTTCGTCTCGCTCGTGCTGATCGTCCTCTACGTGTCCGTCCGCTTCGGCTTCAAGTTCTCGCTTCCGATCCTCATCGCCCTCGTACACGACGTCCTCGTCACCGTCGGCGTCTACTCGCTGACCGATCGCGAGGTGACCACAGCCACGGTGGCGGCGCTGCTCACGATCCTCGGCTACTCGATCTACGACACGATCATCATCTTCGACCGCGTCCGGGAGAACATCCCGCTCATGCGCCGCTCGAGCTTCGCCGCGATCGCCAACCAGTCGCTGTGGGAGACGATCCGCCGGTCCCTCGCCACGACGTTCATCACGTTGCTCCCGGTGGCCTCCCTCCTCGTGTTCGGTGGTGAGACGCTCAAGGACTTCGCGTTCGCGATCCTCATCGGCGTCGGCTCGGGCGCCTACTCGACGATCTTCATCGCCACGCCGCTCCTCGTCGTCATCAAGGAGCGCGAGAGCGAGTACTCGAAGCGGAAGGAAGCCGGGCACCGCGAGAAGCTCGATGCCGTCGAGGACGGCGGCCCGCCGGAGCCGGAGCCAGAGGCACCGGTTGTCGAGGCGCCCGAGCCTCCAGTGCCCGTCGGCGACGGGGCGAGCGCCGCCGCGCGCCGGGAGGCCCGGCGCAAGCGGCGGCGGGCGAGGCCGCATGGCAGAACCAGGTAATCAATCCGCAAAATCGCTGCGCGATTTTGCGGAGGAAGTGACTATGGCCTCCGTCGGGGTCGTCGCGCTTTCGAAAGAGCGTGTGGATGAGCTAGTGGCGGAGCTTGCCCGCAAGGGGAGGCTCAGCCAAGAAGAGGCGCGCGACCTCGTGGACGGCGTCGTCGGCAGGTGGCGCGGCGACGCGGTGCGCTTCAGCGAGCGCGCCGGCTCGACGCTCTCGGATGCCTTCCGCTCGCTCGGCCTCGTCACGCGCCGCGAGCACGAGGAGCTCGAGCTGCGCCTCGCCCAGCTCGAGCACCGTCTCCGCCTGATCGAGAACGAAAAGCCTTGAGCGCGCGACCGGCGATCCGTCAGCTCGGGCGCCTGTCCGAGATCGCACAGGTCGCCGCGAAGCACGGCTTCGGCTACTTCTTCGAGACGCACCGGCCCACGATCCTGGCCTCGCGCCGGCAGGATGAGATCGACCCGTCGTCGGACGGCTCCTCGCGCGGCCAGCGCCTTCGGGCCATGCTCGACGAGCTCGGGCCGACCTTCGTCAAGTTCGGCCAGCTCCTCTCGACCCGGCCGGACATCGTGCCGCCCGACATCGTCTTCGAGCTGAAGGCGCTCCAGGACGACGTCACCCCCTTCCCCTACGAGGACGTCGAGCAGGTCATCCGCGAGGACCTCGGCCTCACCGTCGAGCAGCTCTTCCTCGAGTTCGACCGGGAGCCCGTGGCCGCCGCGTCGATCGGGCAAGTGCACGGGGCGGTCCTGCCGAACGGAAAGCGCGTCGTCGTCAAGGTGCAGCGGCCCGATGCGCCGCGGCAGATCGACGCGGACATCGAGCTCCTCTACCAGGCGGCGAGGCTTGTCCGCGAGCGCGTTCGCGCACTCCAGTTCATCGACACCGTCGCGCTCGTGGACGAGTTCGCGCGGGCGATCCGGCAGGAGCTCGACTACAGGAACGAGGCGCGGAACGCGGAGAAGTTCCACCGCAACTTCGCGGGTCATCCGCACGTCCGCATCCCGAAGGTGCACTGGTCTTACTCCCGGGCCCGCGTGCTCACGCTCGACCGGCTCGACGGCGTCCACCTGCGCGACCTCGACACCTCCCGCTACACGATCGAGGAGCGCCGCCGGCTCGCGTACCTGGTCGCCGAGGCGTGGATGACGATGATCTTCCGGCACGGCTTCTTCCACGCCGACCCGCACCCCTCCAACATCATGGTCCTCGAGCAGACCGACCAGATCGGCCTGGTCGACTTCGGAATCGCCGGAAAGCTCTCCGACGCCGACATGTCGAAGCTGACCGGGCTTTTCATCGACGCCGTCAACGAGCGGATCGAGGCGTTGCCGAAGCGGCTGGCAGCGCTCGGCGTCAACTATCCCAAGGACCGGGAGGAGGAGTTCGTCGCCGAGCTTCGCGACGTCTACTACCGCTATTACGGCGCCAGCCTCGCCGAGATCGACCCGCTACAGCTCATCCGCGAGGCGTTCTCGATCATCTACCGCATGCGCCTCCAGCTGCCGACCCGCTTCATCCTGCTGGACCGCGCGATCGCGACGCTCGGGTCGGTCGGCATGGAGCTCTACCCGGACTTCAACGTCTTCGAGGTGGCCAAGCCGTATGCCCGCGAGCTCGTGCTCGAGCGCTTCACGCCCGAGCGCGTGGCCCGGCGCTCGATGCAGGAGGGGCGGAACTACGCCCGCATGCTCAAGGAGCTTCCGTACCAGCTGCACGACACCCTCGAGCAGGTACGGGACGGGCAGATCGAGGTCGGCTTCAGGCACGAGGGGCTCGACGAGCTCTTCCACCGCATCGACCTCGTCTTCAATCGCCTGGTCGTCGCGATCGTTGCCGGGACGGGTGTGATCGGGTCGGCGCTCATCGGCGTCTTCGCCGAGGACGGGCCCGAGATCTGGGGCATCCACTTCCTCTCGGTCATCGGGTTCAGCCTCGCGGCCCTGCTCGGCATCTGGCTCGTCTGGGGCGTCATCCGTTCCGGACGGCTGTGAATAGCCCTGTAGACGGGCTGTAACGCTTCCTCCCCAAAGGACATCTAGGCCGCGGTAGAGGCCGGTGCTAGCGTCGGCGCCATGGACGCGGAAACCGTGCTGGTCGTCGAGAACGAGGCGTCGAGCCGCGCCTTCCTCGAGCAGCAACTCGGGGACGACGGCTTCGAGGTCTTCTCCGCCGCGCGCGCAGCCGACGCCCTCGAGCTCGTCGAGCGCGAGCGGCCTGATCTCGTCCTCCTCGAGGCCGTTCTCCCGGACGGCTCCGGCTTCGACGTCTGCAGCCAATTGCGAGACGGGGACGGCGGGCTCCCGGTGATCATGGTCACCTCGCGGAGCGACCCGATTGACCGCGTGCGCGGTTTCGACCGGGGGTGCGACGACTACGTCGTCAAGCCGTTCGTCTACGACGAGCTGCTCGCGCGGATGCGGGCCGTCTTGCGCCGCGCGGCCGGTCCCCACCATCCGCACCTCGAAGTTCGCGACCTCGAGATCGACCTCGCGTCCCGGGTGGTGAAGGTGGCCGGCGAGCCGGTGCAGCTCTCGGCCAAGGAGTACGAGCTTCTCGTGGCCCTCGCCGAGGATCCAGAGCGCGTGTTCAAGAAGGAAGAGCTCCTGCGCAACGTCTGGGGCTTTAGGTCGTTAGGGCGCACGCGCACGTTGGATTCACACGCGAGCCGCCTGCGGCGCAAGCTGAACCGCCTCGACGACGAGACCGCCTACGTCATCAACGTGTGGGGCGTGGGGTACCGGCTGGTAGCGACAGGCGGCTAGCGAAGCGTTCCGCGACCAACCCAAGCCCAACGACATCGCCGAGGACGAAGAGGCCGCTCGCGCCTAAAAGGACATCTTTAAGCCAGTAAAATGGGACGACATAAAAGCAAAGGAGCGGCACAACATGAAGAAGAGCTCCGCGCAGCAGGTCGAGTCTCCATCTCAGCTGATAGACGCAAGGATCAAACAACTGGGCGACTGGCGGGGCAAGACCCTCTCCAGGCTTCGCGCCCTAATCAAACAGGCCGACCCCGAAGTGGTCGAGGAGTGGAAGTGGAGAAAGCCTTCTCATCCAGGGGTTCCGGTGTGGTCTCACCAGGGTCCGATCTGCACAGGCGAGACGTACAAGAGCGTCGTGAAACTCACATTCTTCAAGGGGGCCTCGCTGAAGGACCCTTCGGGACTGTTCAACTCAAGCCTCGAAGGCAACACCCGGCGCGCAATCGACTTCCACGAGGACGATGAAATCGATGAGAAGGCGTTCACGACCCTCATTCGAGCTGCCGTTAGCCTGAACGATTCCTCGTCCCGCTAGTCAACGCGAAGGGTCAATCTCCGGCCGCGCGTGCCGCCAGTCAGTCGAAGCTATATGTCCCACTCCAGTGCCACATGCCGTCCGAATCCGCCGTGACGTCGGCGTGGGCCTCGAATCCCACGAACTTCCCCGTCCCTCCCGAGAACGTCGCCGTGCCCTTGTGGGCAGCAAGATCGAGCACGACGTGGCCTTTCGCGGTATTCCCGGACCCCGCGTCGAGGACGACGTCGGTGTCAAGTGTGCCCTCGCCCGCCGCCTCGGCGTAGATCACCTTCGCACCCGCTTCGATCTCTTCGAGATTCGAGGACGTGATCGTGCAGAAGTCACCGGCGCGACCCTTGTATTCTGAGCACTCTTTGGTGACTTGGAGATCCCCGCTCCGAGCCATGGCAGCCCTCCTTCTCGCGACCTTCCGTTCGGTGATCGACCCGACATCCTAGCGCGCGAGCTGGCCCGCTTGGCCCACGAGGATCGGCCCGAAGAGGGCGGCGCGGGCCGCAAACAAAGCCTTGAACGGTAAGCCGTTCGTCTACGACGAGCTGCTCGCGCGGATGCGGGCGGTCCTGCGCCGCGCGGCCGGTCCCCACCATCCGCGCCTCGAAGTCCGCGACCTCCAGATCGACCTCGCGTCGCGCGTCGTCAAGGTTGCCGGCGAGCCGGTGCAGCTCTCGGCGAAGGAGTACGAGCTTCTCGCGCTAGCCGAAGACCCCGAGCGCGTGTTCAAGAAGGAGGAGCTCCTGCGCAACGTCTGGGGCTTTAGGTCGTTAGGGCGCACGCGCACGTTGGATTCACACGCGAGCCGCCTGCGGCGCAAGCTCAACCGCCTCGACGCCGAGACCGCCTACGTGATCAACGTGTGGGGCGTGGGGTACCGGCTCGTCGCGACGGCCTAGGCGTCGATGGGGACGTGCGCCGGCTCGGCCGCGACGCGGTCGAGCCAGGCGCGGACGGCTGGGTAGGCGCCGAGGTCGAACCCGCCCTCGGGCGCCACGTGCGTGTAGGCGTAGAGCGCGATGTCGGCGAGCGTGAGGCGATCTCCGACGAAGTACTCCTTGCCGTCGGCCAGGTGGGCCTCCATAACGTCGAGTGCGCGGTACCCGGCGGCCTTCCGTTCTTCGAGGCGGTCGGCGAATGCCTCCGGGCGGCCCGAGTACGCCACCCAGAAGCGAACGACCGCGAGTGCCGGCTCGTGGTCGTACTGCTCGAAGAACATCCACTGGAGCACCTGTGCGCGCTCGTAGGGGTCCTCCGGGACGAACCGTGTTCCCTCGCCGAAGTACCACAGGATCGCGCCGGACTCGCCGAGCGGCCTGCCGTCATCGAGCACGAGGGTCGGGATGCGCAAGGAGGGGTTGAGGCCGCCAAGCACCTCCGGGCGGTCGGACCGGTCGGCGACGTCCAAGCCGCGCCGCTCGTACGGCACTCCGAGGTGCGCGAGCAGAAGGCGGACTTTGTAGCAATTGCCCGAGACCGGGCTGTCGTAGAGGAGCACGGCGGAACTATCGCAACAACATGAGGGCGGCCCGGAGGCCGCCCTCTGCTGTGTCCATCCCGAGGCGATCGACTAGCCGATCGTGAACTCCTGCGTCTGCGGATTGAGGTGGCCGAGCTTCATCGCGCCGGCCACGGCCCGGTCGCTCAAGTTGAACACGTTCAGTCCCTCTCCGATGTGCGTCTCATAGAGGAACCCGTCGTACCAGTAGGTCGACCAGGCTCCCGTCACGTCGCACGCGTTGCCGGTCG
>JBBDMP010000004.1:0-44317 GCA_040878265.1 Gaiellales bacterium | reverse complement strand
CCCACGCCGAGCCCGGACGTCCTGCAGCGCTTCGACTACCGCGAGCTGGCGCGCCAGCTCGCGGACGTTTTCGATCGCGTCATCAACGCCTCGGCTCCGACGACTGCGCGAGATTCGGCGACGCCCTGAGAGCGGGATCTGCCGTCTACCCGTTGGCTTCGGTGACTCGGGCCGCCCGCAGGCGTCTTCGCAGGAAACGCGGCAGGAAATATCTCCGATCCACGTACCAGACGCCTCTAAGGCAGGCCGCCGCCGCGACAGCCGGTAGCACGACGTAAATCCCCGGAAACGCGGCAACGCAGTCCCACCGCGATGGTCTGGCGCCCAGTTCCCGCAGCCGCCGGCGGTCGAGCCAAGGAGAGAGGCCGCGAGTTCTTCGCCATCGGATCATCCCCAGTCCCGGTGTCAGGAAAAACTGAAGCATGTACCGCGGAGGGTTACCCGCCTTCGTCTTTCGCATCGCGGACGACCGGAAGACCCGCCATACCTTCCTCCTGAACGACTGAAAGTCGTTCAAGCTTGGGTGCCCAACCACAGCCGTCGGACAGTAGAAGACACGCTTCCCGAGCTCATGGCAGCGCCGACCGAAGGTGCCGTCGCCCCCGCTCGGAAGAGAGTCGTCAAATCCGCCGACCTCTCTGAACACTGTCGCCTTCACGAAAAGATTTCCTCCCAAAAGCTTCCCCAATCGAATGGCTTCCTCGTGGTCGAGGAAAGTCTCCATCGTCAAGTACGTCCAAATTGTGGGGCGCTCGGGCAGGATGAACTCGATCCTGCCTCCGACCACGTCGGCTCCTCTTAGCGCGGCAATTCCAGCCTCGATCCATTCGGGCTCGGGCTGGCAGTCTGAGTCGCAGATCGCGAGGACATCGCCACGGGCGGCGGCGGCCGCACGATTGAGGGCGGAGTAGGCGTTGAGGGGCGGCCCTTGCAACACTCGGATCCGATCGTCCCCACGTTCGCGGGCTGCGCCTCCGATGTCCTCCTCGTCGGAGCCGTCATCGGCGATCACAACTTCGAATCGGTTCTTGGGAAACGTTTGGTCAGCCAGGCGATCGAGCAGCTGCACGAGCTCTGATCGTCGGTTTCGAACTGCGACGAGAACGCTCACCTCGGGTCGCCCGAGCGCGCGCGCATCGTTGTGATCGGGATCAGGCGTTGTTCTCATTTGGGACCAAACGTGAGGATATGCGGGTCGTGCCGCGAGTTGCGCTACAGCCGATCCCAAAGCCCCATGAGGACGAGCCAGAGGATGACGAAGAACACGAGCGGCTTGTAGTAGTGGCCCCATTTGCGCTCGAAGGCGGCCTCCTGCTCCCGCCAGCGCTCGCTCTGCTCCTCCTCGCTGAGCCCTTCCCTATCATCTTCCCCTGACCCCCCTCCGCCAAGGCGCGCAGTCACCCGATCGAGTCGCGCCTGCGTGCGGCGGGCAGCATCGGCGAGCCACGCCGGCGGCTCGGACGAGCTCTGAGCACGGCGTTCCTCTTTCCTGGTACCACCGGGCCGCAGCACAGTTCGCACATCGTGACGCTTTGCCCGCACCGATACAAGCCCGTTCGTGCTTGCCCGCCTCTTCTCTGGGGCTGGCCCTTCGGAGAGTCTTTGGCCTGACGAGAGCGTCACCTGCACTGCAGCCCCCCGCGCCTCCTACTCTTCGGGAGATGCGAACTACTCACCACGTGACTTCCAGCGTCGTCCCCTTCCTCGATCTCGGCTCGATCCACCACGAGCTTCGGTCGGAGCTCATCGAAGAGTGGAGTCTCCTGATCGACAGCGGCGCGTTCACGAACGGTCCGCAGGTGGCCCAATTCGAGCAGGCGTTCGCCGACTACTGCGGCACGCGGTACTGCGTTGGACTCGCCAGTGGGCTTGACGCGCTCCGTCTGGGGCTACTCGCAGCCGGACTCGAGAAGGGCGACGAGGCGATCGTCCCCGCCAATACTTTCGTGGCGACCTTCGAAGCCGTCACGCAGGCAGGTGGGAAGCCCATCGTCGCCGACGTGACGGAGAGTGACTACAACCTCGATCCGGAGGCCGCACGCGAGGCGGTCACGTCGCGCACACGTTTCCTCCTCCCAGTGCACGTATACGGGCAGATGGCGGACATGCAGGCGCTCGTCGAGGTCGCCGCCACGCTCGGCCTTTCCATCATCGAGGACGCGTGTCAGACCCACGGCGCGAAGCGTGATGGCCTTCGCGCCGGAGCTGCCGGGCTCGCAGGAGCCTTCAGTTTCTATCCCGCGAAAAATCTCGGCGCCATGGGAGACGCGGGCGCGCTCGTGACCGACGACGAAGAGCTCGCCAACCGGATGCGAGCACTCCGCGAGCACGGCCAGATCTCGAAATACGAGCACGCAGTCGAGGGCTACACGGCCAGGCTCGACACGATTCAGGCGATCGTCCTGCTGCACAAGTTGCCCCTCCTCGACGAGTGGAACGCTCAGCGTCGCGCAGCGGCTGCGTTCTATCTCGAGGCACTCGGGGGAGTCGGCGACCTGCGGCTTCCACAGGTCGCCCCGGGCAGTTCCCACGTGTGGCACCTATTCGTGATCCGAACAGGGGATCCCGAGTCGCTCGCCGACTTCCTCGCGGAGCGGCGTGTCGCCACGGGTCGCCACTACCCGAAGCCGCCTCATCTCACCGCGGCCTATGCCTGGCTCGGATGTCGGGAAGGGGAGTTTCCCGTGGCCGAAGCGGTCTCGCGCGAAAGCCTCTCCCTACCGATCTTTCCCGGCATCACACGGACGCAGCTCGAGACCGTGGTCGAGGCCGTGGCGGACTATTTCGCCTGAATCTCGCGTCGTGAAGAGCGTCGTCCTTCTCGGCAAGGGAACCCTCGCGATCCGCATCGGCGAGTGGTTTCGCAAGAGCTCCGTCTTCGAGCTCAAGCAGGTGGTACCGGTCGTTCCCGAGCCCGACTGGACCGATTCCCTTATCGCCTGGGCGAAAGAGAAACGCGTCCCGTACGCCGAATCGGGTGACTACCGCGACGTGGAGGAGGTACGGACGGGAAGCTGGACGGTCGATCTCGCCCTTTCGGTCTTCTACGACCGGATTCTCGCTGAGTGGTTCATTGAGAGATGTGGGCGCATTCTCAATATCCACAACTCCCCGCTTCCGCGCTATCGCGGCGTCTCGCCGATCAACTGGGCGCTCAAGAACGAAGAGGGCAAGCACGGTGTGACGATCCACGAAGTCACGCCCGGCATCGACGACGGCCCGATCGTGGCCCAACTCGAGTACTCGATCTACCCGGAGCTGGACGAAGTCCGCGACGTCTACAACCGCGCGCTCGCCTACGCGTGGACGCTCTTCGAGCAGACGATGCCACTCCTGGATCAGATCGAGGCGCAGCCCCAAGACGAGGCGCAGGCCAGCTACTACACGACGCGGGACAACGATCTGCTCGGCGAGCGGCGAGGGTTCACTCGGGAGCTGAGCCGGCGGTCCGCAGCCGGTGATTCTGCGGGCTCCCCCCCGAAGGGCTAGCGTCTACCCGCCGCGAGGAGAGTTTTCCTCCTCTGGCCTTTCGCGGCCGACTCGTTTGCTTCAGTGTCTACCCCAAGCAACTCAGGGAAGGGGCGGGGTCGCCCTTGCATTGGGGAGACGGGAGACAGCGGATGGCTGGCAGATGACGTTCTCGGACGGGAGAGGACGCTGAGCACGGTTGAGCGTACGGCCGCCTTGGCCGCCGCCAACCCTGTCTTGTCGCGGGTCGACGCTCGCACGCGCGAGATCATCGAGCGACGGCAGGCGCGCGGAAAGTTCGGCCGGCGCGGCTGGCTCATGCGCCGAATGCTCCTCCTCGCCGACGTTGTCGGGCTCTCGCTTGCGTTCGTCGTCACGGCACTCGTACTCGGGGGCAGCGGCGCTGCGGTCGACTACGTCAGCCCGGTGGTCGAGTTCGCGATCTTCTGCGCGACCCTGCCGATCTGGATCGTCGCGGCCAAGCTCTACGGGCTGTACGAGCGGGACGAGGAGCGCACCGACCACTCGACGGTCCACGAGATCATGGGTGTGTTCCACGTCGTCTCCGCCGGCGTCTGGATCGTCTTTCTTGGAGCTTGGCTAAGCGGGCTCGCCGAGCCGAACGCGCCACGGCTCGCGGTCTTCTGGATCGTTGCAATCGCACTGGTGGCCACCGGACGGGCTGTCGCCCGGGGGGTCTGTCGGCGAAGCGTCGCCTATCTCCAGAACGCCGTGATCGTGGGCGCGGGCGACGTTGGGCAGCTCGTCGCCCGCAAGCTCCTCCAGCATCCCGAGTACGGCATCAACCTGGTCGGCCTGATCGACTCGGAGCCCAAGGAACGGCGCGAGGATCTCGGCCACCTTACGCTCCTAGGAGGGCCTGACGAGCTGCCGGAGATCGTGCGCCTCCTGGACGTCGAGCGGGTGATCATCGCCTTTTCGAAGCAGACGCCTGAGGAGTATCTCGCCCTGATTCGCTCGCTCAGGGATCTCGGAGTTCAGGTAGACATCGTGCCCCGCCTGTTCGACATCGTCGGGCCGAAGGTCGGCGTGCACACGGTCGAAGGTCTGCCGCTCATCGGCCTCCCCCCGGCCAAGCTTTCCCGCTCGTCGCGCTTGCTCAAACGCAGCATCGACGTGCTCGGGGCGACCGTGGGCCTGATCGTCACTGCGCCGTTGTTCGCCTACATCGCGTGGCGGATCAAGCGGGACTCTCCGGGACCTGTCTTCTTCCGCCAGACGCGACTCGGAATGAACATGCGCGAGTTCACGGCCTTGAAGTTCCGGACGATGAGGCTGGACACCGACGACGCGCCCCACCGCGAGTACATCAAGACCATCCTCACGTCGAGCACAGCCCCAAACGCCAACGGCCTCTACAAGCTCGATCGCGGCGAAGCGATTACGCGTGTCGGACGCTGGCTGCGCAGGACAAGCCTCGACGAGCTTCCGCAGCTGATCAACGTCCTCCGCGGCGACATGTCTCTCGTCGGCCCGCGTCCGTGCATCCCGTACGAGGTGGACGGCTTCGCCCCCCATCATCACGAGCGCTTCCTCGTGCCCGCCGGCCTTACCGGCCTTTGGCAGGTGACCGCCCGCGCCCATTCGTCGTTCGGCGAGGCGCTCGACATGGACGTCGCTTACGCGCGCGGCTGGTCGCTCGGCCTGGATTTCCAGCTTCTCTGCCGCACACCCTTCCAGCTGCTCCGGCAGCGATCGGGGACCATCTGATGGCCGGCGTGAACGGCCGCCCTACGCAGAACGGCCGCGGCGGGCCGGAGACGGTTCGCGTGGCCGTCGTCGGACTCGGCTACTGGGGCCCGAATCTCGTCCGCAACCTCCACGAAGTCCCCGATGCCGAGGTCTCCTGGGCGTGCGACCTTCGCCCCGAGACGCTCGCCGCGGTCAGCCGACGCTATCCGGCCATCGCGACGACGACCTCTTTCGACGATGTCCTCGCCGACCCGCGGACAGACGCAGTGGCGATCGCGACACCGGTTTCCTCCCACTACGAGCTCGCCGCCGCCGCGCTGCGGGCCGGAAAGCACGTCTTCGTCGAGAAGCCGCTTGCCGCTTCCGCGGAGGAGGCGCTCCGCCTGATCGAGCTGGCAGAGGAGCACGACCTCGTGATCATGCCGGGCCACACGTTCCTCTACAGCCCCCCGGTGAACCTCATTCGCGACCTCATCACCGCGGACGAGCTCGGCGAGATCTACTCCATCTCGACCAGCAGAGTTAACCTCGGCCTCCATCAACCCGACGTGAGCGTGATCTGGGACCTGGGCCCGCACGACTTCTCCATCCTCCGCTACTGGCTGGACGAGACGCCTGCCTACGCGAGCGCAGTGAGCCGGGGGTGCATCCTTCCCGATACTCCCGACGTCGCGTTCATCAACCTCGAGTTCGCGACCGGAACGATCGCCCACGTCGAGCTCTCCTGGCTCGCGCCGAGCAAGCTTCGCCGAACGACCGTCATCGGATCGCGGAAGATGGTCGTCTACGACGACGTCAGCAACGAGCCCGTGCGCGTCTTCGACTCCGGCGTGACGCTGAAGAACCCCGAGAGCTTCGGCGAGTTCCGGTTGGGCTACCGCACCGGCGACATCGTCTCGCCGCGCGTCGACGTCGCGGAGCCGCTGGGCCTCGAGATGGCGGACTTCTGCAACTCCGTCCGTACCGGGGATACCCCTCGCTCGAGCCGTGAGCTCGGTCTCGACGTCGTCCGAATGGTCGAGGCTGTCGATTCGTCGCTGGAGCAGGGCGGAGCGCGGATGGCGGTCTCCGAGCCCTCGGCGCGCAGCCTCTAGCGTTCACGTCCCGGCCCTTGGATCGTTCTTGACGGAGCGCTCCTCGGCCGGTTCACTCAAGAGACCGATGGACGCGGCAGCGCACACGATCGTCGACAAGCGTAGGCTCGCGACCTTTCCGTTCGGCGTCTTTCGACAGGAGGGCTTCCCGGGCGACGTCGGCGGCCTGATCGAGGCGGTGAGACCGATCAGCATGTTCCCGCCATACCCGTGGGGCAACTGGCTCTACGCCCGCGTCCTTCGGGAGCGTTGCGCTCAGCTTCCCGGCGACGTCATCGAGACCGGCGTCGGGATGGGCGGCATGTCCCTCTTCCTCGCCCTCCTGGCGAAGAAAGACGGCCTCGACAAGAAGGTCGTGAGCGTCGACAGCTTCCGCGGCCTGCCTCCGCCGGACCCGCACAAGGACAACCCGTACTTCACGGCCGCGGAGTACGGGCCGGCGAGCGGCGGCGGGGAGGATCTGCTGCGGTCGTTCTGGCTCGCCACCGCACTCCACGGAGTCGCCGACACGGTCGAGCCGGTGCAGGGCTTCTTCGAGGACGTGCTCCCAGCGCTCGAGCCGGAGCGGCGCTTCTGCTTCCTCCACATCGACGCCGACCTCTTCGGCTCGGTCGCCTGCGCGCTCGAGCACCTCTACGACCGCGTCGTCGACGGGGGCGTCGTCGCGATCGACGACTTCTTCCGCCACTCCCAGGGCCCGCATCGGCCGCCGAGTTCTGAACGCCCGCGGCTTCTCCCCCCTCTACCACGTCGTCTTTCCCTACAGCGTCTTCCTCTTCAAGAGCGAGGAGGCGAGCACGGCGGCGAGGACCGTGGACGGGAACGCCTACTCGCTCGCGTGGCTCCGTGGGGACGACTTCTTCCTCCAGGCCCTCGAGGAGAGCCTCGAAAGCTCGCAGGACGAGCCGCGGGCGCGGGCCAACTGCGCCCTCCTCCTCGAGGTGCTGCGGCGCGAGCCCCGCTACGCGGACGCCTACGACTACTGGCGGGCTCTCGAGGCGTTTTGGGAATGGGTCGACGTGTTCCCGGAGGAACGCCTGCCGCACGCTCTCTAGCTGGTCGCCTCCGTCTCGCGCTCGAAGGGAGCGAGACGGATGTGCGTCTGATGAGCGGGCGCGGCGGTTCCGTCGGGAGCCGTACCCCGGAAGTAATGGCTCTCCCACGAGCTCCGCTCGCCCTCGTACTCGCGCGAATACGCGGCCAAGAACTTCCGCACCTGCGCATCGTGGCGACTTTCCGACCAGGCCTTCGTCCCCTTACGCATCTCGGGTTCTCGCTCGAAGTCGCGGTAGACGGGGCGGAAGAGCTCGAGGTTGCCGCGGCGCTGCGGGACGATCATGCAGTACGGCTCGCCCGCCTCGAAGCGAACGGGGTGTCCCGGCCTCGTCAGCTTCCAGTTCATCGTGAACGTCGCGACCGACCAGTCGGTCTCCACGAGGCCCTCGAGCGCGCAGATGCCGTCCTTGGGCCAGTTGGCAGGGCCACGGGCGAGCAGATTCCAGCCGGGCGGGGTCCGGAAGAGGTAGGGGACGACCCAGGTGAGGATCCCGTAGCCGAAATGGCTCTCGACAGGCTTGGGGGTCGGAACGGACGCGTCGTCGAAGACGACGTCGACGGCCTCCGCAGCCGCCCCGCCGTCCCAGATCGCCTCGAAGGCGTACGGGGTGCGCAGGACCCAGCCGGCCTCGTTCGCAACGAGCAGGGGCAGGCAGCGGTTCGCCCAGCGCTCGTCCATCTCGTTGATCCAGTCCCGCCACCGTGGAGCAGGCTCGACGATCGCCTCGGGCGGAGGCGAGACGTGCAGGGCCACGAGCTGGAGCGTTTCGGCCTCCTGCGGCGCTGCAACGGGCTGGGAGGGGCTCTTTTTCTTCCGGTTCGGCGCCATTGTCCGAGTCTAGTGCGCTCGGGTCGCTCCCGAAACGAGGCGCCGCCAGGCCTGCCCGGCGTTTCGGGCGGAACGTCCGAGCAGCCGGGCTGCGGGCCGCCCGGGCCGGAGCTCCTTCTCGAAGGTCGAGAAGCGCTGAACGATCTCGAAGTCGAGCTTTGCCAGCAACCGGGCAACTCCGGTGGGGTTGTCGGGATCGATACCGACCCCGGCCCGGCGTTTGCCCCGCCGATGGAACTCGCGTAGCGCCTCCTGCGTGAGCGCGGTGCCGAGCCGCCGTCGCCGCCATTCAGGGCGGACGGCGAGGACGTCGAGCCAGGCGACCTCCGGATCGGACGGATGGTTGCGGCAGTAGAGAACGCCGGCGATGTCGCCGTCGCGCTCGGCGACAAACCAGAGCTCCGGGTCGAAAGCGGGGCTCTCGACTTGCGACGCTAGCCAGGAGGGAAAGGGCTCGCGCACGAAGTCCCAGCTGCTCGCGAGCGCGTCCATCGCCAGCTCCCAGATCGTCCGCTCCTCGCCCGTCCGGAAGCGGCGAGGAGTTATCCCCGGCGGCCACGAGGGCGGGGGCGGCGGCGGCTCGAGCGACCGGACGGCGTTTTCGGCGTGGCGCACGACCGCGTAACCGGCTTCGGCGAGCAGCCGCCCCAGCTGCGCCTGCACCTCGGCAACCTGCGTGCGGAGCACGACGCGCGCCCCCGGATCAGCCCGAGCGGCCAGCTCTCGTGCCCGAGCCTCGATCGCGGCGAGGAGGCTCGCGGAGACGCGGCTCTCGTCCTCGCCGGAAATGGCCCGGAGCTCGGCCCAGAGGCGCGTCCGTCCCGGGTCCGCCGCGGTCACCGAGGCATAGCCGAGGATCGAGCCTTCGGCGACGACGAAGTCCTGCCGGTCGACTCGAGGTGAGCGCCACCGGTCGAGCAGGTCATCCGCGGTGATCGGCGCCCAGGCGAACCAGTCGGCGGTGATCTCGTTCACGAGGGCGGCGACGCTCGCCGCGTCCTCGTCGCGTGCCGGCCGGATCGGCGTCACTCGCCCCGGACCTCGGCTCGACGGCGCTTGCGCTCACGGTGGTAGGTCGCCGAGTCCTTGCGCTGCGCGGGGTCCTCGAGCGACCGCAGCTGCTTCCCGCCGCTCGCAAACTTCTTCTGGTTGTACTCGACGAAGTATTCGAAGACGCGGCTGGCCTCCGGAGTGTTGCGATTCACGAGCTCGCTGTCGAGCTGCCAGGCTCGGTCGTAGCTCGAGGGCGTGACGGGCACGAGCTGGGCGATCGGGTGCGGGCCGTCCCTCCGGATCTGTACCGGTTCGTTCGGCCGGTCGAACGCGAGGTTCAGCCAGATGTCGTACTGCAGCCAGTCCGCCTCGATGATCGCCTCCATTACGTGGAACGCTGCGGGCGGAAAGTTGATCGGACTCCGCAGATGCAGCCCCCATCCGGGTGGCATCTGGAAGATGCAGCCGGTCCAGATCTGGACGACCCCCTCCTCGACCAGGCCCCAGCTGAACTTCGTCCGGCCTCCCGGCGGCAGCCACTCTCCGGGTGTCACACCATCCATTCCCTCTGCGAGGAAGCGGATGAGGTGACTGTCGGCGTCATCGTACGGCGACAGCTGCGTGTGCTCGAACTCGCGGCCACCCCGCCAGACGATGTCGACGTCGACCGGGGGGTACAGCCACCAGCCTGCTGCATTCGCATGCGTGAAGGGGCCGCACCAGCGGAGGGCATCTCGATTCGCCGTGCCCTGGAGCGTCCTCTCGGCCGGGATGATGCGGCACCCGTTCGGGTGGAGCCGCCAGACTTTCAACGTGAGGTCGTCGCCGCCCATCGAGCACTCGGAGCCAAAGCTCCTACCTTCCAGTATGACCTCGAGACGAACAGACTGGTAGAGCCGGAAAACGCGAGACCCGGCTCGCAGGCCGGGTCTCGAGAATCGCTTGGCGACCGACGGCTACGAGAAGATCGTGAACGGCGGAACCGGGGTTCCCTTCGGCACGTCCGTCTGCGTCCCCGTCGCCTGAGTCGCAGTCAGCTCGCGCAGATCGCCATAGTCCTTGACCTCCGGCTTCTCGTACGCGGGCGCTACGTCCTTGCGCTCTTCCATCGAAGTCTCCTTGGTCGCAGTTTCCTTCCCGATCGAGGCTACTCGCGGTGCAGCGCGAAGACAAGGCGGAAAAAGGTCGGTACGAGAAAGGTCGGATGTCCTCAGGGCTCATACCGGAGCGTGGTGCACGCGAGCTCGAGGCCTCGTGAGGTCGGCCGTCTCGCGCAGGCGCTGCGCGAACGAGGGATCGGATTGCTGGCGAAGCCAGCACTCGCCGCTGAATAGGCAGAACAGCGTCGTCCCCCACTTCAGCCAGCCGGGCTCTCCGACCCGCGGGACCTGCTCGACGAGGTCACGAATGATCTCGGGACGGACGAAGGCGCGAATCTCGGCGTCCTCCGCTCCGAGCACGTCGCGAATGACTTCGAGATCATGGCCCGAGAGCGTCTCGTGGTAGAACGGCCCGAGGTTGCTCTTCTCCCGCCAGAGCCTCACATAGTCGGGAGCGCGCCCGCGCATGCCCTCACGGATCAGGGGCCGGTCGGCGGCTTGATCGAACTCGAGGGCGGGAGGGACGCCGAGCGCGAACTCCACCAGGTCGAGATCGAGCAGCGGCGGCCGCGCCTCCAGCCCGGCCATCGCCGCCCGGTGCCGGAGGTACTCGCCGAGCCCCACGTCTTCGCGAATCTTCGTCAGCGTGCTCAGCTTGTAGCGCCACCACAACGGACCGCTCTCCACGGCCTTCCAGGCCCAGGGGTCGTCCGACTCGAAATAGAGGCGTCCGCTCTCCCCCGTAAGCAGCTTCGGCGCGTGGTGCTCCGCGCCGCGGCGCGCGCGAACCGCGTTGTGGATCCCGTACGGGACCGCTCCCTTCAGGCCGAACAGCTTCCAGATCTGCAGCGAGACCTTCCACGGCGTTCGTTCGAAGACGAGCGGGAAGCGGCGCGCCAGCCGGATGCTCGAGATCAGCCTGCCGTGGCGGATCCGGTCCGCCAGGAGGTAGGGCGCGTGGCCGAACGCCTCGTCGCCGCCCTGCCCGTCGAGAAGAGCGTCGACCCCGTCTGCAGCCGCGCGCGCGAGCAACGGTTGCTCGAGCAGATAGCCGGGCCCGGACAGCGGAAGGTCCCAGCGGGCGACGTACTCGAGCAGGAGCGCCACGAGGCCGCCGGGCTCGACCTCCATCTGAGTGCTCGGCAGGCCGATCCCCTCGGCGAGCGCCTGGATCCGGAGGGACTCGTCCATCTTCGGCTCGTCCGGGAAGACCGCCGAGTAGCCGCGCGGCGCCGGAAGCCCGTTGCGCGCCTCCATCGCCGCGGTCGCAACGGTCGAAGAGTCGACACCGCCGCTCATGACGATGCCGATCGAGCCGCCGGCGGCCAGCCGCGCACCTACCGCCTTGGACACGACCGTCCAGAGCTCCTCGCTCACTTCGCCATGCGAACGGCGGACAGGCGTCCGGTACCGCGGCTCCCAGTAGCGACGTCGTGCCCATCGTCCGTCGCGCAACTCGAGCATGTAGCCCGGTCCGAGACGCTCGATGCCCTCGTACATCGTCCGCTGCCCCGGGGGCGGGCTGTTGGCGAGCCAGTGGACGACCGAGACGGTATCCGGGGCCGGGCGTGTCGGCAGCACCGCGAGCAGCGGACGGATGTCGGAGGCGAAGAAGAGGCGAGATCCAGACGTGCAGTAATAGACCGACCTGGCGGCGACCTGATCCTGCACGATCACGCCGCGCCGCTCCTCCCGGTCCCACAGCGCGAACGCGAACGAACCCGAAAGCTGTCCGAGGAAAGCGTCTCCGCGCTCCCCCCAGAGTCTCGCCAGGACCACCTCGGGGTCTTCGGCTCGACTCGACCCGGCGAGCTCGCCCAGGTTGTAGATGCGGCCGGCGAGCAGGCAAAGGAACCGCTCGTCCGAGGTACGGCGGCCCCGTGCAGGCGTACGGACGGCGGCGAGTTGCCCCGCCGCGACGGCGTCGCCGTCTCCTTCGCGCTCGAGAACGCCGCCCAGCACGGCGCGCGACCCGTCGAAGTCGAAGGTCGCCGTCGGGTCGAAGACGCCTGCAAGTACGGGATAGACGGCGGTTCCGACGGCCATCACAACTCCACGAGCCGCCCGTAGTCCTCCTCGCCGGGGGGCAACAGGGGGACTCCGGCGCACTCGACCCAAGCGTGCGCCTCGAAGCTGTGCTCCGCCTTCACACCGATCACGAGCTTCGAGTCGATGCCGCGCTGCGCGAGCAGCGACGTCAGGACGAGCGAGCGCACGAGGCAGCGCGAGTCGGCGGGCAGCACACCGAGCGTCCGCCGGACGACACGGCCGAGCCGGATGCCCATCAGAATCTGGTCGCCGTTCGGCTGTTCCGCCGGACGATCACCCGCGCGGAGTGCCGCGATCACCGCGGGGAGCTCCTTGTGCCGGAGCCACCACCGCACACGCGGGTACGTCACCAGGATCTCCCTCGCCAGGGCGAGCTTGCGCGACGCGGGCAAGCGTCGCCTCCACGCCTCCCGTGCGGCGGCCGACGGGGGACTGATCGCCGTGGGACGGTTCATCGATCCCCTCGAATGTGGTGCTCGATCTCGGAGGCGACCGCGCGGGCCGGGCTGGAAGCCGGGATCCGAACGTGGAAGACGCGGGCCGTGCGTGCGAGTCGCGCGCAGGCGTCGAGGTGCCGAAGCAGGCGCTGCGGACTGCGGAGATACCAGATGAACGTGCTGGAGAGCAGCAGGGCGGGATCGGGCGACCGGTGTTCCTCGATCTCCACCCGTTCGGCCGATGCATCGCGCTCGAGGAAGAAGACGCGCTCGAGCGGAAGCGCCTGCGGCACCGGCTCGACGGCGACCTGGACCTTGAAGTCGCTCCGCCCGAGAATCTCACCTAACCGCTCGCGGCCTTCCCGGGTCATCGCACGAAGCTCGCTGCGATCGATGCTCGTGACGCCCGCGCCGGAATGCACCAGCGCTGCGGCATCGGTCGTCTCGACGGCGAGGGCGTCGTCGGTGACGAAAGACGCGCCGCTCGCGATGAGGTGGGCGGCGACGGACGTCTTGCCCGTGCCCGCCGGTGCTACGAAAGCGTGCGCGTGGCCGTCCAGTTCCACCGCGCTAGCGTGGAGCACTTCCAGGCCTTGGAGATTCGCAGCCAGCGGAAGGACCTGGGCGAAGAGCAGCCGCTGCCAGCGCCACGGCGCCACGTTCGGGAGGACAGACCGGACCGTCTGGCCGTCGCCGGACACGATGTGGCGCCCGAAGCCGGGAGCCGCGAGGCGGTACCCGAGCGCCTCGTGGTGGTCGATCGCGAGCATGGGGCGGCCGCTCAGGTGCCTGCGGTCGAGCAGCGAGACGGCTTCCTTCGCGTTCCACGTCGACGCCAATTCGACGTCGGTGACGAGCTCCCACGTGGTCGCCCTGCCGCTGCCGCGGCCGTTCGCCGCTGCGACTGGGATGGGCACGCGGGCCGATAGCTCGAGTCCGAACGCGTAGCCGCGTTTGAGCCCCGTGCGCCGGGCCTGCCTACCGGTCGGCACCGGAATGGAGCTCGATGAGCCCGCGCTCGATCAGGTCCTTGCACAAGGCCAACACATCACGCTCGATCTCGCCCTGGCGCTGACCGTACTCCGAGGCGAGCTTGGCCGTTGCCTCGCCGATGTTCTCGGCCTTGGTCAGAACCTCGAGCATCCGGCCGCCGGTCGGGTTGAGGCCGTGATACTTGCCGGTCTGCAGGTTCAGAACGACAGTCTCCTTGACGAACGCGCGGTAAACGACGTGCTCGGGCACCCGCACGGTGGCGGCAAGAAGGGATTCGTCGCCGGTTCCGGGCACGGTCGCTTCCTCCATCCGTACGAAAACCTCCCCTGGAATTATCGCCGACGCCGGCTCAGCTGCCCGGCCCAAGGCGCTCCCCACCTTCGGAGATGGCCAGGATACCCGTCCCGAGGCCACGCTCTGGGTCGAGGATGAGGGCGGTCGCCTCGTTGCGAGAACGCACGCCGAGCTTGGCGAACGAGGAGGAGAGGTGGCTCTTGACGGTACTCTCCGCCAGGTACAGCTTTCGCGCGATCTCGCCGTTCGTAAAGCCCATGACGACCATGCCGAGGACCTGCTTCTCGCGCGAGGAGAGCCTCGGTGCGGCCAGATCCCGGCCGAGCTCGCGGGGAAGGGTGATCTGGCCTGCGCAAGCCGCTCGTACGGCAGGGCCGAGACCCGCCTCGGCGTCTTGCTCGAGGAGGAGGCCATCGGCCCCGCTCGCGAGCGCGTCGCGGACGACGCGCGGCGTGAGCGATCCAATGACGCAGACGAGCGCGGCGGCCGGAAGCCTTTGGCGCAGCGCGCGAAACCAGCCCCCGACTTCGGCATCGAACTCCTCGGCGACGACGACGATCGCCCGGATCTCCAAGCTGCGCTCGTCGTCGAGAAGACCCTCCGGACGCGCCGCCCGCCCCCTGGAGCGGAGACCGCCCGCCGCGAGGATCGACTCCGCGCGACGGCCGCGGATGTCGTCGGCCGCGAGAACCGTAACGGAAAGCTCCTGGGGCTCCACGCCGCTTGCCCGTCCCGGGTCCTTGGATCGCATCAGTTCACGCTTCCGCTGCACTCAGGCAACCTTATCGCCGTCGCCGTGCGAGGACGAGGGCGGGCCTGCGATTCTGAACCCGTCCTGTCCGAACGGCTAGGTCGATTCTCGGGCGCGCGCCCGGTCGGCTCAGACGGACGGGCGGTCGCGACGGCGGGACGCTTCGGGGCCGAGCGCCCGGTCGTGTTCCGAGCGCGGGACGAACGCGTCGCGGAAGGCCCGTCCCGTGCGGGAGAGCTTTCGCCGCCACGACTCTCCCGGGGTGGGCCTGATATCCCACCAGAGTTCCTCTGCCGTCTGCCGGGCCGCCTTGCCCGCCGGGAGGGCCCAGAACCCCGACATCCAGCGCTCGACGTGATGCTCGAACACCGTCCGCTCGCGCGCCGCGCGGAGATGGCGCGCCCAGACGTTGAGGACGCCCGCTCGCCCGCGCCTGCCCAGGAAGACCGCGTCGGCGACGTCGAGCGTCGTGTCCCAGAGACTGCGCACGCCCCAGGCGCCTGCGATCTCGGCCGCCGCGTTGCGATCGGTGCCGTCCAAAATCGCCGCGATGTCGACCAGGTGGCCGAGGCGCGCAAGCGGCTCGTGGGCCCAGGAGTGCACGGCCAGGACGACCGCGTGCTGAGCCGGCGGGAGCGCCAGGATCCCTTCAACGCCGGTCGCGCTCGGAACAGCCCCGGAGAAGAGCTCGCTGGCCGGCGGCGGCTCGAGCTCGTCGAGCCACTTGGGCGCGCTGTGCACCTCGACCCGCAGCTGCAGGGGGGCCGAGAAGAGCGGGCGCAGATGATGGATGTCGACGTACAGCTCCGGATCGCCGAACTCACGGAAGCCGGCTTCGATGAGAGACCGTTGCGCCTGAGCGGCATCGGGGACGAGGATGTCGAGATCGACGAAATCGCGCAGTGCGGGGTTTGGATAGCGCGCCGCGACCTCAGGGCCCTTGAAGACGATGACGGGATCGTCGCAGCCCGCTCGCACCCGCTCGAGCAGGATGGGCACAGCAAGTGCCGCCATGGCGGCACGCCGCTCGTCGTCCGCGAGCTCGGGCGGGAGCGGCCGCCCGAGCGAGCGCCATCTGTGGGCGGCGAGAAGGTGAAGCCGGTGCCTGCGCAGGTGCGCCAGGCTGGGAGCCCGGTCGATCACCCGCCCGACGCCCGTCCAGATGTCGTCGCTTCCCAACACCTCCTCGGCCGCGTAGCTCGCGCTCGTCATCAGCGGAAGCGGGCGAGCTCGCGGTGGCCGTTTCGGCCCGGTGGCGGACCGACGTCGACGCCCTCGACTTCGACCCAGGCATGCGCGAAGTGGTCGGCAGGCTCCTCGGGCAGGCCGATGACGAGCTCGGCGGGATCGCCCTGGGTCCGCAGCAAGTGGAAGAGGACAAGCGAATTGACGAGACACTTCGGTCGCCGACTCCCGATCCGAAGGCTCTTGTAGACAGCCCGGCTCAGCTGCGCGGGCGAGTGACTCTCGCGCAGCTGGCGTCCTGAGCCGCCCAGCTGCGCGACGAAGTCAGGCAAGGGCTGGCGGCGGATGCCGCCCTGGACAACGAGGAAGGTCGTCCAGATGCGCAGGGCGAGCTCGACCTTCGCCGGAAGGCTAAGCGGACGGGTGGCGGCGTTAGGCATCGGTGATAATTCTCTCTACGGCGGCACGCAACGCGTGGATGCGGCGCGGATACGAAAGGTTCCACACGGGCGCGGCATTTACCAGGTCTGTCACACCGGCGAAGCAGCGAGCGCGGTCGGCGTCAGAAGGGAGCCGGAAGCTGAGCGACCACAGATCGCGGATCGCGTCAGACGCCCGCGCACCTTCCAGAGCGACCTCGTCGTCTCCGTCCCGGAGGAAGACGACAGCGCGGATCGGGATGGGATCGCAGTTCCCCCGCTGCGCCGGGTCGAGCGCGAGGTGCATGCGGTCGTCTGGCTCTCCCACGCGATGCGCACGAGGAATGTCCAGCCGCTCCGCTATGTCCCGGCGGAGGCGCAGCATGGCAGGACCTGGGATTACGCTCGGCGTGGCGTTCAGGCGCACACAGCTCACGTCCTCGCTGAGGAGTCGAAAGCCCTGATGGACGAATGCGGCGGCCAAGGTGGTCTTCCCGAAAGTTCGCGGCGCGCAGAGGAGGATTGCGCCGCCATCGACCTCCACCGAGGCGGCGTGGAGGGGTAGGTCGCCTCGCCACAGGAAGCAGAGGATCGCCGGAATCCCCCAGAGGCGCTCCTCACGCCGCACCGGGTTGTCCGTCTCGGGCAGCGAGATCGCCCGTGCCTCGGGATCGACCTCGAACCACCCGGCACCGTCGATCCAGAGACGGAAGAGGGCCTCATGCGAGTAGAGCCGGGCGTGGAAGGGGAGCTCCGGGGTAGGCGTCCACTCGATGACGAGGTCATCCCTTGTGACCTCCGCCACGTTGGAGGGCTCCCGGATCGCGAGCGGCTCGCCGGCACCGCCGCGAAGGTAATTGAATGGAAGCGGAGAGCGGACCTCGAAGCCGAAGCACGTTCCGCCGCTGACCGCTCCGCCTACGCCCATAGGCTCACGAACGCGTGGATCCGCGCGAGGTCGTTTGCCCACGAAAGCTCGTGCACGTCCATCTCCTCGCGGTTCAGGCGCTCGGCGAGGACCTTGTAGTCCACTCCCTCGAGCCGGTACTCGGAGTCGAGGATCCACCGCCGTAGGGCCGGATAGTCGGCGGCGGCGAGGTAGTGGTCGTCGAAGACGGTCTGGTCGCGCCGGTCGAGCACAGTGTCCGGGATCCGCCCACGCAGGACCTGGCGGACGAGGCTCTTCGGCGCCGAGTCGGGAAACTTCCGCTCGGCCGGAAGGCTGAGGAAGAACTCCCAGAGATCGATGTCGGCCAGGGGCCGGCGCACCCGCACGCCGCAGAGCGCCGCACAGAGCGCATCTGCCTCGACGCTGATCGAGGCGCCGCCGCCGAATGAGTCGAGCTGCGACTCGCTCCACCGGCGACGCGCCGGGCGTCGCAGGTCGAGCCGGTTTCCGAGACCCCCGACTTGGGCGGGGTCGACCCAGACGGGAAGGGGCCTGTTGTCGCGCTTGAGCAGGCGGACGTACGCCGTCGCGAGCAAGGACGGGGTGACGGAGGGGGCGAGCGTTCGGGCGATGCGGCGCCAAGAGCTGCCCCGGCTGCGCTCCTGGTCGACCCAGCGGGCAAAGGCCCGCCAGCGACCGTGCAGAAGCAGGTGGCCGGGAAGGTGCTGGCGGATCGCGTAGACGTACTCGGCGAGCTCGCCGGTGAGGACCGTGCTGACACCCGCCGCGCGCGCCACCCGGTAGCTCTCCGCGACCTCAGGGACGGAGAGGACGTCGACCGGTCCGTCGAGAACGTCAACCCAGTAGGCGACGTCGTCGAGCGGTCTCGCATGAGGAACGTATGTGTGGAGTGGGAGGCCGAGCAGGTCCGCGACCGCCTCGATGTGCGAGAGCTCGTTCACGTTCGGTAGATCGGGGTAGACGGCCGAAACGGCAAGCGGGGGCCGGCCCGCCAGCCGCATGTGCGGCGAAACGGCGAACGCCGCCACCGCTGGCGAATCAACGCCGCCGCTTAGGGAGATGCCATCGTTCCCCGTCACGGTCCGGGCGACCGCCCGCTCGAGCAGCTTCACGAGCCGCTCGCGTGCCTCGTCGTCCGAGACCCGGGCTGTCTCGAGTAGCGCCCTCGGATCCCAGTAACGGTGGAAGGACGCCCGCCGCCCCGCGCCAACTCGCGCGGTCGATGCCATCGGAAAGCGGTATACGCCCTCGAGGGCCGTCTGGTCGGGCTGCAGACGCCCATAGAAGATGCCCGGGAGCGCGTCGAGTTCGGGGCGACGGGGAATGCCGGCTCCGGCGACGACCTGCTTCGCTTCCGTCGCGGCGAGGAACGCGGTTTCCTCGTCCCGGTAGAAGAGCGTCTCGAAGCCGAGCTGGTCGCGGAAGGCGACGAGCTCATTTTCGTCGACGACGGCCCCACTGAAGCTCCCGCGCAGCCGGGCGGGGAAGCCTTCTCCCCACCGCCGGTACGCGGCGATCACGAGCTTCGCAGGGTCGTCGTGGCCGTGATCCCGAGGTGCGCCGAGTTCAGCAGCGAGCTCGGCGCGGTTGTCGAGATTCCCCACGAACGCCGCTGCGACGCCGTTGTCCCGTCCGAGCCAGGCATTCTCGAGCTCGACACTCCCGCTCACGCCGAGGACGGCGTCGCCGCACGACACGACCTCCGCACTGGCGCCCCGATGCGGGGCCGCAGCCAGCATCCGCGTGACGACCTCTGAATCAGGAGGCCGCGAGCGGAAGGCGACGGCGGCGAAGGCTCCCACGGCGGCGCCGCTGCCTAACGGATGAGGGCACGTTGGCGCATCCCGTCCAAAAAGCGCTCGACGTCCGCCATGAACGTCGGTGGAGGGTCTTCCACACGCGCCCGCAGCTCAGCGACCACTCCGTCCCCCGTGCGCTCCCCGTCGAGCAGGCTCCAGATGACCGCGCCGAGGCGGTTGACGCCGTAGTACTGGCCGGTCCCGAGGTGAAGCAGCACGCCACCCTCTCCAGACGCGAGCTCGCGGTAGGCGACGTCCCCGTTCCTCTGGATGCCCGTGACCTCCATCGCTCTAGTAGAGCCCTAGGGTCCCCTGACGGCGCTCTCGCCACTGAGCGAGCCGGAATATGAAGACCCCGGCGACGAGCGAGAAGAGCGAGAGTGGCGCGAGCACGAGCAGGTCGGTAGCGACGCCGGACCAGCCGACGCCGCCGATCAGCGTCTCACGCATTCCCTCGATCGCGACTGTGATCGGGTTGACGACGGAGACGTCCTGGACCCAGCCGGGCAGGAGCTCGAGCGGGAAGTATGCGCCCGATCCGAGCGTCAGGAAACCGATCCCTAGTCCGAACGCGCCCGCCCCGCGGCGGAAGGTGAGCATGGCACCCGCGGCAGCAAGGCCCAACCCCCACACGAAGGGGATGAAGAAGAGAAGCATGACGGCGGCCGGCAGAATGCCGTCCGCCTGGAAGTGGAGACCGAAGCCGACGTCGATGGCGAGGAGGAAGAGTGCCGTCCGTATCGGGATGTAGATGAGGTCGTAGACCACCGACCCGATCTGGATCGTGGCGGTGGCTGTCGGCGTGACCACCAGCGATTCGAGCGTCCCCATGAGCTGCTCGCGGTTCATGACCGCCGCCACCCGGCCGAGCCCGATCTGGAGGAAAACACCGAGCGCGAGACCGATGGCAACGAACTCCATGTACGTCGCGCGGGTGTCTCCGTAGGTCGGGATCTTGGTCGGATCGACCATGAGGCCGACGAAGTAGAAGATGAAGGCGCCGAAGAACAGACCGAGTGCGTCGGAGATGAACGCCGTCCGATAGCTCAAGGCGACGAGGAAGTCCCGGCGGAGAAAAGCCGGGAGCTTGCGTAGGTCCTCGACGAGGACCGCAAGACGGCTGGGCAGCGGCTCGACGAAAGTGCTCACTGGGAGCCCTCCGGCGTGAGCGCAAGAAATGCCTCCTCGAGCTCCGACCGTTCCTCGCTACAGGTGAGGATCTGGAAAGTAGCCTCAGTCAGGCGTTTGAGCGCGTCGCCGAGAATGACACCGTGCTGGAGCTGAAGCAGATAGTGCTCGGAGCTCTCGCCGGCGTCGGCGATCGTGCCTACTCCGGCGAGAGCCGTATTGAGGGCGGCCTCCGCCGGGCGGCCCGAGAAGGAACCGTTCCGGACGCGGAGGAGGTAGCGCCGCGGGATCGAGTGGGCAAGCAGATCCGGGACGCCGCCGTTGAAGCGCACCTCACCGCGGTGCAGAAGGGTTACGGTGTCCGCGAAGCCGCGGATCTCCTCGATCCGCTGCGTCGCCCAGATGGCGGCGGCTCCGCAGGAGGCAAGCTCCCGGACGAGCTCTCTGATCGCGCGCGCCGCGCGGGGATCAAGGTCGTGCGTCGGCTCGTCGAGCACCAGCACTGCCGGATGCGGCAAGAGTGCGCGCGCGACGGCAAGGCGCTTCTGCATTCCGTGGGAGTAGAGCCCGACGCGGGTGCGGGCAGCCTCGAGCAGGCCCACCTCCTCGAGCACCTCGTTCGAGCGGGCGACCGCTGCTCGTCGCCTCATGCCGTAGAGGCGCGCGAAGAACACCAGGTTCTCGAGTCCGGAGATGCGCAGGTAGAAGGAACGGTCGCCCGAAGGGACGAGCCCGAGTCGCTGGCGCAGGGCTCGGGGACTCGCGACGGCGTCGAAGCCCATGACGCGCGCAGTGCCCGCGTTGGGGTGCACGAGTCCCGTCAGGATGCGAAGTAGGGTCGTCTTCCCCGCCCCGTTCGGACCGAGCAGCGCATGGATCTCCCCCGCCGCGAGGTCGAGGGAGACATCGTTCAGCGCGATCGTACGACCGAAGCGCCGCAAGACGGAACGAACCTCGACGACCGGCGCCCGGGAGTCCGCGCGCTCGGCGAGAGCTTCTCGCTGGTCGACCCCCGGCCCTGGCGCAGCGCTCCCGCTCAGGGCGAGACGGCCAGCGCTAGAGCTGAGCACTCCCCGAACTTGTCGAGGTGGTAGGCGGGCGGATACGGGAAGTCCTTTGGAGGCGTATGTCCCCCGCCGTTCACGCCGGTCCCCCCGCAGCGCAGGAACGTATGGTCCGCAATCGAGCCGAAGTCGAGGATCTCCGGCTCCTCGTAAGGGGTTTTCAGGAGACTGGGCAAGATCGCGTCCACTGGAACTTATCATCGGCCACGGAGGGGACGCACGGCAACTATGCTTCTGACTAGTTTCCCCGCGTGAGCAGGGAAATCTCTTTCGCGTCTCGCGACGGCGCCCCTCTCGTGCCCTTGAAACCTATGGCGCCGTGCTGAAGAATTGCCGCGCACCATCAGCGGAGAGGGAGGGGGAACAGCATGCGGAAGTTCTGGACTGCCGCGGTCGCCGCCTCCGCGGCGCTCGCGCTCGCGGCCATCGCCTTCACCGCTCCTACGAACAGGAGCGAGCTCTTGAAGGACGAGAGGCACTTCCTGCAGCAGATGAACAAGACCTACTCGGGCGGCCAGAAAGCCGCGGAGATGAAGAACATGCGGGTCGTCGGCCACACGGACCTCGGCGGCCGCGGCTTCAACGCCGACGTCTGGGAGCACGAGGGCTACGCCTACGTCGGCCACTGGGGCTTCACGGACTGGTCCAGCGGGAGCAAGACCCGTTTCTGCCCCTCTGACCCGAAGAACGGCGTCGCGGTTGTCGACGCCCGCGACCCGGAGAATCCGCGAATGGTCTCGCGTCTTGTCAACCCACCCGGGACGTCGGCCGAGGACGTTGTCGTCTATACCGCTCGGTTCGGAGCGTGGGCGGGCAAGGACATCGCCGCGGCCGGGATCCAGGTCTGCGGCGGCTCGCGGTTCGACAGCTCGATCCCGCGCGGGCTCATGCTCTGGAACGTCAACAATCCGCGGGAGCCGAAGAAGCTGGGCTTCCTGAGCTTCGGCTGCTGCACGCGCGGATTGCACGAGTTCGAGATCGAGCACCGTTCCGACCTGGGCAAGACCTTCGCCTACGCCACTGACCCGACCGCGGAGGAGCCCGACTCGAGCTCCCCCTCCGGCCGGGAGGACAGGGCCGGGCGTGGCCCGTTCCGGCTGATCGACATCACGAACCCGACCATGCCCAAGCTCAAGTCGCACTGGGGCTTCCTCAGCCGCGGCCTCCAGCCGGCGGCAGGCCAGGGCTGCGACGCCGACGGCGTCTACGGCCACGGGATCGAGCCGTCGCTCGACGGCAAGCTCGCCTTCATCGCCTACTGGGACAGCGGCTACGTGGCCATCGACGTCACGAGCCCCACCAATCCGGTCTTCCGAGGTCGCGCGGTGTTCCCGGCGAATGCCGATGGGGATGCCCATTCCTCGATGTACGACGACGAGCGCAAGCTCCTCTTCAGCGCGGACGAGGACTTCTGCAAGAACTCCGGTCCGGGCATCGAGGGAGGCAACGGCTACATGCGGGTGTGGGACTACTCGAACCTGGCAGCGCCTCGACAGATCGGCGAGTTCCGGACGCCGAACTCGATCACGGGCGGCCCGACGGGATCCGGCGACTACACGATCCACAACAACTGGCTCGTCGGTGAGGACGTGTGGATCTCCTGGTACTCGGACGGCGTCCGAGTCGTCGACGCCAGCGACCCGACGAGACCGCACGAGGTGGCTTTCTTCGTCCCGCCGGCCGGCCAGAACCCTGTCAAGCCGGCGCAGCGCGGCGTCCTGTCGCAGATGCCGCAGGTCTGGGGCATCGTCACCGACGAGGAAACCGGCTACGGCTACGCGAGCGACATGAACACGGGACTCTGGATCCTGGAGCGAACCGACCAGTAGAAAGGACTTGAGGAGGGGGCTCATGGGGGAACCAGGGGTTCCCCCATGACAAATCGGGGTGCCCGGATTCGAACCGGGGACCTCGCCGACCCGAACGGCGCGCGCTACCAGGCTGCGCTACACCCCGAAGGCCATAGGGTAGCTCAGGCGCGAACGCTCCCAAGGAAGTCCTCGATGATCGCCGCGCAGGCTTCCGGCTGCTCGCCGACGACGAGGTGGCCGGCCCCCGCAACGGTACGAATCGGAGCGCGCAGGCGGCGTGCGTACTCGAAGCCGTCCTCGAGCGGCACGAGCCGGTCGCGCGCTCCCCAGAGCAGCAGGACGGGGCAGCCGACCCGGTCCAGGTCGCCGCGAGGGTCATCCCGGAGAAGCGCTCGGCCTGCGCTGCCCACGTCAGTGTGCTGGGGATGGCCGGCGAGAAAGCCGTGGACAGCCTCGGACGAGAGCGAGGGCGGGTCGTCCGCGCCCCAGACGCCGAAAGGAAGAAAACGAAGCCGCGGCCGGCGAGCGAACACGTCGCGAAAGCGGGCCATGATCCGCGCGGGCCGTAGCGCCACCGCGGCGGCGATCCAGATCTCCGCGCGTCTCGTCGTCGAGACGATTCCGGCCGCGGAGACGAGTGCGAGCGCGCGGACGTCGGCGGGGCGGGCGACGGCGAGCCGTAGCGCGACGACCCCACCCATCGAGTAGCCCAGCACGTCAGCCGGAAGCATCCCCTCGGCCGCGGCCACCGCGGCGACGTGCTCGGCATAGGAGCCGAGGCCGTCGACGCGCCCGAGAGGCGAGGTGCCCCCGTGGCCCGGCAAATCGGGAATGAGCACCCGCCGCCGGCGTGCTAGGAGAGGACCGAGCTCCGTGAAGTTGACCGCCGCCCCGCCGAGCCCGTGCACGACGACGAGGGGATCCCCCTCCCCGGCGAGGTACCAGCGCGTCCGCACGCCCGCGACCTCTTCGGTCCGCACCTCGAATCCCCGAAGGAGCGTTGCCAGAGCCACGGCCGAACCGTATCCTGTGCCCATGGACCGGGAAGGAGGGCGGAGCGCTTGAGCTCCGTCGCAAATACGAAGGACGAAACTAGCCCGCCTCGGAGCGCCGAGGACGGGCTTTTTTACGGCCTGGGAAAGGAGAGCGCGTGCCGAATCACCTGACGCCTGAAGAGCTGTCGAAGGAGCTCGGGATCGAGCGCGAGGAGGTCATTCGCCTCTGCCTCGCGGAAGCCATCCCGATCTACCAGGGGAAGATCGACAGGAGCCTGTTCGAGGCTCACCTGAAGGCGTCTGCGGCCACGGGCGCGGCCGGAAGTGCCGCGGCTTAGCCGCTAGCTCTTCGCAGAGGCCCGCCGCTTGGCGGGGGCCTTCTTCCGCTTCGCCGGGGTCTTTTCCTTCGACGCTTGGGCGACGCTCTGGCGCAGCGCGTCCATGAGGTCGACGACTTGGGCGACCGCGACCGGCTCGGGCCGCGTGATCTCCTCGCCGGCGAGCTTCGCTTCGAGCATCGCCTTCAGCTCGTTGCGGTACTCGTTCGCGTAGTCGTTCGGGTCGTACTCGCCGACAAGGCTCTCGACGAGCTGCCGCGCCATCCCGAGCTCGGCGTCCTGGACGTCTGTCTCGCTCACGAGCTCGTCGATCTCCTTGCGGGGACGAATGTCCTCGGCGTAGTAGAGCGTCTCGAGCGCCAGTGAGTCGCCGAGCGGGCGGATGAGGCAGAGGTTCTCCTTGCCCCAGAGGACGAACTTCCCGATCGCCCCCATGCCGGCTTCCTGCATGGCGCGGAGGAGGAGCACGTAGGGCCGCCGCTGCGCGTTCGGCTCGGCCGGGACGAGGTAGTACGTACGGTCGAAGTAGATCGGGTCGACCTCCTCCACCTTGACGAAGCGGACGATGTCGACCGACTGCGAGCGCTGGAGCGCGACCGCTTCCAGGTCGGACTCCTCGACGAGGACGAACTGGCCCTTCGTGAACTCCCAGCCCTTGACGAGCTCGTCAGCCTCGACGTCCCGCTCATGGAAGGGGCAGTAGCGCTTCTGCTTGATCGGCGTTCCGCACTCCCGGTGAAGAGTGCGGAAGGCGACATCCTTGCGCTGTTGCGCGACGGCCAGGCCAACAGGGATGTTGACGAGGCCAAAGTTGATGGATCCGTTCCAGATCGTGCGCATGAGCCGCCTTCGTAGCGTAGCGGAGGGGTGCATGAATTCTGCGTTCGGGAGCACAACCCTTTCCGAGTTTCAACGGATTGTCCGCATGCGGAAGGGTGCTCGGGCGCTAGAGGCGCCGGCCGCCGACGAACGTCGACGAGTACCAGCCGCTCATCGAGGAGATCTTGACCACGTCGCCCGTGTGCGGCGAGTGGATGAACTGGCCGCCGCCGATGTAGATCCCGTTGTGCCCGAGCCCGTTGAAAAAGACGAGGTCGCCGGGCGCAAGGTCCGCGTAGGAAACGGGGCTTCCGTAGCCGTACTGCATCGCCGCGTTGTGCGGCAGAGAGACGCCGACCTTCGCGTACACGTACATGATGAACCCGGAGCAGTCGAAGCCCGTGCTCGGCGAGGACCCACCCCAACGATAGGGGACACCGAGGTATTGCATGGCAATGCCGACGACGCCTCCATATTGCGCCGGCGGCGGGCTCCCACCCCCGAAGGTCGACTCGATGAAGCCCGCGCCGTTCGAGACCGCCCCGCTGCTTTCGCCGCCGGACGAGCCGAGGCGGTTCTCCGCCTCCTGGGCGAGCTGCTCCTGGCGACGCCGTTCCGCAGCCTGGATGCGTGCGATCTCGTCCCGCACGGAGGAAAGGAGGCGCTCGCGCTCCGCCATTTGGGCCTCGATCTGGGCGCGGTGGGCGGCACGCTGGGCGACGAGGTCGGCCTGCTGAGCGCGCGCCTTGCGGAGCTCGACCTCCCGCCGCTTCACTTCCGTCCGGAAGGCGCGCACCTCGCGCACGATGCGCGCGTCCTGCTCGGAAATCCGCTCCACCGCGTCGGCGCGATCGAGCAGCTCGTCGAGCGTCGTTGCGCCGAGGATCACCTCGATGGCGCTCTGCTCGCCGGTCCTGTACAGGGCCACGAGCCGCTCGGAGAGGTTGGCCTGGGCGCGCCTGAGATTGCGCTTCGCAATTCGCAGGCGGCGCTCGTTCACCCGTTGCTCGGCCTCGATCTGGTCGAGGCGCACCTGAGCCGCGTTATAAGCCTCGATCGCCACCCCGAGCTCAGCGTCGAGCGCGTTGATCTGCCCGATGATCTGCTGGGCCTCCGCCTCCTTGGTGCCGACCGAGGGAGACGAGCCCGCACCGCCGGTGAGGCCGAGAGCGACCGCCAACGCGGCCAGGAAAACGACGGATGTTCGTTTTGTCGGGTGAATCACGACCTAGGGTGCCGCTGGGGCGCTACGGCTGGGCCCGGCGCCAACACGAAGCGGCGATGCTAACAGGGCTTCTCGACGGCGCGCAAACGCACCTTCTCAGCACCCTGCTAGGGTGCCGGGCTCGTGGGAGCCAGTCGGCAGTGGCGCGCGGCTCGCCTTGCGGCCGCCGGCCTGGCCGCGCTGGGCGCGCTCGCGCTCGGCGCAGCGGCGCGGGCGGACGACCCCGCAACCCTGCTCTCGGACGCCGAGGCGCTCCGCGCGGAGAACGCATCACTCGAGTCGAGGTCGCACCGGGTGCTTCTCGAGCTCTACGCGCTCGAGAGCCGTCTGGCGCGCGCTGAGCAGGGGGTGGTGGCCCTGGAGCGGCGTGCCGCAGCGCTGGCCGAGCGGGAGGCGAGCGAGCGTCGGCAGCTGACTCGGGCACGAAAAGACCTCGCCGAGGCTGAACGTCGACTCGAGGCGCGGCTTCGCGCCCTCTACATCGCGGGGGAGCCCGATCCACTCGCCGTCCTGCTCGGGTCGGCCTCACTCGACGCGGTCATCTCCACCTTCGAGGGCCTCGACCGAACGGCGCGCCAAGACCGCGGGATCGTCTCGCAGCTCTTCCGGGCACGGCGCACGTTGAAAGCGGCTCTGCGCGACCTTCGGGCCCGGCGGGCCGAGCTCGGCCGCAACCTGGCCGACGCGCGGGCGGCCCGCGCATCGCTCTCTGCCGCCCGGACCGAGCGGGCCGGCTATCTCACCGCGCTCGCCCGGCGCCGCGACCTAAACAGCGGCCAAATCACGGAGCTCACGTCCCAGGCGGCTGCGGCCTCCTCGGAGACGGTCTCGAGCGGTGGAAGCGGCACGACGATTGCTTCGCCGCCCCCAGCGGCGCCCCCCGCTGCGCCCGCGCAGGGCGGCCAGGTGCTGACGGTCTCGTCCACCGGGTACTGCCTACGAGGTACCACAGCAACTGGAATTCCGGTCGGCTGGGGTGTCGTCGCCGTCGATCCCTCCGTCATCCCGCTGGGCACGCGCATGACGATCCCGGGCTACGGCGAAGGCTTCGCGGCCGACACCGGATCGGCGGTCATCGGCGCCACGATCGACCTTTGGTTCCCGTCCTGCGCGCAGGCCATTACGTGGGGGCGACGCACCGTGACGATCACGCTTCACTAGCTAGTAGTAGCGGTTTCGCACTACACTTTCGGCCACCGGCTCAGCCAGGGAGGTGATCGTGAGCGGGTCGACCGCGGCCGGGGAGCGGCACGCTCGCAAGGAGCTCGGCGACATTCGGGTCGTGATCGTGGACGACCACGACCTCTTTCGCACGGGCCTGCAGAACCTGCTCGAGGAGCAGGGCGTCCAGGTCATAGGCGAAGCCGCGAACGGGCGCGACGCGCTCCGGCTCGTAAGCGAGCTGGCGCCGGACGTCGTCATCATGGACCTGAACATGCCGGGGATCTCCGGCGTGGACACGACGCGGCAGCTCGCCGCCGTCGCTCCCCTCGCGCGGGTCGTCGTCCTAACGATCTCCGCCGACGACGACGACGTGATGAACGCCGTTCTCGCGGGCGCGTGCGGCTACCTGCTCAAGGACTCGTCAATCCATGACCTCGTCGCCGGGATCATCGCGGCGGCCGCCGGCGAATCGCTCATCTCCCCGCAGATCGCAGCCAAGGTGCTCCAGCGGCTCCGCTCTCAGACCTCGCACGCCGACGCGGCCGAGACGATCCGCGCCGAGCTCTCGGACCGCGAGATCGAAGTGCTCAAGCTGATCGCCAACGGGAAGGACAACGCGCAGATCGCCAGTGAGCTCTTCATCAGCCCGAAGACGGTCAAGAACCACATCTCGAACATCCTCATGAAGCTGCAGATCGACAACCGCATCCAGGCCGCGGTCTACGCGGTCCGGAGCGGGATCGTCTAATTACCAGCTGCGAGGGCGCGTGCCGTCTCGGTGCGGCGGCGCAAAACGGCCAACAGGTCCCGCAGTCGCGAGAGCTCTTCCTCTCTTTCGCGCAGCCGGCCACGAAGCTGGGTGGACTCGGCTCGGCTCCCCCAGAACTCGTCCATCTGCCTGCCGATGCGCAGACATTCACCCTCGAGGGCGAGGGCCGCTGCATAGCCGTCCGTCAGCGTATGCTCCAGCTCCTCGACCTTCGGCCCGCGGGGGTCCTTCGAGCTCCAGTCGAGCAAGGCACGGACACGGTCGATGAGAGGAGGCTCCACGCGCACGGTTCCCGCGCCGGATTATCCGCCCCCCGCTCGGCTGGGTCATGGGCCGCGCGTCCTATCCTTACGGGCCGCACGGCCTACCGCTCTTCCTCTCATGCACCCCCCTCGCACCAGGCAGTTCCGCATCGTCGCCACGGTCGCAGCAGCCGCGGTCGTCGCTTTCGCACCGCAAGCGGCCTCGGCCTCCCTCGCAGGCTCGCTCGACAGCGCGCTGAGTGTCCCGGGAGTCTCGCGCGCCGCGACCGCTGCGCTCGTCTTCGACCTCGACACGAGCGCGATCGTCTACCAGAGCCACGCGGGGCTCTCGCTGCGGCCCGCCTCGAACGAGAAGCTCGCAGTCGCCGTGGCCGCCCTGGACGAGCTCGGGCCCAGCTTCCGGATTCCGACCGAGGTCCTCGGCGAGGGTGCGCTCGTCGAAAAGACCTGGCAGGGGAACCTCGTGCTCAAGGGCTACGGCGACCCGACGCTTTCCCGCGGCGATCTCACGCGGCTCGTGCTGAAGCTCAAGGCCGCCGGGATCGCGCAGGTTTCCGGCAGGGTCATCGCGGACGAGTCCTTCTTCGACCGGCGCCGCATGGCTCCGGGCTGGAAGCCCTCGTTCTACAAGGAGGAGTCGCCGCCGCTCTCCGCACTCGTCGTCGATCGCGGCAAGGTGCGCCGCCGGGTGGTCGACGATCCCGCCCTGATGGCGGCAAAGGCGTTCCGCGCCCGCCTCGTCGAGCTCGGCGTTCCCGTTTCCGCAAGAGCTGTCACCGGGGTGGCAGCGGCGGAGGCAGTGCCGCTCGCACGTGTGGTTTCGGCGCCGCTCGCGCTCATCGTGCGGCGAATGAACCGAGACAGCGACAACTTCGTGGCCGAGGTGCTCGTCAAGCAGCTCGGCGCCCGGGAACGTGGCCAAGGGACGACCGTGGCCGGGGCGGCGGTGGTCTTCCAGGAGCTCGTCGACCGCGGCGTCACAACCGCCGGTGTCCGCATCGTCGACGGCTCGGGACTTTCGCGAGGCGATCGCTTCACGGCCCGCGCGCTCGCAGAGCTCCTCATCTCGGCCAAGAGCGACGCGGTCATCGGTCCCGCGTTCGTGGCGTCTCTGCCGGTGGCCGGCGTCAACGGGACGCTCGAGGACCGGATGGAGCGCCCGCCCGCCCGCGGCACGGTCCTGGCCAAGACGGGCACGACGAGCCGGGCTTCGACCCTCTCGGGCTACGCCGGCCGGCGCTACGTCTTCTCCGTGCTCATGAACGGCAGCCCGATCCCGTGGTGGCACGCGCGGAGCGGCCAGGATCGCTTCGCGCAGCTACTCGCCGGCGCGCAGTAGCTTCTCCAAAGCCTTCTCGTCGAGGAGCTCGACTCCGGCGCGCTGCGCTTTCGTCAGCTTGGACGCGCCCGGCTCCTCTCCGACGACAAGCGCGGTCGTCTTGGCCGAGACGGAATCGGTCACCTTGGCTCCCTGAGCCTCGAGCGCGGCCTTTGCCTCTTCCCGCGACCAGCGCTCGAGAGTGCCGGTGACGACGTAGGTTCTCCCCGTCAGCGCCCCCTCGACCGGCCGCTCCCCCTCGCCGAGCTCGAAGCGCAGCCCGAGCCCGCGCAGCTCTTCCACGAGGTTGCGGTTCTCCCCGTCCGCGAACCATTCGGCGATCGCCTCGGCCCGGTCGGGCCCGACGCCGTCGACCTCCTGGATCTCCTCCTGGCTCGCGGCCATGAGCCTGTCGACGGACCCGAAGTGCCGGGCAAGGTTCAGGGCCGTGACCCACCCCACGTTGGGGATGTTGAGTCCCAACAGGACGCGGTAGAAGGGCTGCTCCTTCGAACGCTCGATCGCCTCGAGGGCGTTCGTCGCCGACACCTCTCCGAAGCCCTCCAGCGAGACAAGCTGCTCCTTCGTCAGCCGGTAGAGGTCGGGCATTCCCGTGAGGAGTCCCTCGCGCCAGAGCCGGCGCACCATGAGCTCTCCCACGCCCTCGATGTCCATCGCCGCCATCACCCAGTGGATGAGCGTCTCGAGCCCGCGTGACTCGCATTTCGGATTCGGGCAGCGGTGCATCACCTCGCCCTCCGGCTTGACGACCTCGGTGCCGCAGAGCGGGCACTTCTTCGGCATCCGGAACCGTCTCGTCCCGGGCTTGTGGGGCAGCACGGGGCCGACGATCTGTGGGATGACGTCGCCCGCCCTCTGGACGATGACGATGTCCCGCGCCCGGATGTCCTTGCGGTTGATGTCCTCCTCGTTGTGGAGCGTGGCGTTCGAGATGGTGACGCCGCCGACCTCGACCGGCTCAAGCTGTGCCCACGGGTTGAGGTTGCCGGTTCGCCCGACCCGGATGTGGATCTTGAGGAGCTTCGTCTGGGCCGTCATTGGCGCCCACTTGTAGGCCCGGGCCCAGCGCGGCCGTTCGTGTAGAGCGCCGAGCCGTTGCTGCTGGTCGAGCGAGTCGACCTTGATGACGATGCCGTCGATCTCGTAGTCGAGCTCGATCCGCTTCCGCTCCCAGTCGACGCATTCACGCGCAACCGATTCGAGCGACTCGTGGCGGCGGGCGAACGGGTTCGTCCGAAACCCGCGCTCGCGAAGCCATTCCAGCAGCTGCCACTGGGTTTCGAACTCGAGGCCCTCGCGGTGGCCGAGCCCGTAGCTCCAGATGGAGAGCTCGCGCTCGGCCGTGATGGTCGGATTGAGCTGCCGAAGGGAACCGGCAGCGGCATTCCGGGGGTTCGGGGCAGTCTTCTTGCCCTCGGCGGCAAGCCGCTCGTTGAGGCGGTTGAACGCGGTGATCGGGAAGTAGACCTCGCCACGTACCTCCACCACGCCCGGAGGGGGCCGGCCGTCGTGGGAGCGCATGCGCAACGGGATCGCCTTGATCGTGCGCAGGTTCGGCGTCACGTCCTCGCCGCGCAGGCCATCGCCGCGGGTCGCGCCGCGGGCGAAGGCTCCGTCCTCGTAGACGAGCGAGACCGCTGAGCCGTCGATCTTGGGCTCGGTCACGTATGCGACCGGCTCGTCGGAGTCGAGACGCTTGCGCACGTCGTCGGCCCACTTCTGAAGGGTCTCCTCGGTCGTGACCTTGTCCAGCGAGCCCATCGGCGTCAGATGCTCGACCTTGCGGAAACGGTCGGAAGGGGGCGCGCCCACGCGCCGGGTCGGCGAATCCGGGGTAACGAGGTCGGGATGCTCGTCCTCGAGCCGCTTCAGCTCGTCGTAGAAGCGGTCATAAGCCGCGTCCGAGATCTCCGGATCGTCGAGGACGTGGTAGCGGTAGGAGTGGTGCTCGAGCAGGTCGCGCAGCTCGACCACACGTTTCTGCACCTGCTTAGAGGACATCGAAGAGCTCCTCGGGCGTGTGCACGACGGCATCCGCGCCGGCCTCGCGCAGCCGCTCTTCCGAGTGGATCTTGCCCCACGTCACCGCGACCGCGAACACGCCCGCGGCCTTGCCCGCGCCGATGTCGTACGGGGAATCGCCGACGAACGCTGCTTCGGCGGGCGTGGAGCCGAGCTTCGCCAGAGCGACAAGGACGGGCTCGGGGTCGGGCTTGTGGCGCTCCGTCAGCTCCGACGTGACGACGGCGTCGAAGTAGCGCTCGAGCGGCAGGACGCCGAAGGCGAGGTCGACGGTCGCCCGCCGCTTGGCCGTGACGATGCCGAGCCGGCGTCCTTCGGCCCGCAGCCGCTCGAGGACGGGCTGAACGCCGGCGAAGGCCTCGAGCCCGTCGTGGAGCGGCTCGTTGTGCTCTCGATAGGCGGCGACGAGCTCGTCCACTCGGCCTGCGTCGAGCGTCCGCATCTGGTCGTGGATGTTCGAGCCTCCGACCAGCGCGGCGATCTGCTCGTCCGCGACGTCGCGCGCGAGCACGGTTCGCGCCGCATGACGGAAGGAGGACAGGATCATCTCGCCCGAGTCGACAAGCGTGCCGTCGAGGTCGAAGAGAACGGTCGAAAAGCGCACGTCAGTACTGGACATGTTCGAGATAGAGCCCCCAGGGCGGGGCGGTGGAGCCGGCCTCCTCACGCGGTCGCCCCTCGAGGAGCCGCTCGATGGCCGCGGGCTCCAATTCGATCATCGTACCGACCAGTGTCCGCACCATGTGGCGCAGGAAACGGTCTGCCGTCACGGTGAACTCGAGCGCATTCTCGGTCCGATCCCAGGCGGCGGCCGAGACGTTGCGTACGAAGGATTCGTGCTCCGTCTCCGTGGGAGTGAAGGCGCGGAAATCGCGCTCGCCGACGAGGAGGGCGGCCGCCTCTTGCAGCTGTTCCTCGTCCAGGGGGCGGGGATACCAGAGCGAGCGCCGGTGTTCGAAAGGCGAAGGCGTCGGCCGGCGCCAGATCCGGTAGCGATACGAGCGCGATCGCGCCGAGAAGCGTGCGTCGAACCCGTCCGGCGCGACCTCCGCGGCAACGACCGAGAGGTCGGCGGCGACGATCTGATTCAGCGCCAGAGCGGCGTGCCCGGTCGGTGGCCCGCCGTCCGCAGAGAAGCTGGCCACCTGCCCTCGTGCGTGGACACCGGCGTCGGTGCGGCCCGCGACAGAGAGCGCGTTCCAACGCTCGTAGAGGCCGTCGAGCGCGGCCCGGAGCTCGCTCTCGACGGTCCTGAGACCCGGCTGGGCGGCCCACCCCGAGAAGCCCGTGCCGTCGTATGCGAGCGTCAGCTTGACAACACTCATGGTAAGCGTTGATCAGGTTCCTGCCCGAGAAGCGCCCCGGTTTCGACGAGGGCTGGGAGATCGCGCTGGGGCCGCTACATCGAAGCGGCTGCGATGGGGCCTGGAACCCGCTCGGGAACGTAGTCGACGAACTCGAGGTAAACCATCCGGGCCGCATCGCCCTGGCGCGGGCCGATCTTGACGATGCGGGTGTAGCCGCCGGGCCGGTCGGCGAAGCGAGGCGCCACGTCGCTGAAGAGCGCGTGGGCCGCGCCCTTGGAACGCATGACGCTCACAGCCTGGCGGTGCGCGGCGAGATCGCCTCGCTTGCCGAGCGTGACGAGCTCCTCGACGAGCGGCCGCGCCTCCTTCGCCTTGGCCTCCGTAGTCCGGATGCGTCCGTGCTCGATCACAGCCACCGCGAGATTGGCGTAGAGCGCCTTGCGGTGGGCGGAGTCGCGCCCGAGCTTCCTGCCGGTCTTGCGGTGACGCACGCGCTATTCCTCGCGGAGGGTCAGCCCGTGCGCCGCGAGCGTCTCGCTGACTTCCTCGATCGACTTCTTGCCGAAGTTCGGGATGGCGGCAAGCTCGTTCTCCGTCTTCGACACGAGGTCGCCAATCGTCTCGATCCCGACCCGCTTGAGACAGTTGTAGCTCCGGACGCCGAGCTCGAGCTCCTCGATCGGGAAGTTCTCCATCCCGTGGGCCTGCGGCGCTTCGGCCTCAGCCTCGGCAGCCTCGCCGAAGCCCTCGATGCGGTCGAGGTCGGTGAAGATCGCCAGCTGGCGGATGAGGATCTCCGCCGCCTGGCCGATCGAGTCGCGCGGCGACAGCGACCCGTCCGTCGTGACGTCGAGCGTGAGCTTGTCGTAGTCGGTGCGCTGGCCGACGCGGGCGGCCTCGACCTCGTACGCGACCCGCCGCACGGGCGAGAAGATCGAGTCGATCGGGATAACGCCGATCGTGTGCTCGGGCCCGCGGTTCAGCTCCGCCGGCACGTACCCCCGGCCGCGGCCGATCGTCAGCGTCAGCTCGAGCCGGCCCTTGTCCGAGAGGTTGGCGATCTCGAGGTCCGGGTTGAGGATCTCGAGGTCGGCCGGCGCCTCGATGTCGGCTGCCGTCACGCCGCCAGGGCCGCGCTTGTCGAGCCGCACCTCGATCTCGGGCGACTCGCCGTGCAGCCGGCAGATGAGGTTCTTGAGGTTGAGGAGGATGTCCGTGACGTCCTCGCGCACGCCCTTCAGGGTCGTGAACTCGTGAGCCACGCCCTCGATCTTGATCGAGGTGACCGCCGCGCCCTCCAGCGAGGAGAGCAGCACGCGGCGAAGCGAGTTCCCGAAGGTGTAGCCGAAGCCACGGTCGAGGGGCTCGATCGTGAAGACGCCACGCTCCTCCGTGACCTCCTCGTGCGTGATCCTCGGCATCTGGAACTCCATCAGCGATCTCGTTGCCATCAAATCCCTTCTTTCCTTACTTCGAATAGAGCTCGACGATGAGCTGCTCTTGCACCGGCGTGTCGATCTCCTCGCGCTCGGGCCACTTGAGCACCTTGCCGGTGAGGTTCTCGTGGTCGGCCTGCAGCCAGGGCGCCACGGACGCGGTCAGGTCGGTCGCGTCGCGGACGACGGGCTCGACCGAGCTGCCCGGCTTGAGCGACACGATGTCGTTCGGCCGCACCTGGTAGCTCGGAATGTTCACCCGGCGGCCGTTGACCTGGAAGTGGCCGTGGCGGATCAGCTGACGAGCCTGCGCGCGCGAGGCCGCGAAGCCGAGCCGGTAGACGACGTTGTCCAGCCGCGTCTCCAGCATGCGCAGGAGGGCCTCGCCCGTGATGCCCGAGGCCTTGGCGGCCTTCTCGTAGTAGTTGCGAAACTGCTTCTCGAGGATCCCGTAGTAGCGGCGCGCCTTCTGCTTCTCGCGCAGCTGCAGCAGGTACTCGGACTGCTTGATGCGCCCGCGGCCGTGCTCGCCGGGCGGATAGCTGCGCCGCTCGACGGCGCACTTCTCCGTCAGGCAGCGCTCGCCCTTCAGGAAGAGCTTCATGCCCTCGCGGCGGCAGAGCTTGCACTTCGGGCCGATGCTTCGGGCCACTAGACCCTCCGCCTTTTCTTCTGGCGGACGCCGTTATGCGCCTGCGGCGTGACATCGCGCACGCTCAGCACCTCGAGGCCGGCGGCCTGGAGGGAGCGAATGGCGGTCTCGCGCCCGGAGCCGGGACCCTTCACGAACACCTCGACCTTCTGGAGGCCGTGCTCCATGCCCTTGCGCGCGGCCGAGTCCGCCGTCACCTGCGCGGCGAACGGCGTCGACTTGCGCGACCCCTTGAAGCCGGCCGAGCCGGCGCTCTCCCAGACGATCACGGCGCCTTCCTTGTCGGTGAGGGTGACGATCGTGTTGTTGAACGACGTCTTGATGTGCGCCTGCCCGATGGCGATGTTCTTCTTCACGCGGCGGCGCGTGCGGCCCTTCGTTGCTTGTCTTCTAGGAGGCGCCATGCGTTACGTCTTTTGCGGCGCCTTCTTGCCGCGGCCGACCGTCTTCTTCGGACCCTTCCGGGTACGGCCGTTCGTCTTCGTCCGCTGGCCGTTCACGGGCAGGCCGCGACGATGCCGGACTCCGCGGTAGGCGCCGATCTCCTGGAGGCGCTTGATCGACTGCGAGCGCTCTCGGCGGAGGTCGCCCTCCACCTGGAGATTCCCATCGATGAAGTTCCTGAGCTTGGTGATCTCCGCGTCCGTCAGATCGCGGACTTTCTCGTCCAGGGAAAATCCGAGCTCGGCGCAGATGCGGCGAGCCGTCGAAGGGCCGATCCCGTAGATGTAGGTAAGCCCGATCTCGAGCCGCTTCTCGCGCGGAAGATTGACGCCTGCGATTCGTGCCAAGTTCCTTGTTCCTTTCCTAGCTTTCCTAGCCCTGCCGCTGCTTGTGCCGCGGATTCGTGCAGATGACCAGCACGCGACCGTGCCGCTTGATCACACGGCAGCGGTCGCACATCGGTTTGACTGACGCTCGTACCTTCATCAGAGAAATAGCGGCGCGCCACGGCGATGCCCGGCCCAGCCGCGACCGTTCATCGTACCAGAGGGACCTGTGCGTTCGTCAGGATTCTCGGGCCCGTTTCGGTGACCGCAACGGTGTGCTCGAAGTGGGCCGAGAGGGAGCCGTCCTCGGTCGAGATCGACCACCGATCGTCGGCCACCCACACGCCCGGGCCTCCCGCGTTGATCATCGGCTCGATAGCGAGCGTCATCCCGGGCGCCAGCTCCGGGCCGCCCCCCGGCTGGCCGAAGTTCGGGATCTGCGGCTCCTCGTGCATCGAGCGCCCGACGCCGTGACCGACGAGCGAGCGCACGACCGAGAACCCCGCCTCCTCGGTAGTCCGCTGCACGGCGGCCGAGATGTCGCCGATGTGCTTGCCCGCCTGGGCCTCGGCGATGCCCGCATCGAGGGCCGCCTGGGCGACGTCGAGCAGCCGCTGGGCCCCGGCGTCGATCTCGCCCACCGAAAAGGTGTAGGCCGAGTCGGCCACGAGGCCGTCGAGGGTCACGCCCACGTCGATCGACATGAGGTCCCCCTCGTCCAGCCGGTAGGAGCCCGGGATGCCGTGGACGACCATCGAGTTCGGCGACGTGCAGATCGAAGCGGGGAAGCCGTGATAACCCTTGAACGTCGGGACTCCTCCCTGGGAGCGGATGTACTCCTCGGCCGCCTCGTCCAACTCCTTCGTCGTGACGCCGGGACGGATCCGCTCACGCAGAAGCGCGAGCGTGTCCACGACCACCCGCCCCGCGCGCGCCATCGTCTCGATCTCGTCGTGCGACTTCCTGACAATCATCTGGCGGCCGCCGTCTCGAGGACGTCCTGGACCTCGGCAAACACCTCGTCGACAGAGCGGTCGGCATGGACCCCGACGAGGATCCCCCGGGCCCGGTAGTACTCGATGACTTCATCAGGCACGCGCTGGACGTTCATCCGGTGCCTGATCGTTTCGGGGTTATCGTCGGTGCGGCCGCGCAGGCGAAGCCGCTCGAGCGCGATGTCTTCGGGCAGCTGGAAGTGGAGGACGACGGACAACTCGCGGTCGAGCTCCGCGAGCATCGCGTCGAGCGCTTCCGCCTGGGCGAGGGTGCGGGGAAAGCCCTCGAGGACGAAGCCCTCGCTCGTGTCGGGGTCCTGGAGACGCTTCCGCACGAGCTCGATCACGATGTCATCCGAGACGAGATCGCCGCGGGCCAGAATGGCCTCGACGTTTCTTCCGAGCTCGGTACCGGCCTCAATCTCCGCGCGGAGCAGATCACCGGTGTTGATATGCGGGAGGCCCGTCTCGGAAACGATGCGTTCCGCCTGGGTCCCCTTGCCGGCCCCGGGAGGGCCGAGAATCACGATGTCGAGGGGCACGACCGCTACTTCAGGAAGCCCTCGTAATGGCGCATCATCATCTGCGACTCCATCTGGCGCATGGTGTCGAGCGCGACGCCCACCACGATGAGGATCGACGTGCCGCCGAGCGCCGCAGACGTCGCCTGCGAGAAGCCGCCGTAGCGGATGAAGAGAGTCGGCAACGTCGCAACGAGGGCGAGGTAGAGCGATCCGGGCAGGGTCAGCCTCGTCAGCACGCGGTCGAGGTACTGCGCCGTCGGGGGCCCGGGCCGGATCCCGGGAACGTAGCCCCCGTACTTGCGGAGGTTGTCCGCCTGGTCGACCGGATTGAACTGGACCGCGGTGTAGAAGTACGTGAAGATCACGATGAGGAAGCCCTGCATCAGCATGTAGGTCAAGTCCGTTGGCAGGAAGTGCTCGTTGATAAAGGTCTGCGTCTGCGGGAAGAACTGCGCGGTCGTCGGCGGGAAGGCCATGATCGCGGCCGCGAAGATGATCGGGATCACCCCGGCCATGTTCACGCGCAGGGGCATGTAGGTCGAGCCGCCCGAGGTCATCCGCCGCCCCACCATCCGCTTCGCGTACTGGATCGGAATTTTCCGCTGTCCCTCCTGGACGAAGACGACGGCGACGATGATCGCGATCGCGATGAGCGGGAACATGACGCGCTCGAAGGGGCCGCCCTCGTACCAGGCTCGGATCCCGCCGGGAAGGCTGGCCAGAATCGACGCGAAGATGAGGAGCGAGATGCCGTTGCCGATGCCCCGCTTCGTGATCAGCTCGCCCATCCACATGAGGAGCGTCGTCGCGGCGGTCAGCGAGATGACGATGAGGACGAAGCGCCCGCCGTTCAGCTCGAGCGCCCCCTGGCGGTTGAAGAGGTACGAGTACCCCATCGCCTGTAGCGCGGACAGCGCGACAGCCAAATAGCGGGTGTACTGGTTGATCTTCGCGTAGCCCGACTCGCCTTCCTTCTGCAGCTGCTCGAGCCGCGGGATGACGACCGTCATCAGCTGGAGGATGATCGAGGCCGTGACGTAGGGCATGATCCCGAGCGCGAAGAGCGCGAACTGGGAGAGCGCGCCGCCCGAGAAGATGTTGAGCAGGCCGAGGATGGTGCCGCCCTGGCCGCTGAAGTACTGCTCGATCGCTTCCGGATCGACACCCGGGGTCGGAATCCAGACCCCGAGCCGGTAGATCCCGAGGATCATCGCCGTGAAGAGGACGCGGCGACGGATCTCGGGGACCCGCCACGCATTCGCGAGCCAGGAGAACATTATTCGCCCGAATCCTGAGCGGATTCGGGCGAGGACTCCTCAGCCACCTCCGCCGCGGTCTCTTCACTCTCGGGCGCTTCGGACTTGGGCCCTCCCTCGCCTTCGGGCCCTTCCTCCGTCTCCGGCTCTTCCTCGACTGCGGGCTTCGCCTTGCGGCGGCGCTTCTTCTTGATCTCTCGCGGGGGGCGGAGCGCGGTGACGCTGCCGCCGGCCGCCTCGATCTTCTCGCCCGCCGACTTGGAAAACCCGTGCGCGGTCACAGTGAGCTTCTTCTTCAGCTCGCCGTGGCCGAGGATCTTCACGTCGATTCGCGTGTTCTTGATCAGGCCCTTCTCGACCAGCGCCTCGAGGGTTACCTCGGCGCCGTCCTCGAAGACGCGCTCGAGGTCACGCACGTTGACCGGCACAGTCTCCGTCCGGTGCGGGCCGATCGGCATCGACTTGCGCTTGTTCGCGCCGCGAAGCTTGCCCACGCGCATGTAGATCGGCATCTGGCCGCCCTCGAAGCCGGGGCGCATCGAGTGCGAGCCCGAGCGGGACTTCTGGCCCTTGATCCCGCGTCCGGAATAACGTCCCTTGCCCGAGCCCAGGCCGCGTCCGACCCGCTTGCGCGGGCGGCGCTTCTGCGCAGGCTGCAGCGTCGAGAGGTTGAGCTTCTCAGGCATTAGTTCTCTTCGATCCGGACGAGGTGGCGGACTTTTCTGAGCATACCCAGCGTGTCCGGGGTCTCCTCCCGCTCAACCGTGCGGCCGATCTTGCCCAGGCCGAGAGCGCGCAGCGTGCCGCGGTGCTTGGCCGTCTGCCCGATCTGGCTACGGGTTTGGGTGATCCTCAGCTTCGCCATTCGTCTTCTTCTCTTCGGTCCTCGCGCGCGGGAACAGGATCTCGTTGACCGCCTTCCCGCGGATGCGGGCGACCTCCTCGGGGCGACGGAGCTGCTTCAGCCCGTTGACCGTGGCCTTCAGGAGGTTGACCGGGTTCGGGTTGCCCAAACTCTTGGCGAGGATGTCGCGGATGCCAGCCAGCTCGAGCACGGCCCGCACCCCGCCGCCGGCGATGACGCCCGTCCCCTCGCTCGCCGGGCGGAGCAGCACGCGGGAGGCGTCCGAGCGACCGAGCACCTCGTGCGTGATCGTCGTGCCCTTCTTCGGCACCTCGAAGATGTTCTTCTTCGCGTCGTCGACGGCCTTGGAGATCGCGAGCGGGACCTCGCGCGCCTTGCCGTAACCGACACCGACACGGTCGACCTCGTCCCCGATCACGACGAGAGCCGTGAACGAGAAGCGTCGACCGCCCTTGACGACCTTGGCGACGCGGTTGATCTCGACGACGCGCTCCTTGAGCTCGCGGGACTCGCGCTCGAAGTTGCGCTCAGCTTGGCGCTCGACGGTGCTCAAAACTTCAGACCTCCTTCGCGTGCGGCATCGGCGAGCGCCTTCACGCGCCCGTGGAACAGGTACCCGGCCCGGTCGAAGACGACCGTCTCGATGCCGGCGCTCTTCGCGCTAGCGGAGAGGAGCTTGCCGACCTCGGCCGCCTGCTCCGTCTTCGTGCCCTTGAACCCTTTCTTCAGCTGGCCGTGGCCGGCGGAAGCGAGTGTCGTCCGCCCCGCGTCGTCGACGAGTTGGGCCGAAATCCCGCGGTTGGAGCGGAACACGACCAGGCGCGGCCGCTCGGTCGAACCGACGATCTTCCGGCGAACGCGCTTGTGGCGCCGGGAGCGGGCTTCTCTGACGGTCAGCGTCGGCATTAGGCGCGCTTTCCGACCTTGCGGCGGACGTGCTCGCCCTCGTAGCGGATGCCCTTGCCCTTGTAGGGCTCCGGCGGCCGCACGGCGCGCACCTCAGCCGCAACCTGGCCAACCATCTGCTTGTCGATGCCCTTGACGACGACCGAGTTCGGCGCGGGAACCTCGAACGTGATGCCCTGAGGCGGCTTCTTCACCACGGAATGCGAGAAGCCGACGTTGAGCTCCAGATCGGTACCGCGCAGCGCGGCCCGGTAGCCGACCCCCTGGATCTCGAGTCGCTTCTCGAAGCCCTTCGTGACGCCCTCGACCATGTTCGCGACGAGCGTGCGCGCGAGCCCGTGCAGGGCCCGGTCCTCGCCGCGCTCCGTGGGGCGCTTGAGCACGAGCTCGGCATCCGCCTGCTGGATGTCGATCCGCCGCGGGATCGGCCCCTGCAGCTCACCGAGCGGGCCGTTGATCGTCACGAGCCCAGGCGAGAGCGAGACGGTGACGCCTGCGGGAATCTCGATGGGTCTCTTTCCGATACGGCTCATTGCGCTACCAGACGAAGCAAACAACCTCGCCGCCGACGCCCTGCTCCTGGGCGGTGCGGCTCGTGACGAGCCCGTTGGAGGTCGACATGATCGCCGTCCCCATGCCGCCGAGGACGCGGGGAAGACGGTCCTTGCCCGCGTACACCCGCCGACCCGGCTTCGAGACCCGCTTCAGGTCGGTGATCACCCGCTCGCGGTTCTTGCCGAACTTGAGCTCGACGACGAGGGTATCGAACGACTCGCCCTTCTCGACACGGTAGTCCTTGACGTAGCCCTCCTCCTTGAGGAGGCGGGCGATCTCGATGCGCAGCCGGGAGCTCGGCATCGAGGCCGTCTCGTGCAGAGCCCGGTTGGCGTTCCGGATCCGGGTCAGCATGTCGGCGATGGGGTCCGTGTGCATGGCTACCAGCTCGCTTTCGTCATGCCCGGGACGGCGCCCTCGTGGGCCAGCTCGCGCAGGCAGATCCGGCAGAGGCCGAACTTGCGATAGACGGCGCGCGGGCGGCCGCAGCGGTTGCAACGCCGGTAGGCCCGGGTCTTGAACTTCGCCGGCCGCGCTGCTTTCGCGATCAAGCTCTTCTTCGCCACTCAGTACCCTCCTATTGCTCCGAGCGGAAGGGGAGGCCGAGCTCGCGCAAGAGCGCCAGCGCCTCCTCATCCGATTTCGCAGTCGTCGTGATGGTCACGTCGAGGCCGCGGACCTCGTCGATGTCGTCGTAGTCGATCTCGGCGAAGATGATCTGCTCGCGCACTCCAAGCGAGTAGTTGCCGCGTCCGTCGAAGCTCTCGGGCGCGAGGCCGCGGAAGTCCCGGATGCGCGGGAGCGCGATCGACACGAGTCGGTCGAGGAACTCCCACATGCGGGCGCCGCGCAGCGTCACCTTGGCGCCGATGGGCATCCCCTCGCGGATCTTGAAGCTGGCGATCGACTTCTTCGCGCGCGTGATTTGGGCCCGCTGGCCTGCGATCAGCGTCAGCTCGTCGATTGCCTTGTCGAGAACGCGAGCGTTCGTCTTCGCCTCCCCCACGCCCATGTTGAGCGTGATCTTGGCGACGCGGGGGACCTGCATCACGGAGCCGTAGCCGAACCGCTCACGCAGCAAATCGCGGACCTCGCTGTCGAAGCGGTCCTTGAGCCGCGGGGAGTACCCGTCGGCCTGCGCCTTCTTGGGCTTCGGCTTGGCCTTCGTCTTCGGTTTTGTCTTCGTCTCAGCCATTTACCGGTCCAGAATCTCCCCGCAGTCGGCGCGCTTGCAGACGCGGACCTTGACCCGGCGTTCCTTCGACTCGCGGAACTCGTAGCCCACGCGCGTCGCCCGGTTGCACGTCGGGCAGACGATCATCACGTTCGAGACCGGCAGCGGAGCCGTCAGGTCGATCACGCCGCCCGGCTGGATCTGCGTCTGGCCCATACGGCTCGAGTCCTTCAAGGGGCGGGGCTTGCGGTGCCGCTTGACCAGGTTGAGATTCTCGACCAGCACGCGTCGCTTGCGCGGGTCCGCCTCGATGACGCGACCCTGCTTGCCCCGGTCCTTGCCGGAGAGAACCTGCACCATGTCGCCCTTGCGGATCTTCATTCCCTGGGCCATCAAAGGACCTCCGGCGCGAGGGACACGATCTTCATGAAGTTTTTCTCCCTGAGCTCACGCGCGACCGGCCCGAAGATGCGGGTGCCGCGCGGGTTGTTCTGGTTGTCGATGATCACAGCCGCGTTCTCGTCGAAGGCGATGCTCGTCCCGTCGTCGCGGCCGAAGGGCTTTCTCGTGCGGACGACGACCGCCTTCACGACCTCGCCCTTCTTGATCGTGCCCTGCGGAGTCGCGGCCTTGACCGTCCCGACGATGACGTCGCCCACGCGCGCATAGCGGCGGTTCGAGCCGCCGAGCACGCGGATGCAAAGGAGCTCGCGGGCTCCCGTGTTGTCGGCGACGCGGAGTCGGGATTCCTGCTGGACCATTCGTTCGTTACTTCGCTTCCTCGAGCACCTCGGCGAGGCGCCAGGTCTTGGTCTTCGACACTGGGCGGGTCTCGACGATGCGGACGACGTCGCCTGCCTTGGCCGCGTTCTGCTCGTCGTGGGCGTGGAGCCTCTTCGAGCGGCGAACAACCTTCTTGTAGACCGAATGAGCCTTGAGTGTGTCGACGCGCACGACGATCGTCTTGTCCATCGCGGCTGAGACGACGATTCCGCGGCGCTCCTTGCGGTTGCTGCGCACCTTCTCCGGGTTGGGGAGACGCGTGATCGGCTTGCGAACACCCGTGCCGCCACGGGTGGGCTTCGTGCGGCGGCGGCGCTGCGAACGCGGGAGCCGCTTTTTCTTCGGCTTGCCGGGCGCGACCTCGGCGGGCGCTTCAGCCACCGGCTCCTCGGCGGGCGCTTCGGCCACCGGCTCTTCGGCGGGCGCTTCCGCGACCGGCTCCTCGGCGGGCGCTTCGGCCACCGGCTCTTCGGCGGGCGGCTCAGCTTCCTCCGCCGGCTCCTCAGCAGGCGCTTCCTCTGCAACCGGCTCGGGGGCGGGCTCCTCTGCCACGGGCTCTTCTGCGACCGGCTCGGCCACCGGCTCCTCTACAGGGGCGGGCTCGTCGGTAGCGGGCTCTTCTGCGACCGGCTCGGCCACCGGCTCCTCGACTGGGGCGGGCTCCTCAGCCAGGGGCTCTTCTGCTACCGGCTCCTCTGCCTTCTTTTTGCGCGGGGCCCGCTTCGGCTTCTCGGCCGGAGGCGCTTCGGTAGCTTCTTCGGCAGCCGCGTCGGCGACCGGCTCTTCGGCCTTCTTCTTCCGCGGCGCCCGCTTCTTCGGCTTCTCCTCCGCTGCGGGCTCCTCGGCCGGCACCTCCGGCTCGTCGGCCGGGGCCTCCGCCTGAGGCTCGACTTCTTCTTGCTTCTTGCGTGGTCTAGCCATTCCCTACCTTCGCTCCAGCTGGTTTTCCCGCTCGTGCTTGACAGTCAGAATCCGGGCGATGTCACGCTTCACGAGCCCCAAGCGCGCGGTGTTGTCGAGCGCGCCCGTGGCTGCCTGAAAGCGCAGGTTGAACAGGTCCTCCCGCG
>JBBDMP010000003.1:0-8891 GCA_040878265.1 Gaiellales bacterium | reverse complement strand
CCGCATGCTTCCTCGTGTTCTGCCCGCTCTCGCCGCGCATCTGCCCGCCGTCCTCACGCCGGGGGGCCTCGTCATCGTCGAGTCGGATGCCCGCGAGGAGCCGGAGCTGCCGCTACCTCAGCGGACGAGCAGGCGCTACGGGTCGGTTCGCGTGACCGTCTTCGAAGCCCCATGAACGATTCGCAGCCCCTCACCGCGATCTGCCCGGGCAGCGTCGCTCGCCTCTGGCTCGCTCCCGTGGGGGAAACCATGTCTCCCCCACGAGCCCCCTTCTTCGTCTTGGAGGGAGAACCTCCCGGTTCCCCCTCGCCCCCTCCACACGCTTCCGGGGCAGGGCCTGCCTTGTGAGGACGGAGCCGATCACCGCAATCTGCCCCGGGAGCTACGACCCGGTCACGAACGGCCATCTCGACATCATCGCGCGCACCGCCGGGATCTTCGACCGCGTCGTCGTCGGCGTCATCCGCGACCCGCGGCACAAGCAGGCGATGTTCCCGGTCGAGGAGCGCGTTGGCTTCCTGCGTGAGGCGCTGGTCGACTACGCCAATGTCGAGGTGGAGGTGTTCGCGGATCTTGTGGTGGAATTCGCGCGGCGCTGGGGCGCAAAGACGATGGTGAAGGGCCTCCGGGCCATCTCCGATTTCGAGTGGGAATTCCAGATGCACCACCTCAACCGCACCCTCGCACCGGACGTGGAGACCATGTACCTGATGTCAAGCCCGCAGTACAGCTTCCTCTCCTCGAGCGGCGTGAAGGAGGTCGCCACGTTCGGCGGGAGCGTGGACGAACTCGTCCCAAAGGCCGTGGCTAAACGCTTTGCCGAGATGTTCCCGCGTCCGAAGGGCGGTGCGCCGGTCTCACCGCAAGAGTAGACTCAGACAGGCCATGGACGTACTCGTACTCATCGACAAGCTAGACGACCTCGTGCACAACGCGAAGGCCGTGCCGCTCACAGACCAGGTGCGGATCGACCGCGAGGAGATCTACGACATCCTCGACCAGATGCGCGCGACGATCCCGGAGGAGATCAAGCAGGCCCGCTGGATCGTGAAGGAGCGGCAGGAGATGCTCGCCGAGGCGAAGCGCGAGGCCGATCGGATTCTGGGCGAGGCCCGTGAGCAGGCCGTGCGGGAGGCGTCTCAGACCGAGATCGTGAAGCTCGCGGAGCGCCAGGCCCAGGAGATCGTCGAGGAAGCTCGTCGCCAGGCGCGGGAGACCCGGCTCGAGATGGAGGACTGGGCCGACGGCATCCTCTCGACGCTCGAGGTGAACCTCGACAAGTTCCTCGGAGCGGTCCGGCGCGGCCGAGAGCGGTTGCACGAGCGCTCGCAGGAGACCGTCGTAGCAGGCGTCTCCTCCGAGAACGAGCAACCGGTCGCGTAGCCCCGAAAAACCTCGCTACGCTGGCGGCGTGACGATCTTCAACGTCCGCACCGTCAAGCTGCAGCCCGGCGAGCAGTTTCGGGACACGAAAGAGGTCGAGCTCGAGCCGCTCGAACTCGGCGGGCAGCGCTATGTCCCGATCCCCGAGACTCCGGAAGCGACGCTGACCTTCAACAGGCTCACGTCGGGCCTCATGCTCGAGCTCGAGCTCGGTGTCCGGCTCGTCGGGCCGTGCGTGCGCTGCCTCACGGATGCGGGCGTCTCGCTCGACGTGCGCGCCCGCGAGTACCAAGCCACCAGCCCCGGCGAGGCGGAGGAGCTCACGAGCCCGTACCTCGTCGACGACCGGCTTGACCTTTCCGCCTGGGCTCGCGATGCCGTGGCGCTCGACCTGCCCGACAAGATTCTTTGCCGCGCGGACTGCGCCGGGCTCTGCCCGGAATGCGGGCGTGACCTGAACATCGAGCCGCACGAGCACGAGCAGCAGGCGACTGACCCTCGCTGGGGCGCCCTCGCGAAGCTGCGCGACCGCCTCTAATCGGGCGGGATAAATCCCGCCCCTACGGGATCGGTACACTCCGCGCGGCCATGGCCGTACCCAAGCGAAAAACCTCGAAGTCGCGCCGCGACAAGCGCCGGGCCACGCACAAGCTCTCGATCCCGGCCGTCGTCGAGTGCCCGCAGTGCCACCGGCCGAAGCGGCCTCATCACGTCTGCCCGACCTGCGGCACGTATCGCGGCCGCGAGGTCGAGCCGCTCGAGACGCCGGCCCCGTAAGGATGGACAAGATCCGCGTCGCGGTCGACGCGATGGGCGGCGACCGGGCACCGGAGGAGATCGTTGCGGGCGCGCTGGACGCGGCCGGGGACGGCGTCGAGCCCGTTATCTACGGGCCCCGCGACGTGCTCGAGCCGCTTGCGAGCGGGCTCGAGATCATCCATACCGAGGAAGTCGTCGCCATGGACGAAAAGCCGGCCGACGCGGCCCGCGAGAAGCGCGAGAGCTCGATGTTCCTCGCCTGTCGCGCCGTCGGAGAGGGTGAGGCCCAGGCGGTCGTTTCGGCCGGCAACACGGGCGCCATGCTCGCTGCCGGCCTCCTCGAAATCCGCCGCCTACCGGACGTACGCCGGCCCGCGATCGCCGTCGTTCTCCCAGCTGTTGGCGGGCCATCGGTGCTCATCGACTCGGGGGCGAACGCCGACGCCCGGCCCGAGCACCTGCTCCAGTTCGGGCACATGGGCGCCGTCTTCGCCGAGGAGATCCTCGGGCTGCGAGCACCGGAGGTGGCGCTTCTCTCGATCGGGGAGGAGCCCGAGAAGGGGAACCGCCTCGTGCGGGAGGCCCACGCCCTGCTCGCGGTGAGCTCGCTCCGCTTTGTCGGCAACACGGAGGGGCGCGAGCTCCTCGCGAAGGCCGCAGACGTCGTCGTCTGCGACGGCTTCAGCGGCAACCTGGCGCTGAAGCTCCTCGAGGGCTCGATCAAGACGCTGCTCGAAGCCATACGGGCCGAGATCGCGGCGACACCGCGAGGGAAGCTCGGCGGCCTCCTCATCCGCCCGGCCGCGCGGCGCCTGCGGGAGCGGCTCGATCCCGAGACGTACGGCGGCGCGTACCTGCTCGGCCTGCGCGGACTCGTGGTCATCGCGCACGGCAACTCCTCCAGGCGGGCGATCGCGAACGCGATTCGACTGGCCGCCCAGGGTGTTCGCGGCCACGTGGTCGAGCGGGTGGCGGACCGGCTCTCGGAGCGGGTTGCCACGCCGCAGACCTAGTGTGTAGCATCCTCCGTCCCCTGGGCCGAGAAGCGAAAGGCAGGTAGGAGAGCGAGATGGCAGCGACGCGCGAGGAGATCCACGAGCGAGTGAAAGAAGTGCTCGTCGAGCAGCTCGGGATCGAAGAGGGCCAGATCACCGAGGAAGCCTCGTTCCAGGAGGATCTCGACGCCGACTCGCTCGACCTCGTCGAGCTGATCATGGAGCTGGAAGACCAGTTCGCGATCAAGATCTCGGACGAGGATGCTCAGACGATCCAGACCGTCGGTCAGGCTGTCGACTACATCGCGGCCCACCAGTAGCGGCACACTCACGGAGCTCATCGACGCGCTGCCGGAGGAGCGGCTGCGCCACGCCTTCACGCACGCCTCGTGGGCGGAGGACCGCGCCGAGTCCTACGAGCGGCTGGAGTTCCTGGGGGACAGCGTCCTCGGGCTCGCAATAGCGCAAGAGCTCTACGAGCGCTTTCCTGAAAACCCCGAGGGGCAGCTGGCGAAGATCCGCGCCCATGTCGTCTCGCGGCAGAGCTGTGCGGTCGTCGGTCGGCAGCTCGAGCTCGGTCGGCGGCTCGCGGAGCTGGCCGGGGACCACGACTCGGCCGAGGTCGAGGCTCTTTCCAAGAACCGGAACGTCATCTCCGCGCTCGTCGAGGCCTGCCTCGGCGCGCTCTACCTCGAATTCGGGTTCGAGCGCATCCAGCCGGCGATCGTGGAAGCCTTCGGCGAGCGCATCGAGTATGCGGTCGAGGGCCATGTCGACTTCAAGACGGAGCTCCAGGAGGAGCTCGCGCGCCGTGGTCTAGCCGTCTCGTACGCCGTCGTCGAGGTCGAGGGCCCGCCGCACGAGCGCCGCTTCACCTGCGCGGCGAACATCGACGGAGAGGAGTACGGCGTCGGCACCGGGGAGTCGAAGAAGGCCGCAGAGCAGCAGGCAGCGCGTAAGTCGCTCGCGAAGGTTCAAGGCCGCTAGGCGTCCGTCCCGGTAGTCAGACTGCATCCGCGTGCACCTGCGCTCGATTCGCCTGCGCGGCTTCAAGTCGTTCCCGGACCCGGTCGAGATCCGGCTCGAGCCGGGCGTCGCAGTGGTCGTCGGGCCGAATGGATCAGGCAAGTCGAACGTCGTCGATGCCGTCGTCTGGGCGGCAGGGAGCCTGAGCCCGAGCGAGCTCCGGGCTGAGAAGCCCGACGACGTCCTCTTCGCAGGCTCCGGGGACCATTCCGCCGCCGACTGGTGTGAGGTCGAGCTCCTCCTGGATAACGAAGAAGGCGAAGGGCCGGTCGACTACTCCGAGCTCTCGATCGCCCGCCGGCTGCACCGAGGCGGCGAGGGCGAGTACCTGGTCAACGGCGCCCACGTGCGCCGGCTGGACGTCGTCGAGCTCATGGCCGACATCGGTCTCGGGGCGGAAATGCACTCGGTCGTCGGGCAGGGAAAGGTCGAGCAGATCCTCTCCTCGAAGCCGGCAGAGCGCCGCGCGCTCGTCGAGGAGGCTGCCGGGCTCGGGAAATTCAAGCGCCGCCGGCACCGGGCCGAGCTGAAGCTCGCGCGCGTCCAGATCCAGGTCGAACGGGCCCGCGACCTCGAGGATGAGGTGCGCAAGCGCCTCCGGCCGCTCGCTTTGCAGGCGAGTGCGGCCCAGCGCGCGGCGAAGCTCGCGGACGAGCTCGAGGGGCTGCGAGGGAGGATCGCGGCTGCGGACCTCGAGCGCCTCGACCGCCGCCTGGCGGAGGTGGAAGAAAGTCGCACCGAGGCGGCGCTCGAGCGTCGGCGCAGGGACGAGCGGCTCACGGGCGTCCTCGAGGAGCGCAGGCGGGCGGAGGAAGCTCTCACAGAGGCGGCGAGCCGGCACGAGCAGGCGACAGCGGCTCTCTACCGGCTGCGCAGTGCGGCAGAGCGGCTCGAGCTCCGTCAGGAACGGGCTGAGGAGACTGCACGCGCGCTCCGCAACGACAACGAACGCCCGGCGCCGCCCCCTCCGTCATACGAAAAGGTCGTGACCGCCTCCGCGGCCTGGCAGCCGGAAGAGGTTCCCGACGCGACGGAAGCCGCAAGCAAGCTCGCACGCGCGCGCCGGGACGGGCTCGACGCGGTGATCGCGCTCGCCGGGGGACGGATGTGGTTCTCGTCAGGGCGTGCGCAGGCAGAGCGCCCGCGGCCCCGAACGAGTCTCGCCGAGGCCGCGGAGCAGCTCGCCGCGCTACTCGCCGCGGGTGTGGAGCGGGCCCGCCGCTTCGAGCCTGCCCTTCAAGCCAGGGTCGAGGGCGGGGGCAGCCGCGCGGGCGAGCTCGGCGAGGAGCTGCGCGCGCTCGGCGCACGCGAGGCCGAGCTACGGCATGCGGCGAGCGAGGCCGCCGAGCGCCTGACGGCGGTCGAGATCGAGGTCGCGCGCCTCGAGCGCGAGCGGGAAGAGGTCGCCGCCCGGCTTCCGGAGGGCGGCCAGCCCGAGCTTTTGAGCGACGAAGAGGTCGAAGATCTCCGCGTCAAGATCGAGCGGCTGGAGCGGCGCCGCGAGGCGCTGGGGCAGGTGAACCCACTCGCGGCCGAGGAGCACGCGCGCGAGTCCGAGCGTCTGCGCGAGCTCACGGCACAGCGGGAGGACCTCGAGCGCTCGCTTGGCGAGCTCGCCCGCCTTCGCAACGAGTTGTCCGAGACTGTCGAGCGCTGCTTCGAAGAGACCTACGCCGCGGTCGAGAGTCACTTCGCCGAGGTGGCCGCCACGCTCTTCCCGGGAGGAAAGGGCCGCCTCATCCGCACCGAGGACGAAGAGGAGGCGGGCGTCGAGATCGAGCTCCAGCCGGCGGGCAAGCGTGTGACGCGCCTTTCGCTTTTGTCCGGCGGGGAGAAGGCACTGGGAGCGATCTCGTTCCTCTTCGCCCTCTTCCTCGCGCGCCCGTGCCCGTTCTACCTCCTCGACGAGGTCGAGGCCGCGCTCGACGACGCGAACATTGGCCGCTTCGTCGATCTGCTGCGCCGCTTCTCGGATCGAGCCCAGTTCGTCGTCGTCACGCATCAGAAGAGGACGATCGAGGCCGCCGATATCCTCTACGGCGTCACGATGGGCGCCGACGGGGTCTCCCAGGTGGTCTCGAAACGGCTCGCAGCAGCGGAGCCGGTTGCCTTGCTGTCCGCGTGACGCGGACCTGGTCGGACCTCCTCGGCGACGACGCCCCCGAGACGCAGGACGAGGAGGAAGGCCGGCAGGGCTGGTTTGGCCGCCTGCGCGACTCGCTCGCGGGCAGCCGGCGTGCGCTCACGCAGGAGCTCCTGTTCGATCCCGCAGATGACGCGTCATGGGAGCGGGTCGAGGAGGCGCTCATCCAGGCCGACGTCGGCGTCCCCGCGACGGTCGAGATCGTCGGCCGCCTCGAGCAGCGCGAGCCCGGCTCCCAGGATGAGCTCGTCCATGGCCTCGAGGAGATCGTCGCCGAGCTCGTCTCGACCGACGGCGACGGCCGCTTGGCGATCGACGAGCGCCCCAGCGTCGTCCTCGTCGTGGGCGTGAACGGAACCGGCAAGACGACCACGATCGGGAAGCTGGCTCATCACCTGCGCGCGCACGGCCGCTCGGTCCTCCTCGCGGCCGCGGACACCTTCAGGGCCGCGGCGGAGGAGCAGCTCGAGATCTGGGCCGAACGCTCGGGGTCGGACTTCGTCGGCGCCGAGCGCGGCGCCGACCCGGCCGCGGTCGCCTACGACGCGATCGAGGCGGCGCAGGCGCGTGGACGCGACGTCGTCATCGTCGACACCGCGGGCCGCCTGCACACGCAGACGAACCTCATGGAGGAGCTCGCGAAGATCCGCCGCGTCATCGCCGGGCGGCTCGACGGCGCTCCCCACGAGACGCTCCTCGTCGTCGACGCGACGACGGGCCAGAACGGTCTCCAGCAGGCGCGGCTCTTCCACGAGGCCGTCGGCGTCTCGGGTGTCGCGCTGACGAAGCTCGATGGGTCGGCGAAGGGCGGCATTGCCGTAGCCATTGCGCACGAGCTCGGCCTGCCCGTAAAGCTCATCGGCGTCGGGGAGTCACTCGCCGATCTGCAGCCCTTCGACGCTGGCGAATTTGCCCGCGCGCTAGTCTCGCCCGATGGCTGATCCAGTCTTCCTCATCACCGGGGCCTCGAGCGGCATCGGCGAGGTGACCGCGCGGCGAGCCGCCGAGGCGGGCTATCGCCTCGTCCTCGCCGCCCGGCGGCTCGACCGGCTGGAGGCTCTCGCGGAGGAGCTCGGAGGCGCCGAAAGGGCGCTGGCGGTCCGCTGCGACGTCACCGAATGGGCTGAGCAGGAAGCCATGGCCGAAATGGCGATTAGCCATTTCGGCCAGATAGACGTCGCCTTCGCGAACGCCGGCTTCGGGGCCGAGCGCGGCTTTACCGCCTCGACGCCCGAGCACTGGCGCGCGATGGTGCTCACGAACGTCTACGGCGCCGCGCTCACGATCCGCGCGACGCTGTCAGCCCTCAAGGAGAGCAAGGGCCATCTCCTGCTGACCGGCTCGGTGGCGGGCCGGCGCGCGCTTCCCGGTTCTCTCTACTCCTCCACGAAGTGGGCCGTCACCGCGATGGGCGAGGCCGCCCGGCTCGAGCTTGACGGCACCGGGGTGCGAGTCACGCTGATCGAGCCGGGAATGGTGGACACGCCGTTCTTCGACAACCCAGTCGAATCAGGCGCCCTCGAAGCGGACGACGTCGCGCGGGCTGTCCTCTACGCCGTCAGCCAGCCGCCCCACGTGGACGTGAACGAGATTCTCATCCGCCCGACGGCGCAGTCGACCTAGCTGCGCTCGATTCCGAAGGCGATGTTCACGGTCGCCCGGTACATCGTGATCCGGTCGCCCTCGACCTCGCAGCTCATCGAGATGACGTCGGCGCCGCTAATGCCTCGGATCGTCTTCGCGGCCTCGGTGACGGCCACCTGAGCGGCCTTCGCGAAGCTCTCCGGGTGGTTGCCGATGATCGTCACGACCTTGGCGACGTCTGCCATTGCCTGCTCCTTTCTGCCGATAAATACTGGGAATAGCCGTAGCTACACTTTCCGATCGGCCCATGTTTGACACGCTTTCCGACAAGCTGCAAGCGACTCTCGGCGACCTGAAGGGTCGCGGACGCCTCTCCGAGGAGGATCTCTCCAAGGCGATGCGAGAGATTCGGCTTGCGCTCCTCGAGGCCGACGTCAATCTCGGCGTGGTCAAGGAGTTCGTGGCCAAGGTCAAGGAACGAGCCGCCGGCGCGGAGGTCCTGAAGAGCCTGACGCCGGGCCAGCAGGTCGTGAAGATCGTCCACGAGGAGCTGACGGCGATCATGGGCCAGGGCGGCTCGAAGCTTGCGTTTGCGGGTCGGCCGCCAACGGTGATCCTGCTCGCCGGGCTCCAGGGCTCGGGCAAGACGACCGCGGCGGCGAAGCTTGCCCTGCTGCTCCGCAAGGAGGGCCGTGCACCCGCACTCGTCGGAGCAGACCTCCAGCGCCCGGCAGCCATCGATCAGCTCGACCAGCTCGGCAAGCAAATCCAGATCCCCGTGTATCTCGACCGCGGCAGCAAGGATCCGGTTGCGGTCGTTCGTATGGGCCTCGAGCAGGCGCGGGCCCAGGGGCGCGACGTGGTCATCCTCGACACGGCCGGCCGCCTGCACATCGACGAGGAGTTGATGACGGAGCTCGGGGCGGTGCGCAAGGAGGCGAAGCCCCACAACGTGCTGCTCGTCCTCGACTCGATGACCGGGCAGGACGCCGTGTCGGTGG
>JBBDMP010000002.1:0-8919 GCA_040878265.1 Gaiellales bacterium | reverse complement strand
CGCCGCTCTCTACCTCGACTGGACGGGGGACAAATGCTTCGCAGGAGGCGCAGCGCGGGAGCTCCTCGTCGAGAGCGCCCGCTACTGGGCCTCGCGGGTGCGCTACGACCGCGCGGGGAGCGCGCACATCTACGGCGTGATCGGCCCCGACGAGTACCACGAGCCCGTCGACGACAACGCGTTCACCAACGTCATGGCGCGCTGGAACCTCCGCCGAGCGGCCGAGCTCGACGTCGCGGAAGACGAGCGCGCGGCTTGGCTGCACGCGGCGGCCTCCCTCGTCGACGGCTACGACCCGAAGACCGGCCTGTACGAGCAATTCGCAGGGTTCTTCCGGCTCGAGCCGCTCGTGATCGCCGACGTCGCGCCACGCCGGCCGATCGCTGCCGACATCCTCTTGGGCGCCGAGAGAACCGCCTCGGCCCAGGTCTTGAAGCAGGCCGACGCCCTCATGCTCCACCACCTCGTGCCCGATGAGGTCGCGCCGGGATCGCTCGTGCCCAACCTCGACTTCTACGAGCCTCGGACGGCCCACGGGAGCTCGCTCTCACCGGCTATCCACGCGTCGCTCCTTGCGCGTGCCGCCCGCTTCGACGAGGCGCTTGACTCGCTCCACATCGCCGCAGCCATGGACCTCGCCGACCTCACGCGGTCGACGGCCGGCGGTCTCCATCTCGCCACGATGGGCGGCGTCTGGCAAGCGCTCGTTTTCGGCTTCGCCGGCGTGCGGGCGAGCGGCGGCCGCCTCCGAGTGGACCCGCGGCTCCCGCCTGCCTGGGACGCGCTGGAGGTCAGCCTGCGCTTCCGAGGGTCGCCGCTACGACTACGGATTGAGCAAGACGACGTCGCGCTTTCGGCGGGCTCCGGCCTCGCGCTTCGCCGCAAAGAGAACCTCTGGGAGGTGGTTCCGACATGACCAAGGTGATTGCCGCAATCGACTCGAGCGTCGCCGCCCGGCCGGTACTCGCCACCGCACGGGCGCTCGCCGTCCTGCTGGGCGCCGAGGTCGAAGCTCTGTACGTCGGAGGCGACGACGGCCGCGTGCCCAGGAGCGAGGCCGAGGCAGCTGGGCTCGACCTCCGCACGGAGCCCGGACCGGTCGTCGAGCGGCTGATCGACGTAGGCACCGAAGACGACGTCGTCGCGCTGGTCTTGGGAGCAAGAGGCACGCCGCTCGTGCGCCGGCCGCTCGGGAGTACGGCGCTCGCGGTCGCGACCTCGCTGCCGAAGCCGGTCGTCGTCGTCCCCCCCGACGCCCACGATCCGGAGACGCTCCGGCGCGTCCTCGTGCCGCTCGAGGAGAGCGTCTCCGCCTCGGTAGCGCCTCGCGTCGTCTTAGAGCTCGCCGCGGGCGTGGAGCTCGACGTCGTCGTCCTGCACGTCTTCGACGAGGAGTCGATCCCGCCTTTCACGGACCAGCCCCAACACGAGGGTCCAGCCTGGGCCGCGGAATTCCTCGCACGCTACTGCCCGTCGGGCCTCCGCACTGTGCAACTCGAGGTCCGCGTCGGGAGAACCGAGGATCTCGTACCGCTCGTGGCCGAGGAGATCGGAGCGGACATGGTGGTTCTCGGTTGGGCCCAGGAGCTCGCCCCCGGCCGCGCCCCGGTAGTTCGAAGCGCTCTCGGGCGCGCGCGCATCCCGATCCTCCTCGTCCCCGTCCGCCCTGCCGCCCCTCTAGGGGCTTCTGCCGGAAGGAGTGAGTCATGGAGCGCTTAGCGATCGTCGCGCACCTGAAGAGCGGAGCAGAGCAGCGGGCCGCCGAGCTCGTGGCCGCTGGACCGCCGTTTGACCCGGCCGAGAAGGGGCTCGCCGGCCACGTCGTCTACCTGTCCGCGGGCGAGGTTATCTTCGTCTTCGAGGGATCGAACGTTGAATGGATCGTCGAGGAGCTCATCGACGAGCCGTTTCAGTGGCCCGTGAACGCGGCCTTGGACGCTTGGCGCCCACTCGTAGAGGGGGTGCCGAGAATCGCCCGTCCTGCGTACGTGTGGCACGCTGCATGAGCCGCATCGGGGAGGAGCGAGTCATGGAAAGGATGCAGACCGCGAAGGCCCGGCAAGGACCGCTCGCAGACGACGAGCTCGAGGTCATCGACGCGTACTGGCGCGCCGCCAACTACCTGTCCGTTGGCCAGATCTACCTGCTGGAGAACCCGCTGCTGCGTGAGCCTCTCCGGGACGAGCACGTGAAGCCTCGCCTCCTGGGCCACTTCGGCACCGTGCCTGGACTCAACCTGATCTACGTCCATCTCAACCGGGCGATCCGCGAGCGGGATCTCGACGCGATCTATGTGACGGGTCCTGGGCACGGCGGGCCCGCGGTCGTGGCGAACGCGTACCTCGAGGGGACGTACAGCGAGCTCTATCCCCACGTGAGCGAAGACGAGGAGGGCCTGCGCGAGCTCTTCCGCCAGTTCTCCTTTCCAGGCGGGATCCCGAGCCATGCGGCGCCGGAGACACCGGGCTCGATGCACGAGGGCGGCGAGCTCGGCTACGCACTCGCCCATGCCTTCGGGGCCGCCTTCGACAACCCTGACCTGCTCGTGGCCTGTGTCGTGGGCGACGGCGAGGCGGAAACTGGGCCGCTCGCCGCGAGCTGGCACTCGAACAAGTTCCTCAACCCGAAGACCGACGGGGCCGTGCTGCCGATCCTCCACCTGAACGGCTACAAAATCGCCAATCCGACTCTGCTGGCGAGGATTCCCGACGACGAGCTGGTTTCTCTCTTCAAGGGCAATGGCTACCTCCCACTGCTCGTGGAGGGCGGCTTCGCCGGTGAGGAGCCCGAGCTCGTCCACCAACGATTCGCCGCCGTGCTCGACGAGGCGCTCGACGAGATCGCGCGCATCCAGCACGCCGCGCGGCACGAGGGCGCCCGCGGCCGCCCACGCTGGCCGCTGATCGTCCTGCGGACTCCGAAGGGCTGGACCGGGCCGGCAGAAGTCGACGGAGTGCCGGTCGAGGGCACCTGGCGCTCCCACCAGGTCCCCATCGCCGACGTGCGCGGAAACGCGGCGCACCTGAGCCTCCTGGAAGAGTGGCTAAAGAGCTACAAGCCCGAGGAGCTTTTTGACGAGCGGGGCACCCTCGTCCCAGAGCTGGCGGAGCTGCCGCCCAGAGGTGTCCGACGCATGAGCGCCAACCCGCACACCAACGGCGGCGCCGTTCTCCGCGATCTCGTCCTACCGGACTTCCGCGACTACGCCGTCGAGGTGGCCAAGCCGGGAACGACCTTCAGCGAGGCCACACGGGTGCTCGGCACGTTCCTCCGCGACGTGATTGACCGCAACCGTGACTCGTTCAGGTTGTTCGGTCCCGATGAGACGGCATCGAACCGACTGGGGGCCGTCTTCGAGGTGACCGATCGGGCCTGGGAAGCGGAGATCGACCCCACCGACGACGGCTTGAGCCCGGACGGGCGGGTCATGGAGGTGCTCTCGGAGCACCTCTGCCAGGGCTGGCTCGAGGGCTACCTCCTCACGGGGAGGCACGGCCTCTTCAATTGCTACGAGGCCTTCATCCACATCGTGGATTCCATGTTCAACCAGCACGCCAAATGGCTGAAGGTCACGAGAGGCATTCCCTGGCGGCGGCCGCTTCCATCGCTCAACTACCTGCTCAGCTCGCACGTTTGGCGCCAGGATCACAACGGCTTCTCGCACCAGGATCCAGGCTTCATCGACCACGTCGTGAACAAGAAGGCCGAGGTCATCCGCGTCTACCTTCCACCCGACGCGAACACGCTCCTCTCCGTCACAGACCACTGCCTGCGCAGCCGCCACTACGTGAACGTCATCGTGGCCGGGAAGCAGCCGGCTCTCAACTACCTCTCGATCGACGACGCGATCATCCATTGCACGCGCGGGATCGGCATCTGGGAGTGGGCCTCGACGGACGAGCGCGGCGAGCCGGACGTCGTCCTCGCGTGTTCCGGCGACACGCCGACGCTCGAGACGCTCGCCGCTGCGGCGATCCTCCGGGAACGCCTCCCCGACCTCAAGGTTCGGGTGGTGAACGTCGTCGACCTGATGCGCCTCCAGCCGGAAAGCGAGCATCCGCATGGGCTTCCCGACAGCGAATTCGACTCGCTGTTCACCAAGGACAAGCCGATCGTCTTCGCCTTTCACGGGTACCCCTGGCTGATCCACCGTCTGGCCTACCGCCGCACGAATCACGGGAACCTCCACGTGCGCGGCTATAAGGAGGAGGGTACGACGACGACGCCCTTCGACATGGTCATGCTCAACGACCTCGACCGCTTCCACCTCGTCATGGACGTCATCGATCGGGTCCCGGGCCTGGCGGGCAAGGCAGCGCGTCTACGCCAGGACATGGTGGACACGCGCCTGCGCTGCCGAGCGTGGACGCGTGAGCACGGGGAAGATGACCCACGGGTGCGCGACTGGGTCTGGCCCTCGTAGGGCGGCGTGGATCCCGCAACGGTCGTCCGGGACGTCATCCTCCGGGAGGGTACGACCCTCCGCCTCCGGGCGACGACGCACGCGGACGCCGACGACCTTCTCGCTTTTTTTTCGCAGCTCTCGGAAGAGAGCCGCTACTTCCGCTTCCACGGCTTCGAAGCGGCCACGCGCGAGCTCGTCAAGCCTTTCCTCGATCCGGACTGGCACGAGCGAGGGGATCTCGTCGCGGTCGTAGACGAGAACGGAGCACAGCGCATCACGGCGCTGGCGAGCTGGGCGCGGCTCCGTGACCCCGCCCGCGCCGAGGTCTCCTTCGCGGTCGAGGACCGCCTACAGCGGCACGGCGTCGGCACGCGCCTCCTCGAGCAGCTAGCCGCCACAGCAGCCGAGGCGGGCATCGAAGAATTCGTGGCCGAGGTTCTGCAAGGGAACACGGCCATGCTCGGAGTCTTCCGGGAAGCGGGCTTCGAGCTGAGGCGAGCTACGGACGGCGCAACGATCGAGGTCACGTTCCCGATTGCGCCGACGGAGGCGTACAGGGCGCGGATCGACACGCGCGATCACGAGGCTGTCGTCGCATCCTTGAGGCCCTTCTTTACCCCCGCCGCCGTTACCGTGCTCGGCGCTTCCTCGCGCGGAGGCTCCATCGGCGGCGCGGTCCTTCGAAACATCGTCGAAGGTGGCTTCGAGGGGAAGGTCTACCCCGTGAACCGTCGCGGTGAGGCGGTAGCTGGACTGCGCGGATTCGACTCGGTGGAGGAGCTTCCGGAAGTTCCCGACCTCGCGGTCGTCTGTCTACCGGCCGAGGCGGTTCTCGAGGGAGTCGGCGCCGTGCTTCGGCGCGGCACTCGCGCGGTCTGCGTCATCTCCGCCGGATTTGCGGAGACCGGCCACGAGGGCGCAGCCCGTGAAGCCGAGCTCCTCGCACTCGTTCGCGGATACGGGTCCCGCCTGCTCGGCCCGAACTGCCTCGGCCTCTCGGCCGCCGCCTCTCACCTGAACGCGACCTTTGCTCCCCACGCTTTCCCATCCGGCCGGATTGGCTTCTCGTCCCAGAGCGGTGCTCTGGGCCTCGCCCTCCTCGAGGAGAGCGCGGCCCGCGGGCTCGGCTTTTCGGCATTCGTCTCGATCGGGAACAAGGCGGACGTCTCCTCGAACGACCTGCTCGAGTACTGGGAGGAGGACGACGACACGACCGTGGTCGTCCTCTACGTCGAGTCCTTCGGGAACCCTCACAAGTTCGCCCGCCTCGCACGCCGCGTCGCCAGGAGCAAGCCCGTGATTGCGCTGAAGAGCGGCGTCACACGGGCGGGCGCCCGGGCAGCGGCCTCGCACACGGCGGCCCTCGCCAGCTCCGAAGCTGCCGTGCGGGCGCTCTTTCGGCAGGCCGGCGTGGTACGCGCGTCGAGTCTCGAGGACCTCGTCGACGCAGCGGCGCTTTTCTCGTCGCAACCTCTACCGCGCGGACGGCGGGTTGCGATTCTCACGAATGCCGGCGGTTTCGGAATTCTTTGCGCCGATGCTTGCGATGGGGCGGGCCTCGAGGTCATCCAGCTCCAGAATGAGACCCGCGCTGCCCTGGAGGCGGTCCTACCGAATGCCGGGAGCGCCGCGAACCCCATCGATCTTCTCGGCTCGGCGACCGCGAAGGATTACGAGGCTGCGCTCGAGCCCGTGCTCGCAGACGCGAATGTTGATGCCGTGTTCGTCCTCTTCGCGCCGACGGCGGCAGTCGATGCCGCGTCCATCTGGGCTGTGATCGAAGAAAGTCGCCGTGCGGCCGCAGATCCGAGGCCGGTAATAACTGCTGTCATGGCGGCGGAGCGGCCGGCCGGAGCCTTTCCGTACCCCGAGTCGGCGGTACGGGCATTTGCGCGGGCAGTTGAGCGCGCCGAGTGGCTGCGCCGGCCGGCCGGATCGGTACCCGAGGTGGACGGCATCGAAGCCGGAGCTGCAGAGACGATCATCGCGGACGACACGTGGCTCGAGCCGGGCCCGTTGAGGCGGCTCCTCGAGGCGTACGGGATCCCGCTCGTCGCCGAGGTCGTGGCTCGGAGCCCGGACGAGGCGGTGAAGGCGGCTCACGAGGTGGGCCTTCCTTGCGTCGTCAAGACAGCCGAGGCCGGGGTGCACAAGACTGAGATCGGGGGTGTGGCCTTGAACCTCGCAACCGAGGAGGCCGTGCGCGCCGCAGCAGAGCGGATCGGATCGCCGGTGCTCGTCCAGCCGATGGTCACCGGCGGTTCCGAGCTGCTTGCCGGACTCGTGCAAGATCCCGTGTTCGGCGCCCTCATCGCGTTCGGGCCAGGCGGCGAGCTCGCCGAGCTCGTGGGCGAGGCAGGGTTCGCCATCGCGCCGCTCACGGATGCCGATGCCGAGGAACTCGTCTCGGGCGGAAAGGTCGGCCGGCTCGTACGCGGCTACAGGGGACGGCCCGCTGCCGACGAGCATGCGCTCGCCGACCTCCTCCACCGGCTCTCGCGACTCGGCGACGAACATCCCGAGGTGGCCGAGCTCGACCTCAATCCGGTCATTGCCCGCCCAGACGGATGCATTGCGCTCGACGCGAGGGTGCACGTCCGCCGGCCAGAACGCGCAGTCCGCCTCAAGACCTGGTAGCGGCCCCCCCTCTGCGGCTTTTCCGCACGAGGTTCAGCGAGCTTCCTGATGACTCCGGACGTCTCCAACAAGAGGATTCAGGTGAATCGACCGAAGGAGTGGACCATGAACATCGTCCTCGGATATGACGGCTCCGACTCGGCTCGGCGGGCGCTCGAGAAGGCGGCTGAGCTGGTCAACGGAGGCACGATCACGTGCGTCGCAGCTGTGCGCTTACTGGGCGTCAAGGGCGGGGTCGCTTACAGCCCGATCGAACTCGAGGACTACGCCGCCGCGCTCCGCGAGGCGAAGAAGCGGCTGCAGGAGCTCCGCATCGATGCCCGCATCGTGCAGGGCCGTGGCGACCCGGCTGGGGTCATCACCGCCGAGGCACTCGAGGAACACGCTGACCTCGTGGTCGTCGGCAGCGAGCATAAGAACGTCCTCGAGCGCCTGCTGTTCGGCTCCGTCAGCGAAGGAGTCCTGCACAAGGCCAAGACCGACGTCCTGGTGGTCGCGTGACAAATCTCTAGGCGCGGTCAACCGCTCAGCGCGGTTCCGACAGCGAAGTAGATGACGATGGAGAGAAGGTCCTGCACGACGGTCGCGAGCGGACCAGAACCGAATGCTGGGTCACGGCCGGCCTTGTTGAGGGCGTATGGGAGGGCCATCGCAACGACAGTGGCTGTCGAGCAGCTCGCCAGAAGGGCGAGAGCGACTGTCGCGGCCACGTCCGTATCCCCCCAAACGAGCTGCGCGAATGGAAAGAAAGCCCCGGCAACGAGAGCGCCCATGATCAGCCCCGTCGTGAGCTCGCGACCGATAACGTGTCGAGCGGGGACGCCGACGGAGATGCCCCGGATGACGATGGCCTCGGTCTGCGTTCCGACGGCGTCGGCCATGTACACAACTGCCGGCAGGAAGAAGGCAAGCAGGAGCTGGGTCTGGAGCTCCTCCTCGAATGACGCGACGATCCCAGCCGAAGCCATCGCGCCCCCGAGGCCGAGCAGGAGCCACGGCAACCGGTGCCAGAGACGCCGCGGTACTCGCTCTTCTGCCGCGCTTCTGGCACGTGTTGCGCCGGCGAGGGAGCCGCTCAGCCGGAGGATGTCCTCCTCGTGCTCGGCGTTCAGGGTGGCGAGCAGCTCCTCAGGCGGCACGAGGCCGAGGAAGTTGCCGCTCCGATCGACCACAGCGACGGTCCGCGCCCCTCGGCGCGCGGCTTGCGCGGCGGCGGTCTCCAAATCGTCTCCTTCAGCGACTGTGATCGGCGGTCGGCCGCCGACCAAATCGCCGAGCCGGGTCGCTGGGTCGGCGGCGAGTAGCCCCTCTATCGGGACAAGACCGACAAGCCGCTCACCGTCACACACGGCCACGTCGACCGAGCTCTCGAACAGCTTGCCCTCCAACTCGGCAAGGACCTCGTGCGCTTGGTCTGCCGCTGCGGCGCGGGGTACCTCGCGAACCCAGCGATTGCCCACGTCAGGGCCCGGTCCCGTCGGCGGTGAGGTCGGCGGCGAGAGCACCGATGCCATAAGCAATTCCGGCCGCGATCGAGCCGACGAGCAGGATCTCGAGTCCACTGCGAAGGACGGGCCGGTCGCGAACGAGCGAGCGAGACGCCCCGACAAGGAAGAGCGAGGAAAGGGTCAGACCAATGGCCACGCCGTAGCGCGAGCCGTCCGGCAGAGGCACGAGGTACGCCGCGAGCGGAATGATCCCGGCGACGACGAAGCCGAGGAAGGTCGCCACTGCGTTTCGGGCGACAAGTCGGCGCGCCGGATCCTCCGCCGCCTCCCCCTCCGAGCGGCGGGCCAGGTAGTTGCTCGCCCCCATGGAGACGCCGTCCGCGAGAAGGTTGGCAAACCCAAGGATGAGAATGACGCGATTCGACAGGG
>JBBDMP010000001.1:3523-8949 GCA_040878265.1 Gaiellales bacterium | reverse complement strand
TGGGTCGGGGTGAACCCCCTCGTCACGATCACCACGAGCGCGAAGCCGAACACCGCGGACGCGATGACCCCGAGGAGGTTGATGACCCCACCTCGAGCGAGAACTCGGAGATGGATCTGGGAAACGTCCTGGGGACCGGACTCAGGAGCCGTGCTCACGTGCGGCCTCCCACGAGAACGAGCGGCAGAGGTACTCCTCCAGCCGCCGGTTCGGCTCGGCGAAGCGCTCGCGGAGGCGTTCGGCCGCTGCAGAAGGTATGCGGCCGTGGGATTGCGCGTTCAGTTGTGGGTACTCACCGAGCGATCGCTCAGCAAGGCCGAGGAACCTGAGGACCCCGCGGTATCCAGCGTCGGGTTCGGCGAAGAACGCGCGGCTGTCGACGACGTGCATCTGCTCGGCCGGGAACTGCGCGTGCCATCGCTCGATCTGTTCGAGGTACCGTCCGCGAGCCAGATAGGAGTAGTGCTGGTGGTTGAAGCTGTTGTACCCGGGTTCGCTGCAGATCCGGTCCTCTTCTCCCTCGAGCCGTTCCGCCTCGGCATCGATCGCCGCCTCGAAGGAGAGATGTTCGAAGCCACGAGCGACCTCGTGAAGGTGGTGCGAGTACGCCCGGGACAGGGGGTCTCGAAGCATAAGGATCAACCGGACCTCCGGCAAGAGCGCACGGACCCGTTCGGGCACGAGAGGATGGAACACGTAGTAGGGACACGCCTCACCGGTGACGACGCGTTCCGCCCCCGTACGAATGGCGCGATTGCGCGCAGCGCGATCGGACGGAAAATGCGACCGGTACCACCGGAGACTCCGGTTGAAGTTGGTGTCGAAATAGTGCGCACCCTTCCGACGGAGCGTCACGCCCATGACCTGCGGATGCTGACCGAGATAGCGATACAGGGACGTCGTCCCGGCGCGTTCGGCTCCGATGATGAGGAAGTCGGGCAGCAGCCGCGCGTTTGCGGTGGGAACTGTGTACAGCCGCGCGCCGGTTCGCACTGCTGTCAAGACTCCGGCCTTCATGCCGCGCGCGCTCACGCCGGCGCCATCCCTTCGCGGAGCGCCACCTCGAGGTCGGCCGAGGGTCGAAGGGACGCGCCATCGCCACGGCCCTCCTCGAACCGAAGTATCAGCTCGAGGAGATAGAGGCGGAGCAGGAGCTCGTGGTTGGGCTCGGCGACTCCCAGCCAGGACAGCATGTCGCCGGACTCCCGGCGTGCCGCGGAGATCGCCCGCTCGACGGGGACTCGACCCCCGCGCCACGCGAACTGGAAACGATGGTGCAGAACGTCCAGACCCACCGGAACCGGTTGCGCGCTCCGCTCCCAGTCCCAGACGATCAGCCCCGATCGCGCCCGGGTCATGTTCCAGGGCGTCCAATCGCCGTGGCAGGACCCGAAGATCATGGCGACCTCGCCCGCCACGCTCTCGATGCCATCGAACGCTTCAGCCAGCAGATCCCGCCTGCCGACGTCGGCCACGTCGGCGAGCCGATCCCGAACCATTCGCGCGTACTCACTGCCGGCGAGCGCGCGCGTCTCCGTTCCCTGCCTGAACGCCACCTCTCGAAGGGCCGCACCCGGAGGCGGGGCGCCCAGCTCACCGCGCCGCAACAGCCTGTGGCGGAAAGGCGAGAGCACCGTGACGTGGTGATCGCCAACCCCCCCCTCGTGGAGCAACCGTGGAACGCGAAACGTCTCCGGCGGAGATGCGGCCAACGAACGCAACGCATCGGCCTCGTTCGCAACCAGACGTTTCGTGACGCCATTCCAGCCCACCTTCACGTATCCGAGCACCTCGCCCTGCTCGGTCATCACCTGCAGGATCGGTTTCCGGTTCGGCCGGTCCCGTTCCCCGAGGAACACGGCGATCTCCATACGCCGATCTCCGAAGACGAGGCGAAGCTCGTTCGACAGGAGAGGGAGCGATGACGAGTCTGCCCCCGGGAACACGTCGACACGACCGCCGACGAATCGCCCCAGCCCGAGCCCGAGCGCCATCCCCGCGGCGGCCTTGCGCACTCGTGCGGCCTGGCTCAGCCCGTCGTTGTACTGACGAAGCGCGACGCTTGCCGCCCCTGGGTTCCGTGCAGGCACCAGTAGGCGAGGGTGCCGGGAGCTCGGCAGGGCGATGAACGAGGCGTGGGGCGCTCGCGATGAGGCGGCGTGACCATCACCCTCGACGATCTCGCCCCCCGGCCACAGGGCAGCTGCGAGCCATCGCAGGTCCGGAGACAGCCGTCTGCTCGGGGACGAGGCAACGGACGGCGTGCTCACGGCCTCACCTGCTCGGGCTCAAGCTGGAGCGCGTCCTCGGGGTGCAACGAGACCTCACGCATCGCGATCGCGATGCCGAGCATCATGATGTGCAGTTGCGTCGGGATCATGTCGTAGACGGCGAGTTGGATCAGCGCGATCAGGAGCATGACATGGCACCAGAATGGAACCTCACGCCTCGCCTTTCGCGTCCTCCAGAAGGCCTGCACGAACCACGCCAGGAACAAACCCGCTCCGACGAAGCCATGTGAGACGAGGACGGTCCACAAGAGGCCTTGCGTCCCAACAGGCGGGGCATTGGGGTTCCACTCCGACGGGGTCGGTGCACCGAAGCCGAACAGCGGTGACTCGAGCGTCACCGTACCCGCCTCCTCGTAGAGCATGGCGCGACGTTCGTTGCTGTGGCCCGTTTCGAGGCGCGCATCGATGACGTCCTTGAGCGGGGTGAAGAAGACCACGCTTCCCCCAACGAGAACGACGGCGATGAAGGCAACCAGCGCCCGCTCGCGTCCGGCGGCCGCCAAGCGGAAGGCCGCGTAGACGAGCCCTACGGCGAGGCTAAGCCAGAGACCGCGATTCAGCGACAGGACGACGGGCACGACCGATGCGATCGCCAGCCCGGCCGTGAAGATCCTCCCCCAGCTCGAACGCCACCGGCCCCACGCCAGGATCACGAAGGGGACGAGCAGGCCGAAGGCCGATCCCCAGTCGTTCGTGTAGGGGAACGGCGCCGCCGGACGCGCGACCGCGTAGCCGAGGAAGTCGTGGATCTGAGCCGAGGCGGGATGAACGAGCACCTGGATGAATGCGTCGCCGGCGAGCGATGGGGGGAGCATCCGCTCGACCGGGCTGGCGAACGAGAAGGAAGGCGCGAGGACGCCCAGGATTCCGCCGAGGACGACGATCGCCCAGAACGCGGCGAGCAGCTTCACCAACCAGCGAGTCGGAAGGCGTTCCTCCGGCATGTTGAACACGTAGAGCAGGAACACCGTCGCCGAGGCGTACGAGCTCAACCGCCAGAGGTAGCCGATCGTTCGGCCAGTCCCGGTTAGCTGGGTCGCGGATGCGATCGCCCACGCGAGGAAGGCGATCCAGACCAGGATCCCCCGCGGAAGGAGGATGGAACGCTTCCGCAGGAGCCAGAAGAGCATCGGCACGGCGAGCACCGGGTAGATGAATCCCGCCACCCCGAGCGACCACCAGACCGGGAAACCGAGGAAGAGCACGAACAGCGGCCAACCCCCCGGCAGCGTCGCCGCGCGCTCCGGCGCCCGTGCCTGCACCGCATACGTCATCAGATGCCTCGCCCGAACCGGTTCGCAAGGTCGACGATCCCCTGCGCGGGTATCAGGCCCGTCGAAACGACGAGAGCCGCGATCGCCCGGCGTTCCAGCGGATTCGCGCTCAGCGCGTTCCACGCCCACCGACGCGCCGCCTCCGGGTGGCGGGCGGCTGCGTGCGCGAACGCCACCTGCCCGCGAACGCGAGCGATACCCCGCCGCTCGGTCGAGAACTCCGGATACCGCTCCAGCAGATACGAGAGCGCTTCGGCGATGACGTCCCACCGACCGTTGAACCACGAGGAGCGGTGCCAATGGACGCGAGCGAGCGGCCGGCGGACGGCCAGGACCGGTCCCCGACGTGCCCGCCGCAGCAACCACTCGTAGTCCTCGCCATAGCTGCCCGGGATGGCCTCGTCGAGGAGCCCGTCGTCCTCGATCAGGTCTCGGCGCCGCGCGAGGAACGTCGAGGGATGCAGCTCCATGTGCCGGGAGCGCAGCAGCATGTCGAACGTGACCGCGTCCGCAGGAGCGACCCGCTCGAAGGTGTGCCCCTGGAAGTCGACGACGATCCCCGTCGTCGCCGCCGATGCGTCCGGCCGCTCGACGAGCCGCTTGACCTGGCTCCGAAGCTTGTCGGGGAACCACTCGTCGTCGTCGTCGCAGAACGCAACGAGCTCGCCGTCTGCTGCAAGGATGCCGGTGTTCCGAGCGCCGGCGAGGCCGGGAGCGCGCGCGTTCGCCATCGTTCTCACTCGACCCACGGTCCGCTGATCGACCTCGATCTCCCTGATCTCGGACTGATCGAAGACGACGAGCACGTCGATATCACCTTCGTAACGCTGCTCGAGGATCGATCGGACCGCGTGAGCGAGCGCTTTCGGGCGATCGCGCGTGGGCACGACGACCGAGACGCCCGGCCACTGACGGGACTGGAGGTCGGGAACCGGCCGTCCCTTCCCGGCCGTCATCGCCGACCCCTCGCCAGGTAGCCGTACCGGGCGAGGAGGGGCCAGGTGAGCATCGTCGTCACGACTCGATCCACGGGACCCATGTCGCGCCGCCACGCGTCGTCGAGACGCAAGCTGACGTCGCCTACGACGAACCGCATCGGATTGCCCGAGATCGTGTGATCGACCGTCAACCCCACCACGCCGTCGTTCACGAAGCCGAGGTGCGCCGGCTCGGCCTGCCTGCCGAGAGCGCGCGTGATCTGCTCGATGCGTTCCCGGGCGCTGGTGACGAGGGACTCGTACGTGACGAACGTCGTCCGTGTGCCAAGGGCGCGAAGCGCGTGGAAGAGCCCGTTGACGGTCAACCACTCGAGCCCGGAACGCACCGGCGTCGCCTTGGGCATGTACTCGGCGGCCGAGCGCACCTCAGGGCGCCGAACCTTCTTCGTCAGGGAGTACGCAACACCGTGACTGTCGCGGACCAGATGGACCACGTGGAGCCGGATCCCCGGCACCCGTCGGAGCAGGAAGGCTGTGGAGGCGTGCTTGGAGGAATCCACGATGACGGCCCCCTCCGAGGCAGCCTCGATCCCCCGATACAACCGGGACAAGACGTCGGCATATCGCCGCAACTTCCGGCCATACCGACTCTCGTCTCGGGCGAGCAGCATCAGCGGCACCCACCGGGTGCGGTCGACCGACCGTTGAAGCTCGATCACATCACGGACGTCCAGTCCGGCCCAGCCACCGAACGCGAGGTCCCCGACCTGCGTCCAGAACGGACATTGGCTGAAGGGCTCGCCGCAGCCACACAGCTCGTCGCGGAGCAGGCCTCGCTCCCAGATATGCACGACCTCTCCCACGGATACGAACCCGGGAACCTGGCTCAGGACGCGGTCGAGCAGGGTGCTCCCGCTCCGCAT
>JBBDMP010000001.1:0-3423 GCA_040878265.1 Gaiellales bacterium | reverse complement strand
TCATCCGCGTTCCGGCCCGACCAGCTCGTAAGCATCGAGACCGAGGCTCGGCTGGTGGCCTCCGCGAGCATCGCGGCTCTCGCCAAGCGGGATCTGGGAACACCCGCGAGCATCGAGGATCTGTTGGAGGCAATCTCGGTGGAAACCGCGCCGGATTCTCTCGTACTGGACGTCTCATTCACCGCGTCGACGCCGCAAGGTGCCGCGAATGGCGCCAACGCCTTTGCGAAGGCCTACCTGTCCTACCGACGCACGCAGGCCGAAGCGAGGCTCGCTGAGGAGCGCGACGCCTTGCAGACGATCATGGACGGGCTCGCCCTGGAGCGAGATGCTCAGAACGAGGCGATGAACGCCTCGACCGAAGGGACCGTCGAGTTCCGCAACGCGCGATCGCGACGAGACATCCTCAACCAACAGATCGCCGTCCTCGCCAGTCAGCTGACTCAGATCCCCCTGACCGTCGATCCCGGGGAACTGATCCTGCCCGCGACGCCGCAGAGCGCGCCGTCCAGCCCGAACCATCCGATGAACCTCGCCCTGGGGCTTTTCCTGGGGCTCTTCGGCGGCGTCGTCGGGGCGTTCGTGAAGGATCGGATGGACGATCGGATCGCCACCCGCATGGATCTCGAGTCCGTCATCGGCGCAGCGACGCTCAGCATCATCCCGAGCGTGATGAGGGTGAATCGTCGTCGAGAGCCCTTCCTCGTCACCGAGCAGCAACCCAGGAGCCCGGCCGCAGAGGCGTATCGCCTTCTGCGGACGAGCGTGATGTCCCTCGGCCGGCAACGGGATCTCCGTGTGATCGGCGTAACCGGCGCGGCCATGGGCGAAGGGAAGACGGTGACGGTCGCCAACCTGTCCGTCGCTCTCGCTCTCGCCGACCAGAACGTCCTGGCGATCTCGGCAGACCTTCGACGCCCGATGCTGCACGAGTACTTCGGTCTTCCCACGGGGCCTGGGTTGAGCGAGGTCCTATCCGACCAGGTCAGGATCGAGGAGGTCGTCACGAAGATGGGCGGGAACCTCCACATCGTGGCGAGCGGAGCGATCCCGGCCCGTCCTGCCGAGCTCCTCCAGTCCCGCAGGATGGCCGAGATCGTGCACGGAGCCCGGGAGGCGTTCGACTTCGTCATCATCGACCTGCCTCCTGTTCTCGGCCTCGCAGACACCCTGGCGGTTGCTCCTCTGCTCGACGGGCTGCTCTTCGTCGCACACGCCGACAAGACCCGCAAAGCTGCCGTCCGCCATGCCTTCGATCAGCTGGCACAGGTCGGCGCCGTCATCGACGGCGGTGTGCTGAACAACGTGGCCCCCTCACGACTCTCCGAGCTCCGCTACGGGTACGGGTACGGGTACAACTACGGGCCCCCGCCGAGCGGACCAGACAAGACTCGGAGGACACCGCGGGCCTCGAACCCGGACGCTCGGGCCGTCGAGATCACCGAGCGAACGACGTCGCCGAACGAGCCTTCCGGCGACGTTCTCGCTCGCTCGGGGAACGGTGCCCACCTGTCCGAGCATGACGACGCCGATCTGGACCCCCGCTCCGACCCACGGATCGCGCCTGTGAGGCGACAGGGCCCGCAGCGATGATGGGGAAGGACCGCGAGCGGATCGAGGAGCCCACCGTGTTGCTCGTGTGCTCTTCGGGCGGCCACCTAGCTCAGCTGTACAACCTGCGCCCGTGGTGGGAGCGATTCCGGCGGGTGTGGGTGACGTTCGACAAGGAAGACGCGCGGTCCGTCCTCCGGGGCGAAACGATCGTTGCAGCCCATCATCCGACGACGAGGAACATCCCGAACCTCCTGCGGAACAGCGTCCTCGCGTGGCGCGTCCTGCGGCGGCACCGGCCCGATGTCATCGTCTCCACAGGCGCCGGGGTGGCCTTGCCCTTCTTCTTGCTGGGCCGCCTGCTCGGGGCCCGGACGATCTACATCGAGGTCTTCGACCGGATCGACGCTCCGTCGCTCACGGCCCGGTTGTGCTATCCCCTTAGCCACCTGTTCGCTCTCCAATGGGAGGAGCAGGCGCGCTTCTTCCCGCGGGGAAGGCTCATTGGCCCGCTCTACTGACCGCGAGGCCGACGGCCACCGGCAACTCGTCCTCGCGACGGTCGGAACCGATCACCACCGATTCGATCGGCTCGTGCGGTGGGTCGACGCCTGGGCTCGGTCGGCAGGGCCTGGAATCGAGTGTTTCATCCAGACGGGAACGAGCCGTAGCCCGGAGATCGCGTCGTGGGAGGCATACCTCTCGCGCGAACAGCTCCAGGACCTCATTTCCCGCGCGGTCGCCGTCGTCTGTCACGGCGGTCCGGCGACGATCGTCGACTGCCGCCAGGCCGGGGTAAAGCCGATCGTGGTGCCCAGACGCAGGAGGTTCGACGAGCACGTCGACGATCACCAACTCCTGTACGCGCGTCGCGCCGCCGCCGCGGGCCACGTCGAGCTCGTGGAAACCGAGGATCGGCTGAGAACGGTTCTCGACGCCGCCGTCACCAACCCCGGCGCCCATCGCATCGATCCAACTCGCGACACGGATCTCGCTGCCACGATCCGACGCTTCGCAGCGTTCGCCGACCCCCTACTCGGGCATACCGATCACAAGAGTGATCCCGCACCCGCGACACGCTCCCGTGCCGCATCGGGGGTCTTCAATAGGCTCCGCGCCCGTTGATCACCGCGGGAAGCGTCCTGAGCAGGAGCCTGAAATCACGCCGCAGGTTCCATGTGGAGATGTATTCAAGATCCATCTCCACCCACGTCTCGAAGTCCAGATCGGACCGCCCACTCACCTGCCAGATGCAGGTGATTCCGGGCTTGACTGAAAGACGCTCCTGTTCGCGCTGGTTGTAGGTCGCAAACTCCTCCGGCAGCGGGGGCCGGGGGCCGACCAAGCTCATATGCCCGCGTATCACATTGATGAGTTGCGGAAGCTCGTCGATCGATAGCCTCCGCAACAAGCGACCTACTGGCGTGATCCTCGGATCCCGCCGGATCTTGAACACGGGTCCGGCGACCTCGTTGAGGTTGCGAAGCTCGCCCCGAGTGAGATGTGCCCCCTGGCACATCGACCGCAACTTGTACATGCGGAACGGCCGTCCTTCCCTGCCGACCCGTTCCTGAACATAGAGAGCCGGTCCCGCGGACGTCGCTCGAACGAGCGCGCAAATGGTGAGCAGCACCGGCAGCAGCAGCGTGAGTAGGAGCAGCCCCCCGGCCAGATCCACTGCCCGCTTGACGAGGACCTGCCATCGGGCGGCGGACAGGAGGCCGGCGCCGAGTGCCGGATCCGCGCTGTCGGATCGCCCGCCGTCGATGACCCTGAGCTCGACCGGCGGCTTTCGCGCAAGGTCGATGACCTCACCGGACGCTCCAGATCCAACGACCGCAGACAGTGTGTCGATGACCTCGAACTCGGGCA